>NZ_JBSGFR010000048.1:0-64925 GCF_053603475.1 Actinoplanes sp. NPDC004185 | reverse complement strand
CGGCCCGGCCGGCGCCGAGCTCGTCCAGGTGCCGCCGGGCGCGCCGCTCGGGCTGGGCGGCCACTGGCGGACGACGGTGCTGCAGCTGGAGCCGGGCGACTCGATCCTGATGTTCAGCGACGGCGTCGTGGAGCGCCGGGACCGGCCGCTGAGCGCGGGCCTGGCCGACCTGGTGGCCGCCGCGGCCGGGGCGACCAGTGGTGACCCGCGCAACCTGTGCTCGCTGGCGACGGCGGCCGTGTCGGGCAGCACCGACGACGACGTGGCGGTGCTGGCCGTGGAACGGGCGGTGACGCTGAGCCGTTCGGCCACGATGCTGGTCCCGGCCGAGCCGACCGGTCCGAGCCGGGTGCGGCAGTGGATGTCGACCCGGCTGCGGGAGTGGTCGGTGCCGGAGCCGGTGATCGGTGCGGCCATCCTGTGCACCAGCGAGCTGACCACCAACGCGCTGCTGCACGCGGGCACCCCGGCCCAGGTGCACATCGACCTGAGTGCGGAGCGCCTGCTGGTGTCGGTGGCCGACACGGGCACGCGCGGCAGCGTGACCCGGGCCCGGACGGACGCCCTGAGCAGCCGGGGCCGGGGGCTGGGTCTGATCGAGGAGCTGAGCGACACCTGGGGCACGGACCCGACGGTGCGCGGCTCCACGGTCTGGTTCGAGATGCTGATCCCGCCGCGCTGATCCCGCCTGTCGGAGTTTGCCGGCGCCGCACGGGGTAAACGCCCGGGTATGACAGCGAAATCCGGGGTCCTCTTCGACGTCGACGGCACCTTGGTCGACACCACGTACCTGCACGCGGTGGCATGGTGGGAGGCGTTGCGCCAGTTCGACCACGACGTGCCGATGGCGGAGATCCACCGCGGCATCGGCATGGGCTCGGACAAGATCATCGACCATCTGCTCGGCACCGACCGGGACAAGGGCGCGGACGACCAGATGACCACCGCGCACGACATCCTCTACGGCGCCTGGTGGGAGCGTCTGCGTCCACTGCCCGGCGCCGGGGACCTGCTGCGCGCCTGCGCCGGACGAGGCCTGGCCGTCGTTCTGGCCTCGTCCGCCAAGGAGGCGGAACTGAACATCCTCCGCAAGGTCATCGACGCCGAGGAAGCGATCACAGCGGCAACCTCGTCGTCGGACGCGAAGCAGAGCAAGCCGGCGCCGGACATCCTCGAGGCGGCGCTGGACCAGTCGGGGGTCGACCGCCGGCAGTCGGTCTTCGTCGGGGACGCGGTCTGGGACGTCAAGGCGGCGGCGAAGCTCGACATCCCGTGCATCGGCCTGGCCTGCGGCGGCACCAGCGCGGCGGAGCTGAAGAGGGCCGGTGCCGTCGCGACCTACAAGGACCCGGCGGAGCTGCTGCGGGACCTGGAGAACTCGCCGATCGCCGAGCTGCCGAAGCAGGCATAGCTCAGCGCAGTCACGCGCGGGGTTCCGTGGTCCGCGAGCGGTCCCCCGCGAACAGCGAGAACAACGCCAACGCGACGGCCAGCCCGGCCGCCACCGAGATGACGAAGTCCCGATCCATGCCCTGCGGCGCCAGCAGCACCCCGGCGATCAGGGCTACCAAGGCGGCGGCAGCCATCGCGAGGCGGACGGTCCGCTGCGCCGCCGCGTTCGTGGCGGGGCGAATTCCCGCGCCGGCCGGAACGCGCTGCAGTCGCCACACGGCCACGGCGAGGGCCGCGGCGCCGGCTGAGCCGGCGACACCGATCACGAGGAAGGGCACGGCCATCCCGTACCGGCCCGGGCCGGCGGCGCCGACGCCGGACAGGGCGAGCATCGCGAACACCACGACCGCGATGCCGTGCTGGGCCGCGCTGCGGCGCAGCCGCCGCTGTTCGGAATTCGTCATCGCGTTCTCCGCCCGCCGCTCCGGTCGCCGTCATCGTCCCACGCGGGACCGCCCGGACCCGCCCGCCCGGTCGACGGACCGGTCCGGGACCCACGGCTCCGCGCTACGGCCGGCGCCAGTCGTCGCTGGTCAGGTGGGAGCCGGCCTGCGGCCCCATGTTCAGCATCCCGCCGTCGACCGGCCACGAGGCCCCGGTCACGTACGTCACGTCCGGCCCGGCCAGGAAGGCCACCACCGCCGCCACCTCGCGGGCATCGCCCGGCCGGCCCAGCGGCACGCCGGGCCGGTCGACCCCGGTCGGATCGACGTCCTCCTGACCCGTCATCGGGGTGGCGATCTCCCCCGGCGCCACCGAGTTCACCGTGATGCCGTGTTCCGCCAGCTCCAGGGCCAGGACCCGGGTCAGCAGGCCCAGGCCGCCCTTGGCCGCGCAGTACGCTCCCGCACCGACCCGTGGCGCTGTCTCGTGCACGCTGGTGATGTTGATGATGCGGCCGCCGCGGCCCGCCTGCACCATCCGGCGGCCGGCCCGCTGGGCGCACAGGAACGGCCCGTCGAGGTCGACCGCGAGCACCTGGCGCCATTCGTCCCAATCGGTGTCCAGCACCGGGGTCGTCGTGCCGGTGCCGGCGCAGTTGACCAGCACGCCGAGGCCGCCGAGCGCGTCCGCCAGCTCGTCGATGACGTCCGCCGCCTGCGGGAGCCGGGTCAGGTCGAGGTCGCGGATCTCGGCGCGGCGGCCGGCCTTGCGGACCTCGTCGGCCGTGCGCTGCGCCTGCCCGGCGTCGCGGTGGCTGGTGATGCCCACGTCGTAGCCGTCCGCGGCCAGGGCGACCGCCACCGCCCGGCCGATGCCGGACTCGGACCCGGTCACCACCGCCACCCGCGGATGGTTCACGTCTCTGCCAGTCATGGCGGCCGCATACCCCGGCGCGGTGCCGACAATCACCCCGGCGACGGCATGTTTTGCCCGCGCTACGGGCAGTGCAGAGCGGTGCAGCTGTCCGACCTCCTCTTCGCCCTGCTCGGTGTGGGCGCCCTGCTGGCCGGAATCCTGCCTCGGGTCCTCGAACGCCGTCCCCTGTCCATGCCGATCGTCTTCCTGGCCCTCGGGATGGTGGTCTTCGCCCTCCCGCTCGGGCTGCCGGCGGCCGACCCGCTCGCCCATCCGAAGCTCACCGAGCATCTCACCGAGGTGTGCGTCATCGTCGCCCTGATGGGCGCCGGCCTCAAGATCGACCGGCCGCTGACCGGGCGCCGGTGGTCGTCGACGTGGCGGCTGCTGGCCGTCGCGATGCCCGTCACCATCGCGGCGGTCGCCCTGGCCGGCTGGTGGTGGGCCGGACTGGTGCCGGCCACCGCGCTGCTGCTCGGCGCAGCCCTGGCCCCGACCGACCCGGTGCTGGCCGCGGACGTCCAGGTCGGCGAGCCGACCGACGAGGAGGATTCCGAGGACGAGGTGCGGTTCGCGCTGACCTCGGAAGCGGGCCTCAACGACGGGCTGGCCTTCCCCTTCGTGTACGCGGCCATCGCGCTGGCCACGGTCGCCGTGACCGGGGAGGACTGGCTCGGCGAGTGGGCCCTCAAGGACGTGTTCTACAAGATCCTCATCGGTGTGGCCGGTGGCCTGGTCATCGGCAGGTCCCTGGGCCGGCTCTTCTTCCGGGCCCGCAACCGCAACCTGCGGCTGGCCCACCACGCCGAGGGTTTCCTGGCGCTGGCCGCGACGTTCCTGGCCTACGGGCTCGTCGAGGTCGCCGGTGGCTACGGCTTCCTGGCTGTCTTCGTCGCCGCCCGGGGGATCCGCTCGGCGCAACGGTCGCACGAGTACCACCAGGTGCTGCACGACTTCGCGGAGCAGATCGAGCGGCTGCTCACCGTACTGTTGCTCCTGCTCCTCGGCGGCGCCGTGGTCGGTGGCCTGCTCGGCCCGCTCACCTGGCCCGCCGCCCTGGCCGGGCTGGCCCTGATCCTCGTGATCCGGCCGGTGGCCGGCTTCCTGTCGCTGCGCGGGGCGCCGGGGCACACCGCCGAGCACGCGGTCATCGCGGCGTTCGGCATCCGCGGCATCGGCTCGTTCTACTATCTCGCGTACGCGATGACCCACGCCACGTTCCCCGCCGTGGATGTCGTATGGGCGACAGTGGCCTTCGTCGTGGTCGTGAGCGTGGTGTTGCACGGCGTGGCGGTCACGCCCGTGATGCGGCTTCTGGACCGATACAACGAGCGGTCCCGGACGCCCGAGGAGCGCCACGCTCAGTAATCACCGTAACTATGAGTAATCTGCCTGCCGCGAAGTCGTAGTTCTTTTAGGACATTGAACCCGGGCGTAGTGGCAGAGCGTATTCATGGCTGTAAGGTGATCGGCATCTCCCCCCGGGCTGAGATTCCACGATGGAACGACAGGAAAGGTGCGGCCGATGCGTATTCGGGGCTTTGCGCCGGCGACACCCTGCTGGGTCGAACTGGCGAGTGCTGATCCGGCCCGCGCGGCGGACTTCTACGCCGGGCTGTTCGGCTGGGAACCGGCCGGTGACCGCTTCAAGCTCGGTGGCCGGGCCGCGGCCGGGCTGACCCGCGCCCGCGCCGACCGGCCCGCCGGCTGGCTCACCTACCTGACCGAGCACAATCTCGAAGCGTCGATCACCCGGGTCCGCGAGGCCGGCGGCCGGCTGGTCAGCGAGCCGGTCGAGGCCCGCGGCGGACGCTCGGCGCTGATCGCCGACCCGGCCGGCGCCCTGCTGGGCCTCTGGGAGAGCGCGGGCTTCACCGGCGCCCAGGTCGGCGGCGAGCCGGGCACGATGACCTTCCCGGAGCTGCTCACCGACGACGCGGAGGCCGCGGCCCGGTTCTACGGCCAGGCGTTCGGCTGGCTGCTGCGCGACGAGTACGGCAGCGACGGCACCCGCGGCGAGTGGATCACCACGGCCCACGACGCGATGGCCGGCCTGGCCCCGAGCCGCGGCGGCAGCTGGTGGCGCGCGGCGTTCCAGGTGGCCGACTGTTCGGCGACCATGCGGGCGTGCCGCGATCTCGGCGGTGACGTCATCTCCGGCCCGACCGACATGGGCTTCGGCAGCTACGCCGAGCTGCTGGACCCGTGGGGTGTGCCGTTCGCGGTGGCGGCCCCGGCGGCCCTGCCGGTGGAGCTCAGCATGTCGTTCACCCCCACGGCAGGCATGGAGTTGACATTCGGGGGGTAGTAGCACGCCTGTTCGAGATTTCGAGGAGGCAAGGCCATGGCGAATACCGACCAGGATCCGACGTCGAACACGATCAAGGATCCGGCCGACTGGACCACCGGAGACGAACCGGCGACCGGCGCCCAGCAGTCGTACCTGCACACGTTGGCCTCCGAGGCCCACGAGGACGTGCCGGAGGAGCTGACGAAGGCCGAGGCGTCCCAGCGCATCGACGAGCTCCAGGAGAAGACCGGCCGCGGCCAGTAGGTCACCGCCACCAGACAGGCGCCGGGCAGTCCGCCCGGCGCCTTCTCTGTGCTCTGATTGTCAACCGGAGTTGACAGAGGCGGTGTGTCAACGTAAGTTGACAGCATGACCGAAGCAACCGATCTCGCCGCCGCCGCCGGCAGCACCGATCCTCGGGTCGGCCTGCGGGCGGTCGTGGCGCTGCGCCGCCTCCTGGAGGGCCTGGAGCACCTCCAGGTGGCCAACGCGCGACGCAAGGGCTGGTCCTGGCAGGAGATCGCGGACGCCCTCGAGGTGACCCGCCAGGGCGTTCACAAGAAGCACGCCGGGCGCGTGCCCATGCAGGATCCACGGGAGGGCTGAGATGTTCGAGCGATTCACCCATGCCGCACGCGACGCCGTGATGCGGGCCCAGGCGGAGGCCCGGGAGCTGCGGCAGAGCCCGATCGGCACCCAGCATGTGCTGATCGCCCTGCTCGCGGACGCCACCGGCCCGGTCGCCGCGGCCGGCGCGCTGACCACCAAGGGGGTCGACGCCCGGTTCGTCCGGGCCGAGGTCCAGCGGCTGGTGGGGCCCGGCCCCGAGCCGAGCGTCCCGGTCAGCGACACCGACGCGGAGGACGCGGCGGCCCTGAAGGCGATCGGCATCGACCTGGAGGCGGTCCGCCGGGCGATCGAGGAGAACTTCGGCCCCGGCGCGCTGCGGCTGCCGCTGGCCATGGCCCCGAAGCGCCGCGGTCTGCTGCGCCGCGCCCGTCCGCGCACCCGCACCAGCGGGCACATCCCGTTCTCGCCGCGGAGCAAGAAGGTGCTCGAGCTCTCGCTGCGCGAGGCGCTCCGGCTGAAGCACAACTTCATCGCGCCCGAGCACATCATGCTGGGCATCCTGCGCGAGGGTCAGGGACTGGCGGTGCAGATCCTGGCCGGGGCCGGCGTGGACCAGGAACGGCTCCGCGAGGAGGTCACCCGCTCCCTGAAGAACCAGGCGGCCTGACGGCTCACCATCGCGACCCGGGAGGCCCGGGCACACCGGGCCAGCGGGTGGGCGACGGCCGGACAGCACGGTACGGCGGGCAGGGCGGCATCGGCCCGGAGCTCATCGGCTCCGGTGCGTTCCCGGTGGCCGCCCTCCACCCGCCGGAGCAACCGACCGGCGCTCCCCGGCCGCAGGAGAGCAACGTGGAGGTGGACGTCGCGCAGCCGCTCATCCGGCCACCCGGCAGCCCGGTCCCGGTCGGTGCACATTCGAACCGGCCATGACCCCACCTCCCGGCGACCCGCCACCGGTTCGACCGGCGGCCCGGACTGCCACCAGAGCACACATCGCATCCGCAGGCAACGACACTGCGCGAACCCGACTCCGGCACCGGCCGAGGTCTCCGACTGAAAGAGCGCCCGCCTGGGTAGAGACACCGCCTGATCGTCTGGTCGACGCGCGGAGGAAACGTGAACTATCGGGTCGAGTACAACGGCGAGGATCTCGAGCTCACCACCCTGGACGCCGCGCTGGACAACGCCAAGCAGGCCATCGCCGCCGATATCGGGCCGGTCAGCGGGTGGACCGTCGAGCACGACGAGTCGATCAACGACTGGTTCGTGCAGGGGGTGATCAACGGTGAGGCGGTCGGGGCGACCGCGGTGGTCACCGGTCCGGAGCCGATGATGACGGCGCCGACCTACCCGCGGCACGCGCCGGCGCACAACGACGATCTCGCCCGGCGGCGGGTTTTCACCGGCGCGACGCCGGCCGACGCGCTCGGCATGGCGGCGAACTGGCTGGCCGGCCGCCCGGAGGTCGTCGCCGTCGACGACCTGGGCTGGCATCAGAAGCGCGACGGCTACGAGCTGCGGGTCTACTACCGCAGCTGACCCAGCCGGGCGTAGAGCAGCCGGTCGCGCCACGCGCCGCGGATCAGGAAGTGGTCGCGCAGGTGGCCTTCGCGGGTCATGCCGATCTTCTCCAGCACCCGGACCGAGCCGGCGTTCTCCGGGTCGCAGGTCGCGGTGATCCGGTGCAGGCCACCGCCGGCCAGGCCGAAGTCGAGGACCGCGCGGGCCGCCTCGGTCGCGTACCCCTGGCCCTGGGCCGCCGGGGCGATCAGATAGCCCATCGTGCCGCGCCGGTGCTCCGGGCTCTCGATGTGCAGCTCGGCCGAGCCGATGAGCGCCCGGTCCGCCCGGCGGACCACCGCGAACTTCCAGGTCCGGCGCGGCGTCTCGGTCTCCGACGCCAGGGCGTACGTGAGGAAGACGCCGGTCTCCTCCGGCGTGTTCGGACCCCAGTCCATCCACCGCACGACCTGCGGGTCGCCGGCGATCACATGCAGCGCCGCGTGGTCGTCGGCGCGGAACGGGCGCAGCAGCAGCCGCGCGGTGCTGAGCTCCATCGCGCGATTATCGCCCGGTGCCCGCGTTCAGCGCAGCGCGTAAGGCCTGGACCGGCCGTCCCGGCGGCTGGCTGAATGGGGTGATGACGCGCGCCGCCTACGACGAGATCGCCGACTGGTACGAGTCCGAGTTCATCCGCCCCCAGTCCGGTGTGGACGATCCGCTGGGCGTGCACGACGCGCTGCGCGAGCTGCTCGGCCCGGGCACGGGTCTCTGCCTGGAGATCGGCTGCGGCACGGGCGTGTACGCGGCGGCGGTCCGCCGGCTGGGCCGTACGCCCATCGGTGTGGATCTTTCCGCCGGGATGCTGCGGCACGCCGCCGGCCGGCTCCCGGTGGCGCGGGGTGACGCCACCCGGCTGCCGTTCGCCGACGCCTCGGTGCCCGCGGTCATCGCGATGATGGTGCACACCGACATGCCCGGCTACCCGGCCGTGCTGCACGAGGTCCGCCGGGTGCTCGCGCCCGGCGGCGTCTTCGTGCACGTCGGCGTGCACCCGTGCTTCTGCGGCGCGTTCGCCGACCGCGCCGACCCGGCCGCCACCGTCATCCGCCCCGGCTACCGCGAGCGCGGCTACAGCCGGGACTCCTGGACCAGCCAGGGCGTGCGCGACAAAGTCGGCGCGATGCACTTCCCGCTGGCCGAGCTGCTCGGCGCGTTCGTCGCCGCCGGGCTGACCGCGGACGGGTTCGCCGAGGGCGGCGCGCCGACGCCGATCACCTTCTCAATGCGGGCCCGCTGACCACTCGGCCAGCGCCGGCTCGCTGGTGACGTGGTCCAGCGCGAGGATCGCCGCGCCGTGCAGCGCGCCGTCGTCGCCGTGCACCGCGTCGACCACCGGCGGCGGCTGTCCACGGTGGAACGCCATGAGCCCGTCCGTGTAGGCGGTGCCGAAGACGTCCGGGGCGGCCGCGCGCAGCGGAGCGGCGAGCCCGCCGAGCGTGACCATGTCCGGGTCGTGCACGTTGACCAGGCCGCCGATGCCCGCGCCGAGCGCGCCCGCGACAGCCGCCAGGGCCCGGCGGGTGGCGGGGTCGCGCGGCGAGCGGTCCAGGACCTGCCGGGCGAACCCGCGGGGGTCGGCCGGGGCGGGCACGCCGAGGTGCCGGGCCAGGGCGCGGCCGTCGATCTCGAGATCCCAGCAGCCGCGCGCCCCGCACGGACAGGGCAAGGACCGGTTCCCGTACGGCTGATGGCCGTACTCACCCGCAGCACCGTGCGCACCGGTCGATGGTTGCCCGTCCACCGTGAACGCCCCGCCGATGCCGACCTCGACCATCAGGTGCAACGCCGCCCGTGCCCCCACCGCGGCCCCGGTGCGGGCCTCGGCCAGCCCGGCGAGCGTGGCGTCGTTGCCGGGCAGCAGCGGGACGGTGCCGCCGGCGGTGAGCGCGGTCAGGTCGACGTCCCGCCAGCCCAGCGTCGCGGACTGGGCGAGCCGGCCGTCGTGGATCGACCCGGCGACGGCGAGGGCGACCGCGCGCAGCCGGTGCCCGTAGCGGTCCAGCACAGCGTCGATCACCCGGCGGATGTCGGCGAGCACGGTCTCCGGGTCCCGGCTGACGTGCCGGGAGCCGGTGACGTCGCGCAGCTGCCCGTCGACGCCGGCGACCGCGTGCCGCCAGTCGGCCATGCGGAGGTCGATCGCCAGCACGACCGGACCGGCGGGATGGGCGCCGAGCACGGTGGTCGGCCGGCCCCGGCCCTGCGGCGGCGCGGGCGTCTCGGCGAGCAGGCTCAGCGCCCGCATCCGGCCGGTGAGCTCGGTGGCCAGACCGCTGGTGAGCTGCAGATCGTGGGCCAGGGCGGCGCGGGTGGCACCGGGATGCAGCCGCAGCCAGGCGAGCACCTGGGACGCCGTGTGCCAGCGGGTCTCCTGGGCGCGGCGACGGACGGGACTTGCCATGGCGGGGGTTCACCACCTTATGCTCGTACGACGAGGATAATGGAGGACGGCGTGGACCTGACCATCATCGAGGCGGTGCTCTTCGACATGGACGGCACCCTGGTCGATTCCGACGCGGCCGTCGAACGCGCCTGGCGGGTGTGGGCCGACGAGTACGCCGTGGACCCGGCTGCTGTCCTGGCTGTCGCGCACGGCGCCCCGGCCGAGCGTACGGTCCGGCTGGTCCGCCCGGACCTCACCGGGACCGGCGTCGCCGAGGCCGCGGCCCGCCAGCTGGCCCTGCAGTACGACGACCTGTCCGACGTCGTGGCCACACCCGGCGCGCATAGGCTGCTGGCGGCGCTGCGACTGCCGTGGGCCATCGTGACCAGCGCAGACGTCCGGCTGGCCAAGGCCCGGCTGGGCGCGGCCGGCATCGCGGCGCCGCTGCTGGTCACGGTCGAGGACGTCCGGGCCGGCAAGCCGGACCCGGAGGGCTACCTGCGCGCCGCCGAGCTGCTGGGCGTCGCGCCGGAGCACTGCCTGGTGGTCGAGGACGCGGAGGTCGGGGTCACCGCGGGCCGGGCCGCCGGTGCTCAGGTGGCCACCCTCAAGGGTGTCGACGGCGACCTGCCCATCGCCGACCTGGGCGCCCTGACCCAGCTCCTGGCCGCCGCCGGCAAAGCGCACGCCTGACCAGGCCGCCGCCCGGCCAGCGAACCGCACTCCGACCAAGCCGCCGCCCAGCCGGCAAACCGCACACCCGACCAGGCGCCGCCGCCCGGCCAGCACACCGCACGCCGACCCGGCGTCGCCGCCCGGCCGGCAATCCACCGTCCGACCCGGCCCGGCCCGGCCCAGCCCGCGCGCCGGTGGCCGCATCGGCCGAGCCAGTCAGGAAGTCGTCGCATGGACAGCAATGTCAGGCAGGCCGGCATCGCGCAGGCAGCGCTCGGCTACGCGATCACCGCCCTCGGCGCGTGTCTCGTGCTGCTGGCCGGTGACTTCGGCGTGGCCCCGGAGGCGCTGGCCTGGCTGCCCGCCACCTTCGGCTTCGGCCTGCTCGCGATGGCCCCGGCCGGACCGCTGCTGTTGCGGAGCAGTCCGCGTCCGGCCCTGGTCGGTGGCTCGCTGGCGGTAGCGGGCGGCGCGACGCTGCTCGCGCTCGCCCCCGTCCCCGGCGTGGCGGTCGCCGGAGCTCTGCTGCTGGGCGCCGGCGGGGCGGCGTTCGCCCTGGTCACCCCGGCCCTGCTGGCCGGGACCCAGGCGGCTGTGCAGCTCACCAAGGTCAACGCGGCGTCCAGCACCGCGGCGGTCCTCGCCCCGGCAGCGATCGGCGGCCTCAACGCCACCGGGGTGGTCAGTGGGCGGCTGGCGCTGCTGGCCGTCGTACCTCCGCTGCTCTTTCTCGCCGCGACCGCCCGCCCGGCCGCGACCGGATCAGGACCGCGACCGGGTGTCCGGCCCGCGGCCGGCGCGGTGTCGCGGCGCTGGGGCGTCGTGGTGCTGGCCGTCTCGGTGGAATTCTGCTTCACCATCTGGGCCGTGGCCCGGCTCGCCGCCGCGGGACCGGCGCCCGGAACCGCCGCCGCGCTCGGCACGGCCTTCCCGATCGGCATGGCGCTGGGCCGGCTGGCCGGCCCCGCCCTGATCCGCCGGATCCCGGTGGTGCCGATCGGCGCCGCGGTCACCGCGGCGGGCGCGGTCGTGGTCGTCGTCGCCGGTGGCGCGGCCGCGATCACCGCGGGCCTGGTCGTGGCCGGCGCGGGCGTGGCGACCCTCTATCCGGTGGCCCTGGCCGGGCTGGTCGCGACCCCCCGGCTGAGCGCCGCGCACGCCGCGTCGCTGGGCGCGCTCGCTTCCGGTACGGCGATCCTGGCGGCCCCGGCGGCGCTGGCCCGGCTCGCCGACGTGGTGGATCTGCGGCTCGCCTTCCTGATCACGCTCCCCCTGCTGGCCGCCCTGCTCCTGCTGCGCCGCCAGTGACGATCGACACCGCCGTACCCCTGTTATTTCAGATTTGAAGGAGTATGGTTCCAGGCATGACCGAACCGCTCAGCGCCACCCAGCAGGCCGCCTGGCGCGCCTTCGTGGAGAGCAGCTGGGCGCTGCACAACCGCCTCGAGGACGACCTGCGGGCCGGCACCGGCCTGAGCATGGCGGACTACCACGTGCTGGTCGTGCTCTCCGAGGCGCCGGAGCACCGGCTGCGGATGGGTGAGCTGGCCGGCCGTCTGGTCTTCTCGCCCAGCCGGTGCACCTACCAGATCACCACGATGGTCAAGCGCGGCCTGGTCCGGAAGCAGAGCTGCTCCGACGACGGCCGCGGCCAGGAGGCCGTGCTGACCGACGCCGGGATGGCCGCGCTGACCGCCGCCGCGCCGCTACATCTCGCCACTGTGCGGGAGACGTTCATCGACGACCTCGACGATGCCGAGCTCGCCACCATCACCCGCGTCTTCGGACGCCTGGGTCCCCGACTGCGCACGCAGCCGGTCGCAGTCTGAGGGAGAAGATCATGCCAGCGATCACCGTCGACGACGTCCTGGTCCTGCCGCGCCTGCCGCGGCTCGACCCGGCCACCACCAGCTACCGGCCCGTGCGCCGGCTCACCACCGCCCCGTCCGGCTTCGAGGGCGAGGGCTTCCCGGTCCGGCGCGCCTTCGCGGGCGTACCGATGAACGAGCTCGACCCGTTCATCCACCTCGACCAGATGGGCGAGGTCGACTACGCGCCGGGCGAGCCCAAGGGCACCCCGTGGCACCCGCACCGCGGCTTCGAGACCGTCACCTACATGATCGACGGCACCATGGACCACCAGGACTCCCTCGGTGGCGGCGGCACGATCACCAACGGCGACACCCAGTGGATGACCGCGGGCGGCGGCATCCTGCACATCGAGGCCCCGCCGGAGAAGCTGGTCACCAGCGGCGGGCTCTTCCACGGCCTGCAGCTGTGGGTCAACCTGCCCCGCGCGGCCAAGATGATCGCCCCGAAGTACCAGGACATCCGCGGCCGCGAGTCGGCCCTGCTGACCACCCCGGACGGCGGCAGCCTGATCCGCGTGATCGCCGGCGAGGTGGCCGGGCACGCCGGCCCCGGCTCGACGTTCACCCCGATCAACCTGGCCCACGTCACCCTGCAGCCGGGCGCCCAGCTCGACCTGCCCTGGCAGCCGGACTACAACGCGCTGGTCTACGTGCTGGCCGGCCGCGGCACGGTCGGCGTGGAGCAGCGCCCGATCCAGATCGGCCAGCTGGCGTCCCACGGCGCCGGCGACTCGATCCGGGTCAGCGCGGACAAGACCCAGGACACCAACATCCCGGCGATGGAGCTGTTCATCATGGGCGGCCGGCCGATCCGCGAGCCGGTGGCGCACTACGGGCCGTTCGTCATGAACACCCGCGAGGAGCTCATGCAGGCGTTCGAGGACTACCAGAAGGGCCGCCTGGGTGTGATCCCGGCGGAGCGCCTGCCGCACACCAGCTGAACGCGGGCGTACGGCGGGACCACTCGCCGAGCCACTGCTCGGCCCCCCAGGCCTCGAACCGCTCCACCTCGGCGAACCCCAGCCGGGCGGCGAGCCGCATGGAGGCGACATTCGCGGTCTGGGTGGTGAGCACCACCGGTTCACCGGGGAGCGCGGCGGCCAGCCAGCCCAGTGCCGCCGCGCACGCCTCGAAGGCGTAGCCGAAGCCCCAAGCCCGCGGCAGGAGCAGGTAGCCGAGATCGACCTTTCCCACGGCGGCCGGGCGGCGATGGCCTGTGGCTCTCCGGAGCAGCACCTGGCCGATCATCGAGCCGTCGAGGTCAACGACGAAGCTGCCGGGCCACCGCTCGGGGGCTGGGGGCAGGTCGCGCTCAAGCTCGGCCCGCGGCCGGGGGCCACCGAGATAGGTGTGCACCTCGGACGAGGCGAGCAGCTCGACGAAGGCCGTACGGTCCCGGGTCGCGCTCTCCCGGAGCGTGAGCCTCTCGGTTCTGATCGGCTCAGGCGGCCAGGTCACGGTGCCCAGATCCTGCATTCCGCGCACGTTAACGGGTGGCCGCCACTCTCAGATCAGGTCGGGCACCTGCCCAGCCAGTCCTACGTGGACATGGTGGTGGTGAGGGTGCTCGATCTCGTCGATCAGGGCGATCGCCAGGTCGGCGTAGGAGATCCGTGACCCGGCGTCCGCGGGCAGCACCCGGTAGCCGCCGAGGCGCGGACCGCCGTGGTCGAAATCGCCGGCCGGGCTGACCACCACCCAGTCCCCGTCGAGGGTGGCGACCCCGGCCGCATGGGCGAGGTAGAAGTCACGCCACTCCTGCGGGTAGCCGTCGGTGTCCATCAACAAGGTGCCGTCGGCGGTGGGCAGCACGCTGGCCAGGCCGACCACGACGATTCGGCCCGCCCCGGCGGTGGACAAGGACTTCGCCGCCCGTACGAAGAAGTCGGGACCGCTCTGAAAGACCGCGCTGATCACCGCGTCGGCGCCGCCGGCCTGGGCCGCGGCGTCCAGCACGTCGCCCGCGACGACCCGCGCATCCGGCGGGCCCTGATAGCGGGAGACGTCCCGGACGACCGCGGTCACGTCATGGCCGCGCGTCAGGGCCTCGGCCACAGCGGTACGCCCGGCCCGGCCGCCCGCCCCGAAGATCACGATTCTGCTCATGCCGGGACGCTATGCCGCCCGCCGGTATCCGCCCGGATACGAAGGGCGTTCCGGTATCCCCCGGGATACCGCACCAGCCGTTACGGTGGACGGATGCGTGCGCCGCTGGAGCCGGACATGTTCGATCCGGTCTGCCCGACGACCCTCACCCCGATCCGCTTCGGGGACAAGTGGGCGGGCATGATCCTCCGCTGCCTGGAGGGCGGGCCGCGACGCTTCTCGGAGCTGCGGATGCCGCTGCCCGGCGTCACCGCACGGACCCTCACCCGCTCGCTGCGCGGCCTCGAACGCGACGGCCTCGTCCGCCGCGCCGAGGGTCACGGCTATGCCCTGACCCCGCTGGGTGTCAGCCTGCTGGAGCCGATGAACGCCGCCTGCGCCTGGGCCCGCGAGCACTGGGACGAGCTCATCGACGCCCGCGAAGCCGGCCTCGGCCTGGCCGTGGACGGCCCGCCCCGGCAACCGCACCGACCGGCTGACCGAAAGCCGCAGCTGAGCTGACGCGGACGGCAGCGCGGGTCAGTTCGGGAAGGACTTCGGGTCGACGTCGCTGGTCGAGGCGTTACCGCCGATCACCGGGGTCAGGGTGATCGTCCAGATCGAGGCCGAGAACGACGTCGTGCTGAACTTGAACGTGTCGTCGAACTTGCTGAACGAGCAGTCCCGGGTGAACCCCTTCCGGCCCTTGTCCCAGTCCTCGCCCGACGCCGTGTAGACGCGGTACGTGCCGTCGCGCACGCCCTTCGCGGTGAAGGTGCCGCCGCCCCGGACGTACACCGTCAGGACCGGCTTGGGCTTCTTGCCCTTGACCGGGACCAGGCTGACCGTGGTGTCGTCCGCGCCGTTCTTGATCTTCAGGTGGCCGGAGCCGCCGGTGCTCTTACGGGTGATGAAGGTGCCGTTCTTGAGGCGGCGCTTGCTCTCCTTGGGCGCCGCCGGCAGGAACGTGCCGAACTTGAACGCCGGGTCGGCGGCCGCCAGCTTCTTCGCGTCCTCGCGGATGCCGTCGGCCCAGCCGGACTGCAGGACCGTCGCCCACGGGGAGGCGGCCGGGCACTCCTGCTTGGCCGAGGCCGACTCGTCGACCATGTCGCCGAGGCTCTGCAGCTCGAGGGCCAGCTGGCCGTGCGCGGCCACCGCGGCGGCGGGTGGCTGGACGGCGCGCAGCTTGTCGGCCTCGGCGCGGATCGTGGTCACGGCCGCCGGCGCCGCCTTGGCGAAGGCCGCGCTGTCGGCGGTGTTGAGCTTGCGGAAGCTGGTGCCGATCGCCGTGTCGGAGGCCGCCAGCACCTGGGCGTACTGCGCCGGGGCGAGCGGGGCGGTGGCTTTGGGGCCGCTGCTGCCGGCGGTCGCGGCCACGCCGTTGCGGTTGCCAGCCTGCGGGCTGTCGTCGTCGTCCCCGCTGAAGACGCGGACGATGCCGCAGCAGCCCAGGGCGAGCAGCACGACGAGGCTGCCGCCGATCACGGCGTTGCGCTTGTTGTTACGCGGCGCGGCCTGCGGCGGCCCGGCGAAAGCCTGGGGCTGGCCGGGGAAGGGCTGGGGCTGGCCGGGGAACGGCTGACCCGGGAACGACTGACCGGGGAACGGCTGGCCGGGATGCGGCTGGCCCGGGTAGGGCTGGCCCGGCTGTCCCGGGTAGGGCTGGCCCGGGGTGGGCTGGCCCGGCGGCGGCGGGTAACCCGGCCCGGCCGCGGGAGCACCCGGGTAGGGCTGCGGGGGCGGGAACGGTGACGACACCCGGATGGTCACGGCGACGTTGCCGGCGGTCGGGCTCTGCACCCAGACGACCGCCCCGTCGACGGTGCCGGGAGGCACCACCACGTTGAGCGGGCCGTGCGTCGGCGACCAGACGGTCCTGCTGGTCCCTGCTGCCGCCTCTGCCTGCGGGACCTCGATGACTGCGCTGCTGTACCCCGGATCCCCCGTCATGCCGACGAGTATGGGGCAGGGGCGCCAGCGAGCGCTGCCCCAAATCCGTCACATGCCGCAACGGTTCGGTATCGGCAGCTCAGGACATCAGCAGCATCGCGCCCACGCCGCACAGGACCAGCAGCAGCATGGCGATGAGCAGGCCGCGCTCCGAGGCGGCGGCCGCGTCGGCCGGGGTGGCGGTCGAGGTCAGGGGTTCAGTGGTCATGGAGTTTCCCATCTCACAGGGGGACGCGTGCTTCAGCGTGCGTTCGGCCGTCAAGGGGCCTACGGTGAGGGCGTCGTCGACCTCGGAAGGGCTGCCCCGTGCCACTGGAGGACTGGTTCCTGACCGCGGACGAGCGTGGCAACCCGGACTCCGACATACCCACCTGGTGCTCCGGAAACACCGCCGAACCGCTCATCCACGGAAGAACGTATTTCGACCGGCTGGTGAACGAGGTGGAAGCGCTGGGCGAAGGCGACCACCTGTTCTTCACCGACTGGCGGGGTGACCCGGACGAGCGGATGCGCGACGAGGGGCCGACCATCGCCGAGCTGTTCGCCGCTGCCGCCAAGCGCGGTGTCGTGGTCAAGGGCCTGCTCTGGCGCTCGCACGCCGACAAGCTGGCGTACAGCGAGGAGGAGAACCGCAGCCTCGGTGACGACATCGCGGCCGCGGGCGGCGAGGTGCTGCTCGACCAGCGGGTCCGCCGCGGCGGCTCGCACCACCAGAAGCTGGTGATCATCCGTCACCCCGGCGAGCCGGAGCGTGACATCGCCTTCGCCGGTGGCATCGACCTGTGCCACAGCCGGCGCGACGACGCCGACCACCACGGTGACCCGCAGCCGATCGCGATGGCCGGCGCGTACGGCAAGAACCCGCCCTGGCACGACGTGCAGCTCGCCCTGCGCGGCCCGGTGGTCGGCGCCCTGGATCTCACCTTCCGCGAGCGCTGGACCGACAAGGTGCCGCTGGACCAGCACGGCCCGATCTCCACGCTCGAGGACAAGCTGCGCGGCGCCGACCTGCACGCCGACGAGCTCCCGCCGCAGCCGCCGGATCCACCGGAGTGCGGTCCGTACGACATCCAGGTGTTGCGCACCTATCCGGCGATGCGCCCGCCCTACGGCTTCGCCCGGCTGGGTGAGCAGAGCATCGCCCGGGGGTACACGAAAGCCATCAAACGGGCCCGCCGGCTGATCTACCTCGAGGACCAGTACCTGTGGTCCAAGGAGGTCGCCCAGCTCTTCGCGGACGCGCTCAACGACAATGAGAATCTGCACCTGGTCGCGGTCGTGCCCCGGCACCCGGACGTGGACGGCCGGTTCGCCCTGCCGCCCAACCAGGTCGGCCGCGAGGAGGCCATCGAGCTCTGCCGCCGGGCCGCCCCGGACCGGGTGCACGTCTTCGACGCGGAGAACCACGCGGGCACCCCGGTCTACGTGCACGCCAAGGTCTGCGTGGTCGACGACGTCTGGGCCAGCACGGGCAGTGACAACTTCAACCGTCGCTCGTGGACCCACGACAGTGAGCTGTCGTGCGCGGTGCTGGACAACACCCGCGACGAGCGGGAGCCGCTGGATCCGGCCGGTCACGGTGAGGGCGCCCGCAAGTACGCGCGTGACCTGCGGCTCGCCCTCATGCGGGAGCACCTGGACCTTACCGACGACGAGGGGCTGATCGACCCGGACGACGCGGTGCGCACGATCAGCGCCGCCGCCGACGCGTTGCGGGAGTGGCATGCCAACGGTGCGCGGGGCCCGCGTCCCCCGGGCCGGCTGGTGCCCCATGAGACCGAGCGCCTGCCCTGGTGGCAGCGGGTGTGGGCCGTCCCGGCGTACAGGCTCATCTATGACCCGGACGGACGGCCGTGGCGGGCCCGCCGGGCCGGCACCTGGTAGGGCCAGGCATACCTGCGGTGTAGCCGTGGACGGCTGGGATCGACCCCGCGCCGGTCATTACCGTGACGCTGTGTCAACAATCGAGAATCCCTGGCAAGCCCTCCGCAGCCGTCGCTACCTGCTCTCGTCGGGCCCGTGGCGCGCGATCCTCTACGGACTGACCACCCTGCCGCTCGCCGGTGTCGTCGGCGCCGGGCTCGGCACGCTCATCCTGCCCTGGCTGGTCGCCGGGCTGCGGTTCAACGACGGCCGGGTGATCGACGGCCCGCTGTTGTTCGTGATGGTCAGCGCGCTGGCGATGTTCGCCGGGGCGGGCCCGCTGGTCGCGATCCCGCTCGCCGCCGTCGAGCGCGGCCGGCTGGCCCTGATCGACCAGCGGCCCGTGCAGTCGGCCCACCGGCCGCTGCGCACGGACCCGATCAGCTGGCTGCGGATCCGCTACACCGAGGCGGCCACCTGGCGGGAGGTCCTCTACGGCGCCTTCCTGGGCCTGATCGTCCCGGTCGTCTACGGCATGTACGCCTTCCTCGCCCTGATCGATTTCGCCTTCCTGGTGAGCCCGCTGTTCGCCGCGTCCGGCACGGACAACTGGCAGTTCGGGGTGTTCACGGTCAGCACCCTCGGTCAGGCGATCCCGCTCTCGATCGTCGGCCTGCTGCTGATCCCGGTCCTGATCTACCTGCTCGGTCTGATCGCCGCCGGTCAGGCCGCCACGGCGCGGGCACTGCTCGGCGACCGGGACGGCACCGCGTTGCGGGCGGTGGCGCAGTCGCGGGCCCGGCTGGTGGACGCGTTCGAGGCGGAGCGGCGGCGCATCGAGCGGGATCTGCACGACGGGGCCCAGCACCGGCTCACCAGCCTCACCCTGCAGCTGGGCATGGCCCGGCTGGACGTGCCCGCGGACTCGCCGGCCGCGGCGCCGCTGGCGCAGGCGCACGACGAGGCCAAGGAGCTGATGGTGGTGCTGCGGGAGCTGATCCACGGCATCCGGCCGCAGTCGCTGGCCGATCTGGGTCTGCCCGCGGCGCTACGGGAGCTGACCGTCCGCTCGCCGCTGCCGGTGACGGTGACGGTCGCGGAGGGTCTGCGACGCCCGGCCCCGCACCTGGAGAGCACTGCCTACTTCGCGGCCTCGGAAGCCCTGGCCAACGTGGTGAAGCACGCCGCGGCGAGCCGCGCCGACCTGCTGCTCGCGCAGGCGGGCGACATGCTGGTCCTGGAGGTACGCGACGACGGGCACGGTGGCGCCGACCCGGCGCACGGCACCGGGCTGACCGGGCTCGCGGACCGGGTGGCCGCTGTCGGCGGCCGCCTGCTGCTGGCCAGTCCCGCGGGTGGCCCTACCCTGGTCCGGGTGGAGCTTCCGTGGCAGAGCTGATCCGGGTGGTGCTGGCCGAGGACGGTGTGCTGCTGCGCGAGGGCCTGGTCGGGGTGCTGTCCCGCTTCGGCTGCGCGGTGGTGGCGGCGGTCGGTGACGGCCCCGCGCTGCTCGCGGCGGCCGCCGAGCACCGGCCCGACCTGGTGATCACCGACATCCGGATGCCACCGACCTTCACCGACGAGGGCCTGCAGGCGGCGGTCACCCTGCGCCGGGAGCAGCCGGGCCTGGCGGTCGTCGTGCTGAGCCAGTACGTGCAGGAGGAGTATGCGGCCGCGCTGCTGGACACCGGCGACGGCCGGCGGGTCGGTTACCTGCTCAAGGACCGCATCGTCGACGTGCAGGAATTCGCCACCTCGCTGCGGACGGTGGTCGGCGGCGGCACGGTGGTCGATCCCGAGGTCGTCCGCCGGTTGCTGCGCCGGCCCAAGGATCCGCTGGCCGCACTGTCCCCCCGCGAGCGGGAGGTGCTTGGGCTGGTCGCCGAGGGCCACTCGAACTCGGCGATAGCGGCCCGGCTGTTCGTGACCGAGGCGGCCGTCGGCAAGCACGTGGGCAGCATCCTGGCCAAACTGGACCTGCCGCCGGCCGAGGACACCAACCGCCGGGTACTGGCCGTCCTGGCCTATCTGCGGGCCTGATCGCCGAGACGCTTGACCCTGACGCTGCGTCAACCCTGGACGCTGGGTGCCATGAGCACCTCACCCATGGACGAACCCGCGATCCAGCTGCGGGGCCTGGAGAAGTCGTACAAGGAGCTGCGCGTGCTGCGCGGCGTGGACCTGGACGTGGCCCGGGGCAGCATCTTCGCCCTGCTCGGCTCGAACGGGGCCGGCAAGACCACGGTGGTGCGGATCCTCTCCACCCTGCTCAAGGCCGACGCCGGCAGCGCGACGGTCAACGGGTTCGACGTCGCGACCCGGGGCGCCGACGTCCGTCAGTCGATCAGCCTGACCGGGCAGTTCGCGGCGGTCGACGAGATCCTCACCGGGCGGGAGAACCTGATCATGGTGGCCCGGCTGCGGCATCTGAAGAACGCGGGCGCGATCGCGGACGAACTGCTGAGCCGGTTCTCGCTGACCGAGGCGGGCGCCCGGCGGGTGGGCACGTACTCCGGGGGCATGCGCCGCCGGCTGGACATCGCGATGAGCCTGATCGGGGATCCGCCGGTGATCTTCCTCGACGAGCCGACCACCGGGCTGGACCCGCAGGCCCGCCTCGAGGTGTGGCAGGCCGTCCGCGAGCTCGCCGAGGGCGGCACGACCGTGCTGCTCACCACCCAGTACCTCGACGAGGCCGAGCAGCTCGCCGACCGGATCGCGATCCTGCACGAGGGCCGGATCATCGTGGACGGCACGCTCGACGAGCTCAAGCGGCTGCTGCCGCCGGCCGAGGTCGAGTACGTCGAGAAGCAGCCCACGCTCGAGGACGTCTTCCTCACTCTGGTCGGCACCGCCACGAAGGGCGAGCAGCGATGAACAAGCATTTCCTCGGCGACACCGCCGTCCTGCTGGGCCGTTCGCTGCGCCACATCGTGCGCAGCCCCGACACGATCATCACCACGGTGATCACGCCGATCGCCATGCTGCTGCTGTTCGTCTACGTCCTCGGCGGCGCGATCCGGACCGGCACCGCCTCGTACGTGAACTACCTGGTGCCCGGCATCCTGATCATCACGATCGCCTCGGGCATCTCCTACACCGCGTACCGGTTGTTCCTGGACCTGCAGAGCGGCATCTTCGAGCGGTTCCAGTCGATGCCGATCGCCCGGGCGTCCGTGCTGTGGGCCCACGTCCTGACCTCGCTGGTGGCCAACCTGGTCTCGCTCGTGGTGGTCCTGCTGGTCGCCCTGGTGATGGGCTTCCGCTCGGGTACGGGTGTGCTGGGCTGGCTGGCGGTCGCCGGCATCCTCGTGCTGTTCACCCTGGCGCTGACCTGGCTCGCCGTGATCCCCGGCCTCACCGCGAGCTCCGTGGACGGCGCCAGCGGGTTCGCCTACCCGCTGATCTTCCTGCCGTTCATCAGCTCGGCCTTCGTGCCCACCGAGTCCATGCCGGGCCCGGTACGCGCCTTCGCCGAGCACCAGCCGGTGACCTCGATCGTCAACACGCTCCGGGCGCTGTTCACCGAGCAGCCGGTGGGCTCCGGCATCTGGACGGCCCTGGCCTGGTGCACCGGCATCCTGGTCGTGACCGTGGCCCTGGCGATGCGCACCTACCGCCGCCGGATCAGCTGAGCGAGGATCGGAGCATGCTCACGATCGGCCAGCTGGCGGCGTACGCCGGCGTCACGGTGCGGGCGGTGCGGCACTATCACCAGATCGGGCTGCTGCCCGAGCCGGAGCGGGACGCGTCGGGGTATCGCCGCTACGGCGCCTCGGCTGTCGTGGCCCTCATCAAGATCCGCACCGTCGCCGACGCCGGCGTACCGCTGTCCCAGATCGGTCTGATGCTGCAGGCCGACGCCGACACCCTGGCCGAGGCCGTCGAGAAGATCGACAACGACCTGCGGGAGGAGATCGAACGGCTGGAGCGCAGCCGTAAGCGGATCGCGCAGCTCGCGGCCGGGGACAGCCTGGTGCTGCCGTCGGACGTGAGCTGCTACCTCGACCGCCTCCGCGAGATCGGGGTGTCCCAGCGGATGCTGGAGGGTGAGCGGGACGGGTGGATCCTGATCGCCGCCCGGTGGCCCGAGTACATCCCGGGGGCCATCACCGCGAAGCTGGCCGACCTGGAGAATCCGCAGTTCGTCCGGCTCTACCGGGTGCTGTCGGAGGTCGCGGACGGCGATCCCGCCGACGAGTCACGGCTGCCGGAGATCGCCGACATCATGGCCGGGCTGCTGGACCGGGCGTACGCTGCCGGCGAGGGTGACCTCGGCGAGACCTGGAAGGACGAGGTGCCGTTCGAACTGATCGACAACCTGGCCGCCGAGACCGATCCGCGGGTGCCACGACTGGTGGAGCTGATGCGCGAGCGGGGCTGGGACGGCTGGACCCGGCTCAAGCGGACGGACCAGGGCCGGCCGGTGCGGGGCGCAATGACCAGGCCGCCGGAGCCCAGATAGGCGCCTGCGGGTCACCGGTCAGCTGGAGGGTGATCTGCCACGCGCGCATCGACGGCCGGCCCGCCGCTTCCCAGCGGTCGATGATCGCGACCGCCTGCTCGGCGTACTCGGTCGCCTGGTCTCCCCCGGCCAGCACCGTGCCGTCCGGCAGGATCGCCGCGCCGCCGGTGCCCGGCTCGTCGAGCAGGACCACGCCGCTGACGTCCCGGTCGGGCAGCGCCGCGTGGGTGGCCCGGCTGCTCCACACGCCGGCCGCGTACCAGAGGTCGCGGTAGCCGTAGGAGCCCAGCGGCGGATCCCAGCGCGGTGCTGCGAACGGCGCGAACGCGGTCAGCGCGCCGGTCGGCACCGGATGCGGATGGGAGCGCGGATGGGTGGCGGTCAGCGGGCCGGCGGCGCTCATGAACCCGGACGGGCAGATCACCGTCGCGGTGACCGGGCCCTCCGCGGATCCGTGGACCGCCAGCACCGGGTGCGTGCCGGCGTGCTCGACGGGCACGACGATCGGGCCCGGCCGGGTCTGGGCCAGCCACTGCGGCGAGACCCCGGCGACCCCGACGGTCACGATCGCCCGGTCGAAGGTCTCGCCCGGCGCGCCCGCGTAGCCGTCACCGGTGAGCACCCGTACGCCCTCGACGCCGGCTCCGGCCAGCGCGGCCCGGGCCCGTTCCGCCACGTCGGCCTGCACGTCCACGCTGGTGACCCGGGCGCCCAGCGCCGCCAGCAGCGCGGCGTTGTAGCCGGTGCCCGCGCCGATCTCCAGCACCCGGGCGCCGGGCTGCACCTCGAGGCCCTCCAGCATGATCGCCATCAGCGACGGCTGGCTGGACGAGCTGACCGCCACCCGGCCGTCGACCTTGGTGACCAGCACGTCGTCGCGGTAGACGGCGTCGCGGAAACCCGCCGTGCCGGGCCGGGCCCAGGACCCGTCGCGGCGCTGGAAGCCCTCGGCGACGAACCGCTCCCGTGGCACCGCGGCGAACGCGGCGGCCAGCTCGGGAGTCAGCGGGGCGCCGTTGCGACGGAGCTGCTCCACGAAGCGTCGCCGCAGGTCAGTCACCCCACCACCGTACGGCCGCGGCGGCCGCGGCGCTCAGTCGCGCCGGCACGTCGGCCCGGTGGTACGGCCACTCGGCGGGCTCGATCCGGTCCAGGAACTCGGCGTACAACGCGGCGGAACGCAGCTCGGCGACCGGCCTGATCAGGTCGAGGGCCCGCTCGGGGTCGGCGCCGGGCACATCCGTCCGCCACCGCTGAGCCCACTGCTGCAGCACCTTGCCGGGCTCCTCCAGCCCCTCGCAGAGCCGCAGGATGTCGTACGCCGGATGGGCGACCGTGGAGTCACCCCAGTCGACGATCACCCGGGACTCCCCGTCGGCGCGCACGTTGCCGGGATGCAGATCGCCGTGCACCAGCGTGTCGGGCAGTCCGCAGGCCTCGATCGCGGCGATCCGCCCGGGCAGCGCGTCCAGCACCGCCGCCAGGCCGTCGATCTCGTCCAGGAACGGCTCGGCCACCCGGGCCAGCCGGTCGATGTCGAAGCGCCGGTCGGGCACGCCGGCCGCCAGCAGCTCGTCGATCCGGCCGGCGAAGTGCACCTGGGCCGGGTGCCAGTCGGCGGCGACCTCCGCGCAGAGGTCCTCGCCGGCGTCGTACCGGTCCTCGCCGGGCACGTGGGCGAGCAGCATCCGGCCCGGGGCGCCGGACGCCAGGACGGTGGGCACCAGCCCGGGCGCGAAGCCGGCCAGCAACGCCAGCACGGCCGGCTCGTGCGCGAACATCCGCGGCACCTGCTTGAGCCAGGCCACCGGGGTGCCGGCGGCGTCGAAGTGGCAGATCATGGACAGGTTCCAGGTGCGCTGTTGCACGGTGGTGACATCGTCGCGGCCGAGCGCGGCCAGTGCCCAGGCCACCGAGGCGGCCGGGCCGCCGGGTACGGCGTACGGGGCGCGCAGCGGGTGCGGGGCCAGGTCGACGTCGGCCGGCGCGAGCGGCACGCGGGGCGGCTCGAAGACCTGGGCCAGGTAGGTCACGTGGCCGCCGGGCTGGGCCGGGCGGTCGGCCGTGAGCAGCCGCAGCACGTGCACGTCGAGGCCGTGCCGCTCCCGGGTGGCGGCGACCACGTCGGCGGCCTCGGGCCACCACGGCAGCTCCACCTCGACCGGTGGCAGGGCGCCGAGCAGCGCACCGGCGGCATCGACGAGGACGAGAGTCACGGTTCGGCCCATGCCGGGACGGTAGCGGCCGGGCCGGGATCGGGCGACCGCGTTTCCGCCGCCCCGCGCCGTAATCCGGACGACATCCGGATCCGGCTACCGTGACGTCCGTGAACAACTCCCAGGTCGGTGCCACGCTCGTCTTCGACGTCAGCGAGGCCGCCGAGATCGTCCTGCTGATCGCCGCCGCGGACCCGGTGTCGGAGTCCCTGTCACTGTCCAGCGACGGCCGCAGCCTGGAGGCGGTGGAGCTGCCCGGTCGCCAGCACTACGTCCGGGCCCCCCAGGGCCGGCTCACCGTCACGTACGCGGCGGAGGTGGCCGTCGCCCGGCCGGTCCCGGCGGACGTCACCGAGCTGGACCGGATCGTCGCGTTCCGGCCCAGCCGGTACTGCCCGTCGGACAGGATGGCCGGCTTCGCGGGCACGCTGTTCAGCGGCCTGCCGGACGCCACCGCGACCGTCCGGGCGATCCGCGACTGGGTGCACGACCACCTCAGTTACGAGGCGGGCAGCAGCGGGCCCAGCACCGACGCGGCGGACACGCTGCTCGACGGCCGGGGCGTCTGCCGCGACTACGCCCACCTGATGACCACGCTGTGCCGGGCCATGAACGTGCCGGCCCGGGTCGCGGCGGTCTACGCGCCGGGACTGTCCCCGATGGACTTCCACCTGGTGGTCGAGACCGCGTTGGACGGCCGGTGGCAGGTCTGGGACGCGACCGGGCTCGCGCCCCGGCCCAGCCTGATCCGCATCGCGACCGGCCGGGACGCGGCCGACACCGCGCTGGCCACGACCCTGTCCGGCCGGCTGACGATGCCGGAGCTGATCATCACCGCGGTGGCCGGCGGCGACCTGCCGCTGGACGACCACACCGGCCCGGTCGAGCTGACCTAGGGCGCAGACCTACGTCACGGCCTCGAAGCGGGCGCGCAGGACGGCGCCGTCCGGGCGGCCGTGCAGGCGCAGCCGGGCCATGCCGCCGTCCGGGAAGATGTCCAGCCGCACGTGGGTGGCGACCGGGACCACCGACACCCCGAAGCGGTGCCGGGTGTCCGGGGACAGCCGCACCTGCGGCAGCAGATCGAACCAGTCGGTCGGGTCGTCGAGCAGCCCGGTGCGGGCGTCGATGCCGCGCAGGGTGGCGCTGCCCGGCGCGTTGCCCTTGAAATGGCTGGTGTCCAGCTCGGCCAGCTCGATCACCGACGGCACGGCCAGCTGCACCAGCACCCAGTCGTTGCCGTCGTCGCGGCGGCGGGAGGTCTCCCAGCCGTCGCCCATGGACCGGGCCAGGCCCGGATAGATCATGTTCTGCGGGTGGCCGTAGAACATGTTGCTGCAGCCGGCGATGCGGGCGCCGTACTCGGCCGCGGCCACGTCGAAGACGCTCGGCAGCAGCCGCGGGTCGGGCACGACCTCGCCGTGCACCCGCAGCCGGGCCACCCCGCCGTCGGGGTAGATGTTCAGCCGGATGTGGGTGTAACGCTGGCTGGAGTCGACCGGGAACAGGTTCTGGCTGTCCCCGACCAGCGGCGAGCGCGGCACCAGCGGCACCCAGTGGGCCTCGGCCAGCTGGACCGGATCCGGATAGCCCTCCAGCGCCGCGCCCTCGACCGACGCGTGCGGCGGGTAGTTGCCGGTGAAGAAGGCGGTGTCGATGTCGACGCCGTGCACGATGCCGGGCGCGCCGAGCCGGATGATCGCGGTGTCGTGCCCGGGCTCGCGCCGGCGCCGGGTCTCCCAGCCGTCGTACACCTGGCCCTTGTGCCCGAAGGTCCGCGGCGCGAAGACCGGCCGGGCCGGCTCGACGAGATGGTCGGCGGCGGCGAAGAACTCGTCGTTGGCGAACACCACCCCGCCGCCGAAGGTGCGCGACGCCAGGTCGGGCAGCAGCGTGAACTCCTCCATCAGGAACCCTCCCGGGTCAGGAAGACGCCGCGGGGGGCGTCGCCGGTCACGGTCCGTCCGCGCAGCCAGGTCGTGCGGACCACCCCGGTCAGGACCTGGCCCGCGTACGGCGTGACGGGGTTGCGGTGGTGCAGCCGTACGGGATCGACGGTGAAGTCCGCGGCCGGGTCGAAGGCGACCAGGTCGGCGTCCGCGCCCACGGTGATCCGGCCCTTGCCGGTGAGCCCGACCAGGTCGGCGGGGCGCCGGGCCATCCAGCTCACCACGTCGGCCAGGGAGTGTCCCCGGGCGCGGGCGGCTGTCCAGACGACCGGCAGGCCGAGCTGCACCGACGCGATGCCGCCCCAGGCGGCCGCGAAGTCGCCGGTGTCGCGCCGCTTGAGCTCGGGCGTGCACGGCGAGTGGTCGCTGACCACGCAGGTGATCAGGCCGTCGGCGAGCGCGGCCCAGAGCCGGTCGGCGTTGGCGGCGTCGCGGATGGGCGGGCAGCACTTGAACTCGGTGGCGCCGGCCGGGATCCCGGCGGCGTCCAGGGTCAGGTAGTGCGGGCAGGTCTCGGCGGTGACCCGCAGGCCGTCCGCCTTGGCCCGGGCGATGAGCGGCAGGGCGCTCGCGGCGGACAGGTGCAGGATGTGCACGCGCCTGCCGGTGGCGCGGGCGGCCTCGATCGCGGTGGCGACGGCGGCGTGCTCGGCGTCGGGCGGCCGGGAGGCCAGGAAATCCGCGTACGCCGGGGAGGACACGGCGGCGTGCAGGTGGTCGGGGTCCTCGGCGTGCACCACGAACTGGGCGTCGACCGCGCGCAGGGCCTCGCCGAGCTGGTCGGGGCTCAGCGGCGGGAACTCGGGCACGCCGGAGTCGGCCAGGAAGGCCTTGAAGCCGTACACCCCGGCGGCGTGCAGGGCGGGCAGCGCGCCGGCGTTGCCCGGGATCGCACCGCCCCAGAAACCGACGTCCACGTGGATCTGACCGCGGGCGGCGTCCTGCTTGACGGCCAGGGCGCCGGCGTCGACGGTGGGCGGCAGGCTGTTGAGCGGCATGTCCACGATGGCGGTGACCCCGCCGGCGGCAGCGGCCCGGGTGGCGGTGGCGAAGCCCTCCCATTCGGTGCGGCCGGGCTCGTTGACGTGCACGTGGGTGTCGACCAGGCCGGGCAGCAGCGCGAGCTCGCCCAGGTCCACGTCCTCGGCGGCCTCGAGCACGGCGGCGTAGTCGTCCACGGCGACGATCCGGCCCCCGGCGACCGAGACCGCGGCGGGCTGCTCGCTGTCACCGACGACGGCACGACGGGACCGCACCACCAGATCGACCATGGGCCGAGCCTAACCGCCAACTGTTGCCACACGGCTACGTCGGGTGAAGCCGAGCCACAAGATCACGATCCGGTGTCCGGTTCCCGACCCGGTGGATCATCGGGGCTGAGCGGAGCGCCGGGGGCCGGTATAAAGATCGCGCAGCGGGCGCAGCTCCCGACGCATCACCCGAGGGGGACGTGGAGTGCCGACCGTGCCGACCCGCCGCATGACCTCACGCAAGGTGGCCCTGACGGCCGCGTTCCTCGCCCTGGCCGCGGGCGGCACCGCCGCCTGCGACAACACCTACGACGACTCCGACGACGCGACCTACACCTATGACGGCTACGACGCGGGCCCGGGCTCGGGGACGGACGCGGTGGCGGACACCGGCGAGGTGGACGACGAGGACGAGAGCTACGACGAGGAAGAGGAAGAGGATCAGGAACCGGTCGACGAGGTGTTCTACTGCGCCGACGAGGACGGCGAGATCGTCGACGAGGACAACTGCGCCGACGCCGACGAGACCTCGTCGTTCTTCCTGTACCACTCGTCCACCTACGCCCGGGGCCTCAAGCCGGGCACCTACCTCGACGGCGGCGACTCCTTCTCGGCCGGCGACCGGGCGGCCCGGCGCGCGTTCAAGCTGCCCTCCACCGGCAAGGTCGGCAACGGCACCGTCAAGACCAACGTCGTCGGCCGCGGCAGCACCGGCTCCGGGCTGTCCAGCGGCACCTCGGGCGGCTGAGCCCCGATCCGCCGCTCAGAGCAGGGCGGTCAGCTCCTCCCGGGTGAAGCCCGCGTCGTCCAGGGCCCCGCAGTCCAGCCCGCGCAGCAGATAGCCGGCCAGCGCCCGGGCCGTGGCCGGCTCGTCGAGGATGCCGCCCGACTGCCGGTCCAGGTAGCGGCGCAGGCGGATCGAGGCCGCATCGACCCCGTCGGCGAAGAAGGCGTAGGTGGCCGCGAAGCGGGTCGGCAGCTGCGCCGGGTGCAGATCCCAGCCCTGGTAGAAGCCGCGTTCCAGGGAGCGGCGGACCAGGCGGTGGTGCAGCGCCCAGGCGTCGTGGACGGCCACGTCCGAGCCGACCGGGAGGATGTTCGTCGAGCCGTCGGAGAGCCGTACGCCGGTGCCGGCCGCCGCCGCCTGGATGACCGCCTTGGCGTAGTCGGCGACCGGATGGTCCATCGCCTGGTACGCCGCCGCCACTCCGGCCGCCGCGCTGTAGTCGTACGTGCCGTAGTGCAGGCCCGTGCACCGGCCGCCGGCCACGGTGATGAGGCGGGCCACGGTCGCTGTGCCGTCCGCACCGAGCACCGCTGACGGCAGCTCGATCTGGATCTCGAACGTCAGCGTGCCGGCGGCCAGGCCGTACCCGCGTTCCAGCGTCTCGCACAGCGCGACCATCGCGGTGACCTGGTCCGGGCCGCTCACCTTGGGCAGGGTCACCGTGAACCGCTCCTGGTGCAGCGACAGGAACAGGTCCAGGGTGCGCAGCGAGCGGTGCCGGGTGGCCGCCTCCAGCGACTTGATCCTGATCCCGACGAACGGCGGCCGTGGTCCGGCGGCCAGCACGGCCACAGCCGCCTTGACCGCCGCGTCCTCCTGGTCGTCGTCCCGGACGCCGTAGCCGTCCTCGAAGTCGATCCGCAGGTCCTCGATCGGCTCGGTGGCCAGCTTGGCCCGGACCCGGTCGGCCAGCGCGGCCGGGAACGGCAGCGGCGGGCAGTCGTCCAGCGCCGCCAGCGCCTGGGCGCCCCACTGCCGGAAGCCGCCGATCCGGTCGGCCGGGATGTATACCGTGTGCACCGGCTGCCGCCCGGTCCGCTCCCCCGGATACCGCGCGGCGAGGAACCTGTCGTGGGCGGCGAGCCGGTCGTCCAGGGCGGCGTAGTCGTCGTCGCTGAGCCGCATCGTCAGTCGATCGAGTCGTAGGCGGCCGTCGTCAGGAAGTCCGCGAAGTCGTCGGCCAGGGCGACCCGCTCGAAGAGCTTGCGGGCGTCGTCGAAGCGGCTGCCCGCCCAGGCCTGGTCACCCAGCGCCGCGCGGATCTCGGCCAGCTCCTCGTCCTCGATCCGCCCGACCAGCTCGGCCGTGATCGTGGTGCCGTCGTCGAGGCGTACCCCGTTGTGGATCCACTGCCAGACCTGGGAGCGGGAGATCTCCGCGGTGGCCGCGTCCTCCATCAGGTTGTTGATCGCGACCGCGCCGTTGCCGCGCAGCCAGGCCTCCAGGTACTGCAGGGCGACCGAGACGTTGCCGCGCAGGCCCGCCTCCGTCACCGCGCCGCCGGTGGCCGCCACGTCGAGCAGCTGCGCCGCGTCCACGCTGACCTCGTCGCGCCGGCGGTCGAGCTGGTTGGGCCGGTCGCCGAGCACCCGGTCGAAGATCTCCCGGCAGACCGGCACGAGGTCGGGGTGGGCGACCCAGGAGCCGTCGAAGCCGTCGGCGGCCTCGCGTTCCTTGTCCTCACGGACCTTGGCCAGGGCGACCTCGTTGACCGCCGGGTCGCGGCGGCTGGGGATGAAGGCGGCCATGCCACCCATCGCGAAGGCACCACGCCGGTGGCAGGTCGAGACCAGCAGCTCCGTGTACGCCCGCATGAACGGCGCGGTCATCGTCACCGCGGCCCGGTCGGGCAGCACCATCGCCGGGTTGTCCCGGAAGTACTTGATGATGCTGAACAGGTAGTCCCAGCGGCCGGCGTTGAGGCCGGAGATGTGCGGGCGCAAGGCGTGCAGGATCTCGTCCATCTCGAACGCGGCCGGGATGGTCTCGATCAGCACGGTGGCCCGGATGGTGCCGACCGGGATGCCCAGCGCCTCCTGGGCGTACGTGAACACGTCGTTCCAGAGCGCCGCCTCTTTGTGGGACTCCATCTTGGGCAGGTAGAAGTACGGCCCGCTGCCCCGGCTGAGCAGCTCGGCGGCGTTGTGGAAGAAGTAGAGCCCGAAGTCGACCAGCGCCCCGACGGCCGGCTCCCCGTCCACCGGCAGGTGCCGCTCGTCCAGGTGCCAGCCGCGCGGCCGCATCACGATGGTCGGGTACGGCCCGTCGCCCAGCTCATAGGTCTTCTTGTCCGTCTCCAGCCGGATCGTGCGCCGGATCGCGTCGGACAGGTTCTGCTGGCCGTCGACCACGTTCGACCAGTGCGGGGTGTTGGCGTCCTCCAGGTCGGCCAGCCACACCTTGGCCCCGGAGTTGAGGGCGTTGATGGTCATCTTGCGCTCGGTCGGCCCGGTGATCTCGACCCGCCGGTCGGTGAGGTCGGAGGGCGCGGCCGGCACCGTCCAGTCGCCCGCGCGCACGTCGGCCGTCTCGGCCAGGAAGCCCAGGCTGCCACCGGCGGCGATCTCGGCGCGCCGGGCGGCCCGGGCGGCCAGCAACTCGTTGCGCCGCGGGCGGAAACGCCGGTTCAGGTCAGCTACGAACGCCACGGCCTCGTCGGACAGAATCTCGGTCACGGTCGGCGACTCCCCTCACTGCGATGACTCGGAACGCGCGTATCTCTCCGTACCGTATCGGTCCGCGCGCCCGGCGCACGGCAGTCGGCCGGGACATGGCAGTGGCCCCCGCGGGGAAACGGGGGCCACTGCTTTCAACTATCTGGGGATGAGGGCGCCCCCTGGGGATGAGGGGGCACCCGGTGGTGCCGACCTAGAAGTTGCCGAACGAGTCGCACTTGGCTTTCTGGACGATGCAGTTCTTGACCCGGCTGCCCAGCGCCTCGTCCTCCCAGGCGAAGAACGCGTCGCCGTGCATCGAGGAGGCGTTGCCCGAGGACAGCTTGAAGCCGGCCGCGCTGCCCGAGGTCGGGTAGCCGATGACGAAGGACAGCGACGGGATCGCCACCGGGAACTTGCCGCTGGCGCAGGTGCCGTCCGGGCCGGTCCCACCGACGTGCGACTTGTGGTCGGGGCTGTCCAGGTGCACGCCGTCCCAGCAGTCCGGGAAGGTCAGCTGGAAGGTCAGTTCGGCGGTCTTGGCGCAGACCGGCCAGTTGCCGTCCGCGCTGCGGCCGACCTCGCCACCGGCCCCGGCGCACCAGAACTGGCCGGGAGCGCCCTGCGGGGTGGCCACCTGCCGCTTGGCGTCTCCGACGATCATGCGGAAGCCCTGCGGGAAGGGCACGGTCCTGGTCGGGTCCTTGAGGCGGGAGCCGTAGTAGACCGTGACACCGTGCGGGTTGACGGCCTTGCCGTTCTCCTGGAGCTCCGGCACCCAGTACGCGGAACGGTCCTCGCCGGGCTTGCAGCTCGACCCGGCGTTGGCCAGCAGCGTCATGGTCGTGGTGTTGGCGTCGGTGCTGTCGTTGCCCAGGAACGTGTGCATGTGCGAGGCGCCGGACAGGCCCGGGAAGACGATCGGGTCGTCGGGCTTGGAGTGGCTGACCGTGCAGGAGGCGTTGAACTCGGGCACCCGTACGTTGCCGGCCGGCACGGGCTTGGGCTGCATCGCCTCGAACGCGGCGAGCTGCGCCTTCCACTTGGCCTGGTCCATGGTCACCCAGCCGTCACCGGAGGGGGTGCCACCGGGGGCGGAGGTGGTGGGTGCGGGCGCGGAGGGAGCGGGCGCCGAGGCGGAGGACGCCGGCGTGGACGGGGCAGCCGCTCCGAAGGTGAACCAGTTGACGTTCACGAAGTCGCCGGCCTGCGCGCTCTTGAGCACGGCGAAGACCGTCTGCGGGCCCGTGGGTACGGACTTCGCCGTCGCGGTGACCGTCGTCCACTTCTGCCAGCCACCGGTCCGGGCGACCGGGAACGTCGCCAGCAGCGCGCCGGTCTGCGAGCCCAGGTGCAGCTCGATCGAGCCACCCGTGGCGTTGTCCGAGGCGATCCGGGCGGACAGGCCGGCGCCGGTCACCGGGACGTTGTCGTAGCGCAGCCAGTCCCCGGCGGCGAGCCAGCCGACGTTCTTCCCGCCGTCGGCGTCGCCGGTGCCCTCGACCTGCGCACCGGACTGGGCGGCGTACGCCTCGGCCTGCACGCGGCCCGCCACGACAGTCTCGGCGGCGCTCGCGTTGGCGATGTAGATGCCGCTGCCGCCCAGCGCGGCGGCGACCGCGGCGGCCAGGGCGACGCGGGTGGTGCGTCGGCGCCGCTTGGCCACCTCGCCGGGGGCGACATGGGCTGGTGTTGTCCGCATAACCATTCCTTCGCTGCTGCCATACCGGGTGGTGAAAGCTATTCGCCACGGAGTATGCACAGCTCAGAAGGCTTGTATCAAGGCGCGAAAGAAGATTTAGGAATTGCCCGACAATGGCCCGCAGGTCGCGGCGTTCCGGCTTCCTGATAACAATTAATCGGGGCGACTTCCTTAATTTTTCCTAAAATCCGTCGAGCAGCCGACGGTGGGCCCGGCGAGCGCGCAGCGTGAGCGCGCGGGCGTCCGCGTTGACCAGCTGCCCTTGTTCCACCACCGGCCGGCCGCCCACCAGGGCCAGCTCCACCGGCGCGGCCGGGCCGAGGACCAGCGCCGCCACCTTGTCGTCGATACCGTCGTGGCCGAGCCCGTCGAGGCGCCAGAGCACCAGGTCCGCGAGCTTACCCACCTCGATGGAGCCGAGGTCGTCGGCCCGGCCGAGACAGCGGGCGCCGCCCATCGTGCCCAGCCGCAGCGACTCGCGGGCCGACAGCGCGGCCGGGCCGCCGCGCAGCCGGGCGACGTACAGCGCCTGACGCAGTTCCTCGCCCAGGTGCGCCGCCTCCTGCGAGGCCGAGCCGTCCACGCCCAGGCCCACCGGGGCGCCGGCGTCCAGCAGGTCCCGGACCCGGGCCAGGCCGGCCCCGAGGCGGGCGTTCGAGCTGGGGCAGTGTGCGACCCCGGTGCCGGTCGCGCCGAGCTTGGCCACGGCCGCGTCGTCCAGGTGTACGCCGTGCGCCAGCCACACGTCCTCGCCCAGCCAGCCGAGCTGTTCCGCGTACTCCACCGGGGAGCAGCCGAACCGGGACCGGCAGAACTCCTCCTCGTCGTCGGTCTCGGCGAGGTGGGTGTGCAGGCGGACGCCCTTGCGCCGGGCCAGCGCGGCGGCCTCGCTCATCAGCTCCCGCGTCACGGAGAACGGCGAACAGGGCGAGACGCCGATCCGCAGCATCGACCCGGGCGACGGGTCGTGCCACCGGTCGATCGCCGCCTCGGTGGCCGCCAGCGCCGCGTCCGTCTCCTCGACCACGTTGTCCGGCGGCAGCCCGCCCGAGGAGCGGCCCAGGTCCATCGAGCCACGGGTCGGGTGGAACCGCAGCCCGATCTGCCCGGCGGCCTCGATCTCGGCGGCCAGCACGTCACCGCCGTCGTGCGGGAAGACGTAGTGGTGATCCATGCTGGTCGTGCAGCCGGAAAGGGCCAGCCATCCCAGGCCCGCGCCCGCGGCGGCCCCGACCGCCTCGGCGTCGATGCGGCCCCAGATCGGGTAGAGCGTGGTGAGCCAGCCGAACAGGTTGTCGTCCTGGGCCAGCCCCCGGGTGACCCACTGGTAGAGGTGGTGGTGGGTGTTCACCAGGCCGGGGGTGAGCAGGCAGCCGGTGCCGTCGACCCGGCGCGGCGCGCCGGGCAGGGCACCCGCGCCGCCCGCGCCGACCGCGGCGATCCGGCCGTCGTCGCCGACCACCACGTGGCCGTCGGTGTGCTCGGTGCCGTCCGCGTCGACCGTCGCGACGGTGACGTTCTCGATCACGATCACAGATACCACTCCGCACTGGCCGGGGAGATGTCGTCGCGGGTGACGGTGCCCTCGATGAGACCGTACGGGCGGTCGCCGGCCTGGAAGACCTCCTGCGGGTTGTCCAGCCCGAACGGCGACAGGTCCATCAGGTAGTGATGCTTGTTGGGCAGGACCAGCCGGATCTCGGCGATCTCCGGCCGGTTCTCCAGCGCCCGCTCCCCCATCGCGTACAGGGTCTGCTGCAACGAGTGGCTGTAGGTGTCCACGAACGCCTCGACCAGCGCCTGCTTCGCGCCGGCGAACGACTCGTCCCAGTCGGCGGCCTCGCCCCGGTGCCGCCAGCGGGCGTCGACGGCGGTGGCCAGGATCCGGTCGGTGGTCTCGGGCAGCGTCGTGTACCGGTCGCGGGGATAGCCGTGGAACTCCGAGTCCGTCGTGTTCAGCAGGACCAGGTCCTTGAGCCCGGAGACCACCTGCGTGCCCGGCTCCGCGACGGTCACCACGGCGGTGCGGACGTGGTCGCCCGAGCGGCGGAACGAGTGCGGGCCGAGGCGCTCCCAGCCGTACGACTCCAGCGTGACCTGGGCTGCGGAGATCTGCGGCTGCGTCGTCACGAAGTGCCGGGCCAGCAGCAGGCCGAACTCCTCGGGGGCACCGACACCGTGCTCGCGGGCGAACGCGTACACCGTGTTCTTCATCGTGTCGGTGGGCAGCACCCCGGCGTTGTCGCCGTTCAGGTGGGTCGCCGCGAGATCGCCGGAGAGCGCGACACTCACATTGAGGTCCACCAGGTCATGGCGGTCACCGCCGCGGCGCACGTGCACCAGGCGCGTCTCCGCCTTGCCGTAACGGTTGCGGCCCAGCACGATCGCCACGGGTCAGCTCCCTCGGTAGGTGGTGTAGCCGTAGCGGCTCAGCAGCAGCGGCACGTGGTAGTGCCGGTCCGGGTCGTGCACGTGGAACGCGACGGTGATCTCCGGGAAGAAGGCCTGACCACCCAGGTACGGCTCCACGTAGAACACCAGCCGGTAGCCGCCGGCCTGCCAGTCGTGCAGCGGGACCCGGTGCCGCAGCCGGCCGTCGTCGTCGGTGCGGCCCTCGGCGATCAGCTTCCAGCCGTCGGAGTCGCGGCGCTCCAGGCGGACGTACACGTCGCGGGCCGGGTCACCGGTGACCGTGTCGAGGATGTGGGTGGAGATCCTGGCGTGCGACGTCGCCGCCGTGCCGTCAGTCGAGGGCATCGAGCAGCCTTTCCAGTCGCAGCAGGGCGATCTTGCGGAGCTCATCGGTGACGACGGCCCGCTCGGTCGCCTCGTCGTGGCCGATCCGCTCGCGGGCCGCCGCCAGGATCTCCTCCTGCGTCCGGCCGCTGGCGAAGATCAGGAACACGTGCCCGAACCTGTCCTCATAGGCATGGTTCGCCGCGGTCAGGGCGGCCCTGGTCTCGTCGTCGCCGCTGCCCGCCGCCGTCGACTGCTCCCGCCGCGACCACGCGGCCTCCTTCGAGTCGCCCTGCGCCCGCTCACCGATCCGCGGATGCGCCGACAACCCCTGCAGGACCTCGGGCCAGCTCAGGCCGGCTGCGGCCGCATCGGCCGCGGCCAGGACAGCTTCCTTCGACGGGTACGGCCGCAGCGCCGCGACCGCCCGGCCCCACGCGGGAGCGGCGCACACGGCGAGCAGCTCCGCCTCGAGCCGGCCGGTGGGCAGGGAGTTGAACGCCTCGACCCGGTCCACCCGTTCACCCCCTGTTGTGCCGACGGACAGTCAAGCAGGACACCCCGATCTTGCACCAGTATCCCCGCGCCGGGGGCTTCCCGGCGGCCGTGCGCGAGACTGGTCCGGTGCTGATCGCCGCGGACGCCCTGCCCGACCTGCCCATCCGCGCGGTCCTGGAGGAGGTCACCGCCGCCCTGGCCGCGGCGGGCGCCGCAGTGCTGGTGGCACCCCCGGGCACGGGCAAGACGACGCTGGTCCCGCTGGCCCTGGCCGGGGCCGCACCCACCGCGAAGGTGGTGGTGGCCGAGCCCCGCCGGGTCGCGGCCCGCGCGGCGGCCCGCCGGATGGCGGCCCTGCTCGGCGAGCAGGTGGGCGAGCGGGTGGGTTACACGGTGCGCGGTGACCGGCGCGTCTCGGCCCGGACCCGGGTCGAGGTCGTGACCACCGGTGTCCTGGTACGCCGTCTGCACCGCGACCCGGAACTGGCGGGCACGGCGGTGGTGGTCCTCGACGAGTGCCACGAACGCCACCTGGACTCGGACCTGGCGCTGGCCTTCCTCATCGAGGTCCGCGCGGCCCTGCGCCCCGACCTGCACGTGCTGGCCACATCGGCGACCGCCGAATCCCAGCGCTTGGCCGAGGTGCTGGGCGACGCACCCGTCGTGCAGGCCGAGGCCGCCCTGTACCCCGTCGAGGTGCACTGGGCGCCGCCACCGCAGCCGATCACCCCGCCGCACGGCCTGCGCGTCGACCCGAAACTCCTCGACCACGTGGCCACGACGATCCGGCGGGCCCTGGCCGAGGGCGACGGCGACGTCCTGGCGTTCCTGCCGGGCGCCCGCGAGATCGAGACGGTCGCGTCCCGACTCCGCGGGATCGACGCCGACATCGTCCCCCTGCACGGCCGGCAGTCCGGCTCCACTCAGGACGCCGCGCTGCGCCCCAGCCCCGTACGCCGCGTCGTGCTGGCCACCGCGGTCGCGGAGAGCAGCCTGACGGTTCCCGGCGTACGCGCGGTGGTCGACGCGGGCCTGAGCCGGGTCCCCCGGATGGACCACAGCCGCGGCCTGGGCGCCCTGGTCACGGTGCCGGTCTCGCGGGCGTCGGCGACCCAGCGGGCCGGCCGGGCCGGCCGTGAGGCCCCCGGCCGGGTCTACCGCTGCTGGTCCCAGGCCCAGCACGACCGCCTGCCGGCGCAGCCGGAACCGGAGATCGCCGCCGCGGACCTGACCGGGTTCGCCCTGAACCTGGCGGAGTGGGGCCACCCCGACGGCACCGGCCTGAGCCTCCCGGACCCCCCGCCCACCGGCGCGATGCAGGTGGCCGCGGCCACCCTGCGAGCCCTGGGCGCCACGGACGCCGACGGCCGGATCACCCCCCGGGGCCGGACCCTGGCCGACGCGGGCCTGCACCCCCGCCTGGCCCGGGCCCTCCTGGACGGCGCCACCACCATCGGCCCCCGCCGAGCCGCCGAGGTGGTGGCCCTCCTGGACGCCGACCGCACGGCGGACGACCTGGCCGTAGCCTGGCGCCGGGCCCGCGCCGACGGCGACCCGGCCTGGCGCACAGAAGTCCGCCGCCTGACCGCGGCAATCCCCGCCCCCGACAGCGGCAGCAGCGGCACCGGCAGCGGCGCCAGCACCGACGGCCGGGGCAAGGGCGACGGCGGCAGCAGGAGCGGCGGCACCGGCACCGATGGCCGGAGCAAAGGCGGCGACGGCGGCCGGGGCAAGGACGGCGACAGCAGCCGCGGTATGGGCGGCGACGGCGGCCGGGAGTGGTTGCCCGACGATCTGGCCGCGGGACTGATCGTCGGCCTGGCGTACCCGGAACGGGTGGCCAAGGTCCGCGAGCCCGGCGGGCGCGCGTACCTGATGGCCGGCGGAACCGCCGCCGACCTCACCGCCGGCAGCAGCCTGGCCGGCACGACCTGGCTGGCCATCGCCGACGCGGACCGGGCCCCGGGCGCCCGCACCGCCCGCATCCGCAGCGCCGCCCCGCTCGACGAAGCCACGGCCCGCGAGGCGGCCTCGACCCTGCTGGAATCGGGCACGGAGATCGGCTGGCTGAACGGCGACGTGGTGGTCCGCCGCACGGAACGCCTGGGCGCGATAACCCTGGTGGAACGCCGCATCGACAAGCCGGACCCGGCCCGCCTGCAGGCCGCCCTCCTCGACGGCCTGCGCCGCGAAGGCCTCACCCTGCTCACCTGGTCCCGGGCGGCCCAGGAGCTTCGCGACCGCCTGGCCTTCGCCCACACCGCTCTGGGCCCACCATGGCCGGCCGTCGACGACGAATCCCTGCTGCAGAACCTGGAGGACTGGCTGCCCCTGGGCCAGTCCCGGCGCCGGGCCGACCTCGCCAAGATCGATACCGCGGGGGCCCTCCGCCGCCTGCTCCCCTGGTCGGTGGCGGGCCGCCTGGACGACGTGGCCCCGGAACGCCTCCCGGTCCCGAGCGGTTCCAAGGTCAGAGTCGACTACGCGGACCCGTCGGCCCCGGTCCTGGCGGTCAAGGTCCAGGAAGCGTTCGGCTGGCGCGAAGCCCCCCGCCTGGCCGACGGCCGCATCCCGGTCCTGCTGCACCTGCTCTCCCCGGCCGGCCGGCCGGTGGCGGTGACCCGGGACCTCGCCTCCTTCTGGTCGACGGGCTACCCCCAGGTCCGAGCCGAACTTCGCGGCCGCTACCCGCGCCACCCCTGGCCGGAGGACCCGGCAACAGCCCCGCCGACCCGCCGCCTCAACCCCCGGAACCGCTGACCGGGGCGCGGTTGCCGCCGTCGACAGGCGCGAACGCGTCCAGGTTCCACTCGCAGCGTCCGCACCACGGCGCGGTGCCCTCGACGACGGTCAAGTCTCCCGCGCACTCGGGACAGGCGTTCTGCACCGCGGCATCAGATCATTCCCGCGGCGTTCTGAGGGGCCGCAAGAGACCGCCGCGGATCTAGGACGCCAGGTGAGGTGAGGAGCGCGGGGACGGCTGGGCGGGAACGGTCGCGGTGAGCCGATGAACCGGACCGGGCTGACCGAACAGATAACCCTGCCCCAGATGACACCCCAGGGCGGCCAGCGCGTGGGCCCGGGCCGGCGTCTCGATCCCCTCGGCCACGACAGCGATCCCGAGCTCAGCGCAGATGGCCAGCACCGAACGGCACAGAGCCCCGGCCCGCTCCGGTGACACGTCCACATCGGTCAGGGTCGAGTCGAGCTTCACGATGTCCACCGGCAGGGAGTGCAACTGCGCCAGCGCGTTGTAGCCGCTGCCGAAGTCGTCCAGGGCCACCCGTACGCCGCGCCGGCGCAGCCTTTCCGCGACCTCGATCGCGCGGGGCATGTCCGGGATGCGGCGGGTCTCGGTGATCTCCACGACCAGCCGGGACGGCCGTACGTTGTGCCGTTCCAGGGCCTGGGCCACCGCCTCCTCCAGCCCGTGCTGCCCCAGCCGGGCCGCCGAGACGTTGACGTGCACGTCGATCGGCCGGCCGTACGTGTTGGCCAGCCCGGCCGCGTCCGCGCAGGCCCGGTCCAGCACGAAGTCGTCGATCGCCGCGACCAGCCCGGTGCGTTCCGCGACCGTCACGAACACGTCCGGGTCGACCGGCCCGGCCACCGGATCGGTCCACCGGGCCAGGGCCTCCACCGCGACGATCGCGCCGTCGCTGAGCCGGACGATCGGCTGGTAGTAGACCTCGAAGCCGGCCGCCGCCGGGGCGCCGGACAGCGCCCGGGCCAGCAGGTGCGGCAGGTCCGCGTTGGGTCCGCCGTCCGCGCCGCCGGAGTAGCGGGCGAGGGCGTTCTTGCCGCGGCGTTTGCTGACGTACATCGCCGCGTCCGCGCGGCGCAGCAGCGTGTCCGCGGAGAGCTCCGGGTCGCCCGGCTCGGGCACGACCAGGCCGAGGCTGGCGCTGATGCCGACCGTGTGGCCGTCGATGACGAACGGTTCGCGCAGGGCGGCCAGGATGCGGTGGCCGGCCGGTTCGGCGTCGGCGGCGCGGTGGTCGAGCAGCACCGCGAACTCGTCACCGCCGAGGCGGGCCACCAGGGCGCCGGGGCCGACCGCGGCGACCAGCCGGTCGCCGATCGCGCGCAGCAGCCGGTCGCCCATGGCGTGCCCGAAGCTGTCGTTGATGAGCTTGAAATCGTCCAGGTCGGCGAAGAGCAGCGCCACCGGTACGCCGCGGTGCCGATACGCGTCCAGGGCCAGCACCAGCCGTTCGCGGAACAGGGCCCGGTTGGCCAGGCCGGTCAGCGAGTCGTGGTACGCCTGGTGGTGCAGTCGTTGCTGACCTTCGGAGACGCGGGCCAGCAGCACCGTGTTGTCGACGATGGTGAACATCTGCCGGGCCACCACCAGCCCCAGGCCGAGCCAGCCGAGGTACGCCTCGTACGAGGTCAGCTGCCCGCCGGTGCCGGTGCGCACGGCGATGACCACGCCGGTGGCGACGACCGGCACGTACGGCAGCAGCAGGTGCAGCCATTCCGCCTCGGCTTGTTCGTCGAGGCTCGGGTCGGCCAGCCCGGGGTTGCTGATCGCCGCCAGGGCGAGCAGCGCCGGCCCGAGCAGGTAGCCGGCCGACTCGACCGGGGTGAGCGCACCGCTGCTCAGCTGGAGCAGCCGCAGCGTGTCGGAGACGCCCAGCGCCAGCATGGCCAGCGCGGTGAGCCGCAGCGGCACCCGCGCCGCCCGCGAAGCCGGCCGGGTGGCCAGCAGCAGCATGACCATGACCGCGATCAGCAGGTCCGTGACCGGGTACGCCGCCGCGAAGCCCACCACCCACGGGTTCTCCCCCACTTCGTGGAAGATCCGCCGGGGCACCGCCGACCAGACCAGCGCGAGCAGCGAGCCGGCGATCAGGACGCTGTCGATGACCAGCACGATCCGGTCCCGGCGCAGCGACGCCTGCACCGGCCGGGGCAGGGCCATCGAACCGGCGACCAGGGCCAGGACGGTGCAGGCCGGCAGGAGCAGGACACCGATGTCGGCCACGTCGCCGGCGACGGCCCGGGCCGGCTCGAGCACGTCGCTGACGGTCCACCACAGGCGTACGGCCGCGAAGCCGGCGAGGCCGGTGCCGAGCAGGATCCGCCAGCGGCGCCGGTGACCGGACCTGTCCCGCCCGGCGGCGAAGCAGACCGCGGCGGCGAGCACCCCGGCCGCGCACTGGGCGGCGTCGGTGAAGAGTCGCTGGCCGGCTCCGGCGGGCACGGCGTACGTGCCGATCGCCGTGACGGCGGCGACGAGCGCCAGCGTCACGGCTGACTGTGCCGACAGCCGTCCCGTCGTCATCACCACCCGCAGCAGAGCCGCGGCTGGCCGTCCCGCGACCGGAGTAAGGTACCGCAGCCCCGGGCCGTTGCGGGAAGCCCGCGGCGCCCCGGGATCATGCCGCTCAGTCGACGGCGACCAGATCGGCGACGATCACCGTGATGTTGTCCGGGCCGCCGCCCTGCAGCGCGAGGTCGAGCAGCCGCTCGGCGCAGCTCTGCGGGGCGTCGCAGTCGAGCAGCTCGGCCTCGATCCGCTCGGCCGAGACGACGGTGGTGAGGCCGTCGCTGCACAGCAGCCAGCGGTCGCCCGGCTCGGGCTCGACGATCACGTACGACGGGCTGACCGGCTCGCCCTGCAGCGCCTGGGTGACGACCGCGCGGCGCGGGTGGCTGCCCGCCTCCTCCGGCCGGATCAGGCCCTGGTCGACCAGCATCTGCACGTACGTGTCGTCCTTGGTGAGCTGGTTGAGCCGGCCGTCGCGCAGCAGATAGGCCCGGGAGTCGCCGACGTGGGCCAGCGCGGCGCGGTCGCCGGAGAAGATCACGGCGGTCAGCGTGGTGCCCATGCCCTGCAGGGCGGCGTCGGTGGCGACGGTCTCGGCGATCCGGCCGTTCGCCACCTCGAGCGCCTTGTGCAGCGCGTCCATCTGGCTGTCGTTGTCGATCGGCACGTCGAGGGAGGTCATCGCCTCGACGGCGAGGCGGCTCGCGACGTCGCCGGCGGCCATGCCGCCCATTCCGTCCGCGACGACGAGGAGCCGGTCACCGGCGTAGTAAGCGTCCTGGTTGTTGCTCCGGACGTGGCCTCTATCGGTGACGGCCGCCCACCGCAGGTGCAAGGTCATGGCGTGCAGCCTGCCAGGTCCGGTCCAACCTGTCTGCACGTGGTCGGCGGCGCGTCGCGACAACCCGTGCGTACCCGCGCAAATCCCGAGGTCATCGCGGTCGCTGCGGGCGGCCGAGGCAGCGCGGGTCGATGTCGGTGACCGGCCGGGTGGGCGCCACCCATTCGAGGGCGGACTCGTCGATGGGCCAGCCGCGTACCGTGATCCGGCTGTTCTGGGTCCGGATCGGCTCCGGGCACAGAGTCTTGGACCGCACCTCGGCGTTGGGGATGAACAGCACCTCGCCGCCGCGCCGCAGGATCGTGGTGGCGGTGTCGTCGACCGTGATCAGCTGCCCGCGGACGACCTCGACGGCGGCGCCCTCGGCGCCCACCTCGACGGCGCTGTTGGGCAGCACCGGAGCGCGCAGGAAGACCACGCCGATCACGAACGGGGCGACGATCATCGCGCCGACGGCCGGCCAGTGGGTGGCCAGCCGGGCGGCGCGGGGCGGGAGCGGCCCGGTGAGCAGCCAGCCGAGCAGCGACGGGGCGATCAGCAGGGCGGCCGTGCCGTACTCGCCGGCGGCCAGTGACATCCGGACGCCCGGCCGGACCCAGAGCAGGATCAGCAGGCCGAGCACGATCGGGAGCACCAGGGTGACCACGGTCAGCATCCGGCGCTCGCCGGGGTAGCGCTGCACCGCGGTCAGCGCCAGGATCACGGCGACCAGCATGAGCAGGGTGGGCAGCAGGCGCAGCTGCCAGGTGAACCCGGCCAGCGCCACCGCGACCGCCACCACCCAGTCCGGCATCCGCAGGGCGGTGAGCGCCAGCAGCGAGCGCCGGGCGGCCTCCTCCTGGTCCGGTGAGCTGATCAGCAGCAGGCCGCCGAGGGCCCGCAGCACCAGCACGACCGCCGGGACGGTCCAGATCAGCGTGATGATCAGCGCGCTGATCATGCCGAGCGGGCTGATGTACTGCACCAGCAGCAGCATCGTCGGCAGGTCCTGGCGGCTCAGGTACCAGAGCCGGAGCACGAGCAGCACCAGCGGGAACGCGGGCAGCGCGGTGAGCACCCAGTTGAGCTGGTTGCGGCGCACGCGTCGGGCCGGCCGGGCGAACGGCGTCACGGTCACGGGAGCACCTCCTCCCAGGGCAGCTCGCGGACCCGGGGCCGCGCGGTGACCGGCTGGCCCGGCCGGGACAGCGGCACGAGCTGACCGTCGGCCGCCTTGTTCGGGGCCGTCTCGGGCAGGATGTTGTTCTCGTACGCATGCTCCCAGCGCGCGTCCTTCGGATCTTTGAAGGACCGGTAGAGCGTGATGTTGACAAGGTCACGCAGGGCCGCGTTGGCGCCGACGCTCACGCCCCACGCCTCGGTCTTGTCCAGGCCCAGGTCCCAGTGGTCGTACTTGTCCGGGTAGCGGGCCTTGTAGCCGCCGAGGATGGCCGCGTCGGTGGTGACCGCGTCGACCTTCTCGCGGTTCAACAGGTCGAAGCACTCGGAGATCCGGTTGCGCCGCGTGATCTTGGCGTCGGAGTCGTCGGCGGTCTTCGCACTGGTGGAGCTGGACAGCGAGCAGACATCCTTGTCCTTGAACTCCTCCAGGCTGGCGACCTTGTCATGACCTTTGAGGGTGATCACCGACTGCTCGGTGTGCAGGTACGACTGCGTGAACATGACGTTGGGCTCGCGCTCGCGCTCGTCGGTGATGCTGTAGCTGGCGATCACCATCTTGACCGGCACCGGCCGGCCCTGCAGGTCGGTGGCCTCCATCCGGGCCCGGTCCTCGCTCTCGATGCCGTAGAAGCGCACCTCGTCGCGGCGGAAGCCCAGATCCTCGGCGATCATGTACGCGATGTCGATGTCGAAACCGCGCCAGACACCGGTCTCGGGATCCCGCTCGGCGATGCCGGGCTGATCGTCCTTGACCGCGATGGGCAGCGTCTGCCACTCGTCGACGCCGGCGGTGCGGCGCAGGTCCTCGATCGAGGGCGGGCCGATGTGGAAGAGCCGCACCCAGGAGAACGCCAGCACCAGGATGATGATCACCCCGACCGCGACCAGCCGCCACGGGGCCAGCGAGCCGCCCCAGGTGCGCACCGACCGGTCCGGCCGGGCGAAGGCGGGCGGGAAGTCGGTCTGGGTGAAGGTGCGCCGCAGCCCGGTGATCGCCCGCTGGGCGCGGGCCGAGCGGGGCCGGCGCGGCGCGGGCACCCGCCGGTGCACGACCACTTTACGGACCTGCGTCCCGGCGTTCTCGTCGTCCGTCGTCGACACTGTTCTCCCGTTCCGGTACCGGAGCGACCATGGTGCCGGACCAATGTCACGGAACGGGGTCGCGGTCACCGACACGACACCGGGCGTGCCCCGCCTCACCCGGCGGCGATGGCATAGCGATCACCGGTTCGGGGTATGCGCGCCGCATGAGGATCGCTGCGACCCTGACGGCAGCCGTCGTCGCCGCGGCCGTGGCGGTGCGCGTGGCGCACTCCCGGGACCGCCGCTTCCTGCACCCCGACGGCCGTTCCTTCACCGGGGACCTGGACATCTGGGGGACGCTCGAGCCCACCGGCGCGGAGCTGTTCGACCGCCCGGGCCGGCACCCGGTCACCCTGCGGATCTCCAAGGGCATCGGCACCCGGCCGGGTCGCCCGGACATCCTGGGGGTCGCGGTGCGGGTGCACGGGCCCGTCGCGGGACGACGGCACGACCTGCTCTTCTCCACCGCCGGTAAGGGCCGGGTGCTGCGGCACGTGCCGGTGCTCCGGGGCAGCTTCGACACCGTGTACGGCTCGATCCTGCCGTACCGGACCGGCTCGGGGCGCACGTTCCATCTGGGTGTGCAGGCCGATCCGGACGCCGGGCCGCTCGGCCGTACCCTCGAGTCCGTGGTCGCCGCCGCCCGGCACGACGGCGCGGTTCTGCTGCTCGCTCTGGCCGACGGCGCTGCCGTCGAGGTCGTCGGCCGGCTGCGCTTCGGCGCGGTGCTGGCCGACACCCAGGACGCCGATCTGGCCTTCGACCCGGTCCGCAACGTCCCGGCGGATCTGCATCCGACCGGGCTGGTGCACGGCAGCCGCGCGCTGGCCTACCCGCTGAGCCAGCGCTGGCGCGGCGCCCGGACGGCGCGGCGTAACCCGGCGGCCGTGGCCAAGACGAACCTGCACCGCTGACCGCCGGGTCACCGCTCAGCGGAAGGCGACCACCACGGCCGACTCCGGCGGGAGCTCGACACGGTCGCGCTGCAACACGACGCCCTGCTCGGTCGCGAGCAGCACGCTGCGCGGCACCGCTCGCAGGCTGATCGTCTGCGGCACCGGCGCCAGGTTCGCGGCCACCGCGCAGTCCCCGCGGCGCATCACCACGTACTGGTCGCCGTGCCAGACCTCGACCTTGTCCAGGCGCGGGTCGGACAGGTCGGCGCGGCCGCGGCGCAGCGCGATGAGCTGCCGGTGCAGCTGCAGGATCTCCGCGTGGCCGGGCTTCTCCCGCTCGTCCCAGTTCAGCTTGGAGCGCTCGAACGTGGCCGGGTCCTGCGGGTCCGGCACCTCGGTCTCGGCCCAGCCGTGCGAGGCGAACTCGCGGCGCCGGCCGTTCTGCACGGCCGCGGCCAGCTCCGGCTCGGGGTGGCTGGTGAAGAACTGCCACGGGTTGCCGGCCGCCCACTCCTCGCCCATGAACAGCATCGGGGTGAACGGCGAGGTGAACAGCAGGGTGGCGCCGATCTTGAGCCGCCCGGGCGACAGGGTCGCGGACAGCCGGTCGCCGATCGCCCGGTTGCCGATCTGGTCGTGGTTCTGCAGGTACGCGACGAACCGGTGCCCCGGGATCCGGGCGCGGTCGACCGGGCGGCCGTGCCGGCGTTGCCGGAAGCTGGACCAGGTGCCGGCATGGAAGAAGGCACCGGTCAGCACGGTCTCCAGGCTCTCCAGCGAGCCGAAGTCGCCGTAGTAGCCCTGCCGCTCGCCGGTCAGCAGCGCGTGCAGCACGTGGTGCACGTCGTCGTCCCACTGGCCCTGCAGGCCGTAGCCGTGGGCCTCGCGCGGGGTGATCAGCTTCGGGTCGTTGAGGTCCGACTCGGCGATCAGCGACAGCGGCCGGTTGAGGTGGGTGGACAGGCTCTCCACCTCGACCGCCATCTGCTCCAGCAGGTGTACGGCGTTGTGGTCGGCCAGCGCATGCACCGCGTCCAGCCGCAACCCGTCGACGTGGTAGTCCCGCAGCCAGCCGAGCACGTTGTCGATGATGTAGCGGCGGACCTCCTCCGACAGCGGACCGTCGAGGTTGACCGAGTCGCCCCACGGGTTGCTGCCGGCGGCGCTGAGGTACGGCGCGAACATCGGGGCGTACGCGCCGCTGGGCCCGAAGTGGTTGTAGACCACGTCCAGGACCACGCCGATGCCCTTGCGGTGGGCGGCGTCCACGAAACGCTTGAGCCCGTCCGGGCCGCCGTACGCCTCGTGCGGGGCGTACCAGCAGACCCCGTCGTAGCCCCAGTTGTACTCGCCGTTGAAGGAGTTGACCGGCAGCAGCTCGACCAGGTCGATGCCGAGCTCGACGAGGTGGTCCAGCCGCTCGATCGCCGCGTCGAAGGTGCCCTGCGGGGTGAACGTGCCGACGTGCAGCTCGTACAGGACCGAGCCGGGGAGCTGGCGTCCGGTCCAGGAGCCGTCCGTCCACGCGAAGGCCGAGTGGTCGTAGACCCGGCTGGGTCCGTGCACGCCCTCGGGCTGCCACGCCGAGCGGGGGTCGGGCAGCCCACCGTCGTGATCCGGCAGCACGTACGCGTAGTCGGTCCCCGGCCCGGCCTCGGGCACGTCGAGGCGCCACCAGCCGTCGTCGCCGCGTTCCATGTCACGGTCCGTTCCGCCGAGCCGCAGCCGGACGGTCTTCTCGGGAACCCAGACTTCGAAAAGCGTCATTACTCTTTCACCAGCAGTGCGACGGGATAGGTGTGCAGCAGATCGGCCACCGCCAGGCGGTTACCGCCGTAGCTGGTATTCGTGAAGACTTCCGTCCAGGTGTGGCCGTCAAGTGTCAGCGTGGTGTCGTGCCAGCCGCCGTGGCGTGACAATCCGACCGGCAGCCGGGTCGCGACCGCCACCACCCCGCCACGGTCGAAGGCGAGCACGTGGTCGGACACCCGGCCCTCGGCGAAGACGGGCCGGTAGCCGGTGAACAGCTCCGGCCGCTGCCGGCGCAATCGCAGCGTACGGCTGGTCACCAGCAGCTTCGCCGCACCGGTCTCGTCGATCGGCGGCTGCCAGCCGTCGTCGAGGCGGCCCAGCAGCTCGCGGCGCAGGCCGAAGTCGACCGGCCGCCGGTTGTCCGGGTCGACCAGCGAGAAGTCCCACAGCTCGGTGCCCTGGTAGGTGTCGGGCACGCCCGGCACGGCCAGCTGGACCAGCTTCTGGCCCAGCGAGTTGGACCAGCCCGGCGCGGTGATCGACGCGGCGAAGTCACCGATCTCGGTGTGCAGGGCCGGGTCGTCGTAGATCTTGTCGACCATCTCGCGCAGCGCGGTCTCGAACCGGTCGTCCGGGTGCTGCCAGGTGGTGGAGGCGGCGCCCTCACGGGCGGCCTTGAGCGCGTACGCCTGCAGCCGCTCCCGGTCGATCGGCCAGGCACCGACCGCGGCCTGCCAGATCAGGTGGGCCAGGGCCGGATCGCTCAGCGGGGCCGCGCGCACCCAGCGGCGCACCACCTCGGTCCAGTCCCCGGGCAGCTCGCTGAGGACGGCGAGCCGGGCCCGGACGTCCTCGCTGCGCTTGGTGTCGTGGGTGGACAGGGTGGTCATCGTCTCGGGCCAGCGGCGCTGCCGCTCGTCGGCGCACTCGTGGAACTCGTCCGGGCGCACGCCGAACTTGGCCGGGTCGTTGCCGACCTCGTTGCGGGCGGTGAACCGGGTCCACCGGTAGAACGCGGTGTCCTCGACGCCCTTGGCCATGACCGCGCCGGTGTACTGCTGGAACCGTGCGGCCAGCTCGTCGTCGGCGCGCCGCAGGCGGGCGGTGAGCTGGTCCAGGGCGGGGATCAGCTCCGGGCGCCGGCGGCCCGCCTCGGACCGCGCCTTGGCCAGGTGCCGGGTGCCGATGGGCAGGTAGGACCGGTAGACCGGGAAGCAGGCGGCCAGCTCGGCCAGCGCGCGCGGGGCGGCCTCGATCTCCGGCACCAGCCGGCACATCCGGGCCAGCTCGGCGGCCAGCAGCGTGGTCGCGGCCTGCAGCTTTGTCTCGTGCACCAGGTCCTGCCAGCTGCGTTCGCCGCCGGTCAGGTGGTGGTCGAGGGTGTCGAAGAACGCCTCCGTGCCCGGGTCGACGAAGACCCCGCAGATCTCGGAGAGGGCGTCGTAGCCCGTCGTGCCGGCCACCGGCCAGTCCGGGAGCTGCTCGCCGGGCTCGAGGATCTTCTCGACCGTGAGCCAGGCGTCCGGTGCGCGCTCGTGCAGCCGCCGCAGGTAGTCCCCCGGGTCGCGCAGGCCGTCCGGGTGGTCGACCCGGATGCCCTGTACGGCGCCCTCGTCGTACCAGCGCAGGATCTCGCGGTGGGTGGCCTCGAACACCTCGGGGTCCTCGACCCGCAGGCCGGCCAGGTCGACGATGGCGAAGAACCGGCGGTAGGTCAGCTCCGAGTCGCCGCGGGTCCAGTTGACCAGCTCGTAGTGCTGCCGGTCGTGCACCTCGCGCGCGGTGCCCCCGCCGGTGCCCTCGGCGATCGGGTAGCGCTTGTCGTAGTAGTGGAGCTCGTCGCCCTCGACCTTCAGCTCGTCCAGCGCGGCCGGGTCGTCGGCCAGGACCGGCAGCAGCAGCCGGCCGCGGGACCAGTCGATGTCGTAGAACTTCGCGTACGCGGACTGCTCGCCGTGCTTGAGCACATCCCACCAGGTCGGGTTGGCCGACGGCACGCCCACGCCCGCGTGGTTGGGCACGATGTCGATCACCAGGCCCAGGCCGGCGCCGTCCAGGGCGGCCTTGAGGGCCAGCCGGCCCTCCTCGCCGCCGAGCGCGGGGTTGACCTGGCTGTGGTCGACGACGTCGTAGCCGTGCTCGGAGCCGGGCGTCGCCGTCAGCAACGGCGCGGTGTAGAGGTGGCTCACGCCGAGATCGGCCAGGTATTCGGCGAGCTCGGCCGTGGACTTCAGGGGGAATTCGGGGCGGACCTGGACACGATAAGTACCAGAGGGGGGCAATTTAAACCGTCCTGTCCAAGACGATGAGCGAGCGGTCCGGCACGAGGATGGAAGAGCCCGCCTCGACGACCGAGGGCCGGTCGGGCGACGGCTCGGCGGTCTCGATGACCTTCTCCCACTTCTCGCCGTACTCCGTGGGGGGCGTGTGGAACTCGATGGGCGCGTCGTGGGCGTTGAAGAAGAGCAGGAAGGAGCTGTCCACGTGGCGCTGGCCGTACTGGCCGCGCTCGCGGATGCCCTCACCGTTGACGAACAGCGCCACCGCGCGCCCGAAGTCGTTGCCCCAGTCGTCGCCGGCCATCTGCCGGCCGTCCGGGGTGAACCACTCCAGGTCGGGCAGCGGGTCGCCGCCGCCGCGGGCGGTCACCGGCAGGCCGGTGAAGAAGCGGCGGCGCTGGAAGACCTGATGGCGGTGCCGGAACGCGGTCAGCTTGCGGGTGAACTCCAGCAGCGTCTCGTCGGCGTTGTCCCAGTCGATCCAGCTGATCTCGTTGTCCTGGCAGTACGCGTTGTTGTTGCCCTGCTGGGTGCGGCCCAGCTCGTCGCCGTGCGAGATCATCGGCACGCCCTGGCTGAGCATCAGCGTGGCCAGGAAGTTGCGCCGCTGCTTGGCCCGCAGTTGCAGCACCTGCTGGTCGTCGGTCGGGCCCTCGGTGCCGCAGTTCCACGACCGGTTGTGGCTCTCGCCGTCGCGGTTCTCCTCGTTGTTGGCCTCGTTGTGCTTGTCGTTGTAGGAGACCAGGTCGTTGAGGGTGAAGCCGTCGTGCGCGGTCACGAAGTTGATCGAGTGGAACGGCTTGCGGCCGTCGTCCTGGTAGAGGTCGGCCGAGCCGGTGATGCGGCTGGCGAACTCGGCCAGGGTGGCCGGCTCGCCGCGCCAGAAGTCGCGCACGGTGTCGCGGTACTTGCCGTTCCATTCGGTCCAGTTCGGCGGGAAGTTGCCGACCTGGTAGCCGCCCGGGCCGACGTCCCAGGGCTCGGCGATGAGCTTGACCTGCCCGACCACCGGGTCCTGCTGGACCACCTCGAAGAAGGTGGAGAGCCGGTCCACGTCGTAGAACTCGCGGGCCAGGGTGGAGGCGAGGTCGAAGCGGAAACCGTCGACGTGCATCTCGGTCACCCAGTAGCGCAGCGAGTCCATGATCAGCTGGAGGCTCTGCGGGCTGCGCACGTTGAGGCTGTTACCCGTACCCGTGTAGTCCATGTAAAAATTGGGCTGATCGTCCACCAAACGGTAATAAGTCCGGTTGTCGATGCCCTTGAGGCTCAGCGTCGGACCGAGGTGGTTGCCCTCCGCCGTGTGGTTGTAGACGACGTCGAGGATGACCTCCATCCCGGCCATGTGCAGCGCCTTGACCATGGCCCGGAACTCGCTGGTCTGCTGGCCGAGCGAGCCCATCGCCGAATAGCCGTGGTACGGCGCGAAGAAGCCCAGCGTGTTGTAACCCCAGTAGTTGTGCAGACCCAGGTCGGCCAGCCGGTTGTCGTGCACGAACTGGTGCACCGGCATCAGCTCGACGGCGGTCACCCCGAGCTGCTTGAGGTGCTCGATGATCGCCGGGTGGCCCAGGGCCGCGTACGTGCCGCGCATGTCCTTCGGCACGTCGGGGTGCCGCTCGGTCAGGCCCTTGACGTGCGTCTCGTAGATCACCGAGTGGTGGTACGGGATGTCCGGGCGCCGGTCGTTGCCCCAGTCGAAGTACGGGTTGACCACGACGCCCTTGGCCATGTGCGGCGCCGAGTCCAGGTCCGACATCTCGTCCGGGTTGTCGAAGTCGTAGGCGTACAGCGACGGGTGCCACGCGATGTCCGCGTCGACCGCCCGTGCGTACGGGTCCAGCAGCAGCTTGTGCGGGTTGCACCGCAGGCCGCGCGACGGGTCGTACGGGCCGTACACCCGGTAGCCGTAGCGCTGCCCGGGCTCGACCCCCGGCAGGTAGGCGTGCCAGACGAAGGCGTCCTGCTCGTGCAGCTGTACCTTCCGCTCGTTGCCCGACGGATCGAACAGGCACAGCTCCACGGCCTCGGCGACCTCCGAGAAGATCGCGAAGTTGGTGCCCGTGCCGTCGTACGTCGCGCCCAGTGGATACCGGTGACCCGGCCACACCTGCATGTGCTGCTCCCCCTCGACCGTTGGTGCCTGCGGCCACGTCGCCTCGCCGCCGGGGCGGGCCGTGTCTTCCCCGCCCGGACGATGCTCAATCCTGCGCGGCCGTGTCAGCGGTCATTCTCACCGATACGACGGCCGGCATCCGGGCGACTGTCCGGTTACGCAGCGAGACTTCCCCCGTTCGCTGCGTGTATTCCCCGAAATGAGAGGTTTAACGGGTTCCACAATGAGCATTGAGCCGATCGTGTCGCTGACTGAGCTTTTCGCATGACGATGCCGATCGTTCTCGGGCCGCAGACCTGCGGTTCCCTGGCGGCCGACGGCGGCGCGGAACACGAGTGGCTGGTCACCGACGGGCTGGGCGGCTTCGCCTCCGGCACCGCGTCCGGCCTGCGCACCCGCCGCTATCACGCGATGCTGACGGTGGCCGATCCGGTGACCGCCGTACGCCGGGTCGGGCTGGTGTCGCTCGACCTGACACTCACGCTGCCCTCGGGAACGCACGTCCCGCTCTACACCCACGAGTGGCAGTCCGGCGCGATCGCCCCGCAGGGCTACCGCCTCCTGGAGACCTTCTCGCTCGTGGACGGGCTGCCGCGCTGGCGCTGGCGGATCGGCGACATCGTGATCGAGCGCGAGCTCGCCATGGCCCACGGCTCACCGTCGCTGGCCGTCGTGCACCGGGTGCTCAGCGCTCCGGAGCCGGTCGGGCTGGCCGTGGCCGCCATGTGCACGTGGCGCGACGCGCACGGCGGGCGCCACGCCGACGGGCCGGCTCCGCGCACCACCCAGCTCGGTGACGGGGTGCTGGTCGAGGACGCGTACCGGTTGGCCGGACCCGGCTGGCAGCCCGGTGGCGGGTGGCACCTGGGCGCGTACCACCGGGAGGAGGCCGGTCGCGGCCTGGCCGCGACCGAGGACCTCTGGCTCGCGGGCACCTTCGTCGACCGGGTCGCCCCGGGCGGCATCTGCGAGATCTCGGCCTGGGCCGGCCCGCCGGACCAGCGGCCGCCGGCCGCGTCGGCGGTGATCGCGACCGCCCGCGAACGGGCCCACGGGCTCGTCACCACAGCCAAGGCCGACGGGTACGGGGCGAGCCTCGTGCTCGCCGCGGATCAGTTCGTCGTCCGCGCCTCGGACGGGCCCGACGTGGTGGCGGGTTACCCGTGGTTCGGCAGCTACCTGGGCGACACCATGACCGGCTACGAGGGCCTGTTCCTCGACACCGGCCGCGCCGACGAGGGCCGCGAGCTGCTCATCGCCCGGACGAGGGCGGCGACCCGGGCCGCCCGTGAACAGAGCGGCCCCTGGGGACCGCACGGCTCCCTGGACGCGCCGCTGTGGCTGGTGCACGCCGTCGACCGGCACGTCACCCGCACCGGCGACAGTGACCTCGCCGCCGAACTGGCCGGACCGCTGAGCCGGCTGCTGCGCGGGCACCTCGGCGGCCGCGGCGCGCTGAGCGTCGACCCCGCCGACGAGCTGGTCCGGCTCGACGGCGACGCGCGCAGCTGGATGAACGCCTACACCGAGCACGGGCCGGTGACGCCGCGGATCGGCAAGCCGGTGGAGATCAACGCGCTCTGGGTGAACGCGCTGGCCGCCCTGGGCGACCTGCTCGACGAGGCCGGACGCGACGCCGGCGAGCTGCGGGCCCGGCAGGCCCGCGCCGGCGAGTCGTTCGCCGCCCGCTACCGGGCCCCCGAGGGCTGGCTGTACGACGTGATCGACGGTCCCGCCTCGGCGTACCCGCTGGGGGCGGGCGCCTTCGACGACGATCCGTCCCTGCGGCCCAACCAGCTGCTCGCGTGGTCCCTGCCGCACGCCCCGCTGGCCGGCCCGGCCGACCGCGAACGGGACCGGGCCGCCGTAGCCGCGGTCGGCGCCGCCCTGCTCACCCCGCTCGGCCTGCGCACCCTCGCCCCCACCGAGTACGGCTACCAGGGCACCCACCGCGGCGGCCGGGACGAGCGGGACATCGCCTACCACCAGGGCACCGTGTGGCCGTGGCTGATCGGCCCGTACGCCGACGCCCGCGCCGCCACCGGACTGCCCACCGAAGGACTGCTGACCGGCCTGGAGGCGCACCTGCGCGACTGGGGCGTCGGCTCGTTGAGCGAGACCGCGGACGGCGACGCGCCGCACCGGGCCTCGGGATGCCCGTTCTCGGCCCGCGCGGTCGCCGAGACGCTGAGGACCAGGGGGTACGCACAGTGAGCCGGATCCTGATGCTGAGCTGGGAGTATCCGCCGCTGCTGGTGGGCGGGCTGGGACGGCACGTGCACGCGCTGGCGACCTCGCTGGTCGCGGCCGGGCACGAGGTGACCGTGGTGACCCGGCACGCGCCGGGCGCGCTGCGCGAGGAGTACGCGGAAGGCGTGCACATCGTCCGCGCCCCGGACGACCCGCCGGAGTTCCCGGTCACCGACGGCAACCTGGTCGGCTGGACCACCGCGTTCAACCACACCCTGACCCGGGCCGCCCTGCGCGCCGCCCGCACCGGCCGCTACGACGTGGTGCACGCGCACGACTGGCTGGTCGCCCACGCCGGGGTCACCCTGCGCGAACACCTCGACGTGCCGCTGGTCGCCACCATCCACGCCACCGAGTCCGGCCGCCACCAGGGCTATCTGCCGCACGCGCACAACCGCACCATCGACGGCGTCGAACGCTGGCTGGCCCACGAGGCGTCCCGGGTGATCGTCTGCTCGCAGTACATGCGCCGCGAGGTGGCCCGGCTCTTCGACGTGCCGCCGGACCGCACCGACGTGGTGCACAACGGCGTGGACGTGCTGCGCTGGTACGCCCGGCCCCGCGCGGTGGCCGCGGCCCGGCTGCGCTTCGCCGCCCCCGAGGCGCCGCTGATCTCGTTCGCCGGCCGGCTGGTCTACGAGAAGGGCGTCCAGCACCTGATCGCGGCGGTGCCGATGCTGCGCGAGCGGCACCCCGGGCTGCGGGTCGTGGTGGCCGGCGACGGGCCGTACCGGCGGGAGCTGGAGGCCATGGCCGGCCCCGAGGTGACCTTCGCCGGGTTCCTCACCGGGCACGACCTGACCGCGCTGATGGGCGCCTCGGACTGCTACGTGGTGCCGAGCATCTACGAGCCGTTCGGCATGGTGGCGCTGGAGGCCGCCGCGGCCGGCACGCCGGTGGCGGTGTCGCAGACCGGCGGGCTGGCCGAGATCATCGAGCACGGCGTGACCGGGGTGCGCTTCGCCCCGCAGGACCCGGCATCGCTGGCGGACTCGGTGGGATCGGTCCTGGCCGACCGCGATTTCGCCCGCCGCCTGGCCCGGCGCGGCCGGCGCCGGGTCCGCGAGGACTTCGCGTGGCCGGCGATCGCGGCCGACACGGTGGCGGTCTACGCGGCGGCGGGCACCGACGGCAAGGTCACCCGGGCGGCCGAGGACGTGCTGGCGGATCAGGCCGTGAAGGAGTGGACGTAGGCGAGCCCCGCCTTCATCGACACCCGCATCGGTTCAGCGGTTCGCAGAGTCCGGCTGAGGACGCTGCCACCCTGCAGTGCCGTCAGCAGAGCCATCGACAGCTCGTCGAGATCAGCTTCCGGACGTAACTCACCCCGCTCGCGCATCGCTCGCAAACCGTCGTGCAGCAGGGACTGCCAGCGCTGGATGGCGTTGCACAGGTCCTCGCGGGTCTCCTCGTCGGCCGGGCCCAGCTCCCCGGCCAGCGAGGGCAGCGTGCATGCGCCCCGGCCGCTGGTGTGCTCCTGGTGTTCGATCGCGGCGTCAGCCCAGGCCCGCAGCGCGTCGAAACTGTCGAGCGCTCCCATGATCGGCCGGCCGGGGGTCAGCGGCGCCTCGGCCTGGCGGGTGATGACCGCCCTGATCAGGGCCTGCTTGCTGGCGAAATAGTGGTACAGCTGCGACCCGCTGATGCCGGCCGCCTTCCGGACGTCCTCCGTGCTCGTGCCGGCCACGCCGTGCTGGGCGATGAGCACGGTCGCCGCTTCGAGGATGCGTTCCCTGGTCGCCTGCCCTTTGCGGGTCAATGTCACGTCTCCAGCCTAGCGGAATGGGTTGCGCCACCCAAAAACTCGCGGTAGGAATGGGTTCAACAACCCAGAAACGGAGACGACGTGTCTGCACTTGCGGGAAAGACAGCCCTGGTGACCGGGGCCACGGCGGGGATCGGGCGGGCCGTCGCGGAGCGGCTCGGGGAGCACGGAGCCGAGGTCGTGGTGCACGGCCGGGACGCGCAGCGCGGGGCCGAACTGGTGTCCGCCATCACCGGACGGGGCGGCCGGGCCCGGTTCGTCGCCGCCGATCTCTCCGCCGCCGGCGACGTCGAGCGGCTGGCGGCGGCGGCCGGGGAGGTCGACATCCTGGTGAACAACGCCGGGGTGTACGAGTTCACCTCCACCCCCGGCACCAGCGCGGACAGTTTCGACCGGCACCTGGCGATCAACACCCGGGCGCCGTTCCAGCTGGTCGGGGCGCTGGTCCCGGGCATGGTCGCACGCGGCCACGGTGCGATCGTCAACATCAGCTCGACCGCGGCCACCTCGGTCGCGCCGGTCGGGGCGGCCTACGGGGCGTCGAAGGCCGCGCTGGAGACGTTGACCCGCTACTGGGCCACCGAGTTCGGCGGCGCCGGCATCCGGGTCAACGGAGTCGCCTCCGGGCCTGTTCGCACCCCGGGCACGGCACCCCTGCTGGCCGCGTACCCGGACGCGATGGATCAGGTGACCGCGCGCGGCCGGATCGGCGATCCCGAGGAGATCGCGGATGTCGTGCTGTTCCTGGTCGGGTCGCACAGCAGCTACGTCAACGGAACCGTGGTCGCTGTCCACGGTGGAGAGCGCAGCTTGCTGCCCGGGTGACGACGGTCAGGCGGTCTGGCTCAGCACGTCGTTGAAGATCTTCTGTACGGCCGCCTTCTTCTCCGGCGGGGCGAACGCTCCCACCCCCACCTGCCACGCCTCGCCGGAGGTCGTGAAGAAGTGGCTCATGTCGAGGGTGTACCGGCCCTTGGCGTCCTTCGGCGTCTCCACGTACCAGGTGCTCTCGTCGTACGCCCGGCTCTTCGCACCCGGGTCGAACCATTCCGTGGTGAGTCGCTCCCTCTCCGCCGGCCCGCAGGGAGCCGGGCACGGCCGGAGCATGATCTGCAGCCGTTGCCCGCTGCCCGGGTTGCCCTCGTCGATGCACACCCGCGCCTGCGCGTCCGGAAGGCTGAGGCGGCCGGCCACGCATCCCCAGGTGCCGGGTGTGCGGAACGCGAACGGCCAGCCGGGGAACGCCATCGTGTACGTGTCGTCCCCGGCGGCGTAGGCCGGGCCGACCAGCTTGCGGTCCGGCGCGGACCGCAGGGTGGGCTTGCTCGACGGGACCGGCTCCGTCGTCGCACGCGGCCGGGCCGGGACCGGTTCCACGGCGGTGGGCCGGGCCACCGGGGTGTCGGTCTCGGCGTTGTCGAGCAGCGCCGCCACGCCGAGACCGCCGCACACGCAGAGCAGCAGGACCAGCGGCACCACCACGAGCGCGATCGCCGCCGGCAGGCCGCGGTACTTCTGCGGCGCCGGTCCGATCGCGCCGTCGAGCAGGGCGATCGCCGGTGCGCGGTACTCCACCTCGGCCACCTGGCCGGGGTGGACCGGCACCACGGTGTCGGCGGTGCCGATCCGCGACGGCAGCAGGTACGGCACGTGCACGTGGACGTGGTGCTGCCCGGGCGGCACCGGCACCACGGTCCGCCCCCAGCGGGCCGGGACCGGCTGACCGTTGATCGCCAGGTACGGCTTGAACAGGCCCAGCATGAAGGTCAGCCACGAATAGCGGGCCGTCACGGCGATGGCGGTCGAGCCCTGGTGCCCGGGAGGCGGCGCGCCCCACGAGGGCTGCGGCGGGTCGTACACGGCGGTCCTTTCCGATCAAGGACTGCGAAGCATACGGCTGCGGGTCAGCCGGTCCGGCCGCGGGAGTAGACCGACAGATTCGTGTACGCCGCCGCGTACAACGGCGCGTCCACGCCCAACCGCTCCGCGTGGGCGACCAGGTCTCCCACGATCGCGTCGGCCTCGACCGGCCGGCCCGCCTGCATGTCGCGGTACATCGACGAGGTCGTCGGGACTTTACGGGCGTTGGTGATGCTGCCGCGCAGGAACGTCAGAGCCTGCTCCCGCGGCGGGTGGCCCGCCGCGGTCACGATGGCGACCGCTTCGGCGATCACCCGGTCGGTGAAGGCCGGGCCGCCGGGCGCCGCCAGCACCTCGCCCACCGGGCTGCGCATCAGCGTCGTCACCACCCCGAGGCTGGCCAGGAACAGCCATTTCTCCCACATCTGCCGGGTGATCGTCGTCGTGCCCTCGGAGTCGAACTCCGCCCCCGACAGAGCTTCGGTCACCGCCGCCAGGCGCGGGTCCGGGCCGCCGTCCAGCGGGCCGTACGCGAGCCGCTGCAATCCGGTGAGCTGCACGACGTCGCCCTCGCCGGTCAGTGTGCCGGCGATCATGCACACCCCGCCGTAGACGTGGTCCGGGCCGAAGGCCGAGGTCAGCGCGTCGATGTGCCGCATGCCGTTGAGCAGCGGGACGATCACCGTCCCCGGTCCCACCGCCGGTTCCAGATCGTGCAGGGCCCCGTCCAGGCCGTAGCTCTTCACGGCCAGCACGATCAGGTCGTACGGGCCGTCGATCTCGCCCGCCGTGACCGTCCGGACCGGGATGGTGCTGTCCCCGGCCGGGGAGTGGATCCGCAGGCCGCGCCCGGCCAGCGTGGCCGCGCGGGCCGGGCGGACCAGGAACGTGACGTCCCGGCCCGCCTCGGCCAGCCGGCCGCCGAAGTAGCCCCCGGTCGCGCCGGCCCCGACGAACAGGGTGCGCATCAGGCGCCGAGCAGGTCGTCGACGAAGCACCACTTCCAGTTCTCGCCCGGCTCGTAGGAGCGCATCACCGGGTGGCCATCGGTTTCATAGTGGGCGGACATGTGCCGGCGCGGCGACGAGTCGCAGCAGGCCACGTAACCGCAGTCCAGGCAGAGGCGCAGGTGCACCCAGTCGTGGTGGCCGTCGGCCACGCACTCAGGGCAACCGCCCTCGTACGGCGCCTGCGGTGTCGGTTCCCCGGCTTCCTTGAGGTGCTGGCAGGTCAATCGTCACTCCGGTTCAGCTGGGACTCTTCCAGGTCGAGGTCGCGCTGGGCGCGGGTGAGCACCTCCTCGGAGATGCGCCCCTCGTTGCGGGCGATCTTGAAGACGTGGCGCTCAGCGGTAATCATCTCCCGACGCAGCCGACCGTACGCCGCCGACGGGGTCTCCTGCGTCTGATTGCCCAGCCGTTCCCAGACGCTGTTGGCCTTGCTGTCGGTCAGCGCCCGCAGCCGGTCGACCACGGACCGGGGTGCGCCGTCGGCCGCCGCCTCCAGCCGTTCCAGTGCCGCCCGGCTCGCCGCGTGCTGCACCGCCGCCTCGGCCAGGGCGTCCTCGGCGGTGGTGTCCTCCTCGACGCCGAGGCGCCGGGCCAGCACCGGCAGGGTGGGGCCCTGGATCAGCAGGGTGAGCACGATGATCGCGAAGGCCACGAAGACGAACAACTCGCGCGGATAGTCGGCGTTGGGCACTTTCTCGTTGAGCGGCAGCGTCAGCGCCGCGGCCAGGGTGACCACGCCGCGCATGCCGGCCCAGGCGATCACCGTGGGCACGCTGGGCGGCGGGCGTTCCTCCCGGGCCCGGACCCGGGGGATCAGCCGGGCCAGGTACGTAGCCGGATACATCCAGGCGAAACGGACGAGCACCAGGGTGAGGAACACCGCCGCCGTGACCGTGACCGTGGTCTGCAGGTCGCGTTCGATCCGGCTGATCAGGTCGCGGATCTGCAGGCCGACCAGGAGGAAGACGACACCCTCGAGCAGGAACGTGATCAGCCGCCAGACCGCGTCCATCTGCAGCCGCGAGGTCGCCGACAGCAGGTACGGGATCCGGTGCCCCAGATAGAGACCCGTCACGACGACAGCCACGACGCTGGAGGTGTGCAACCGCTCGGCCACGATGACCACGACGAACGGGGTGAGCAGCGAGACGGCGTCGTCCAGCAGCGCGTCGCTGATCCGCTTGTGCAACCAGGCCAGACCGACGGCGGCCCCGAAACCGATCAGCACGCCGCCGCCGGCCTTCAGCGCCACCTGGCCGGTGATCTCCCAGAAGCCGACCGTGGCACCCAGCAGCGCGCTGATCGAGATCCGCAGCAGGACCAGCGCGGTGGCGTCGTTGAGCAGGCTCTCGCCCTCGAGGATGACGACCACCCGGCGGGGCAGGCCGATCCGCCGGGCGATCGCGGTGGCCGAGACCGCGTCGGGCGGCGCCACCACCGCGCCGAGCGCGATGCAGGCGGCCAGCGGCACCTCCGGCAACAGTGCGTGCACGACGATGCCGACGGCGAACGCCGTGACCACGATCAGCCCGACCGCGAGCAGCAGGATCGGGCGCAGGGCGCGGCGGAAGGCGACCACGTTGGTCTGCAGCGCGGCGACGTAGAGCAGGGGCGGCAGGATGCCGATCAGCACCAGCTCCGGCTCGATCTCCACCTCCGGCAGGCCGGGGACGAAGGACAGGCCGAGGCCCGCCACCAGCAGGACCAGGGGCGCGATGAAGCCGAGCCGCCGGGCGAGCGCCGCGCCGAGCACGGAGATCGCCACGAGCACGACCGTGTCGACGATGGGTTCCATGCCCGGAAGCTTAGAGAAGTCCGCCCGCGCCGCCCTGTGGCGCCTCCCACGCTCTGCGCCCCTGGTCCTGGTCGTCGGGCCTAGGAAGAATGAGCCGTTCTACTCACGCCGCGGACCCCGGCACTGCTGAAGGCTGGCGCCCATGACGACGACCGTTCCCCGCGTGGGTATCACCGCCGTGGCCAGCTGCCTGCCCGAGCAGCGGATGACGACCGCCGAGCTGCAGGAGCGGGTGGCCGGCGGCCTGCCGTTGCCGGCCGGAATGTTCGCGCAGGCCACCGGCATCACCACCCGCCGCGTCGCCGCCGACGGCGAGTACGCCTCCGACCTGGCCGTGGCCGCCGGCCGCCGGGTCCTCGAGCAGGCCGGCCTGGACGCGCTGGACGTGGACCTGCTGCTGTTCGCCTCGGCGACCCGGGACATGGCCGAGCCGGCGACCGCGCACGTCGTGCAGGCGGCGCTGGGTGGCCGGGCGCACGCCCTGGACGTGACCAACGCCTGCAACAGCTTCCTGAACGGCATCGACCTGGCCCGCTCGATGATCCTGGCCGGGCGGGCCCGCCGGGCGCTGGTGGTGACCGGCGAGACCCCGACCCGGGCGATGCGGCCCCGGCTGGACGGCATGCGCCAGGCCCGGCAGGCGTTCGCGGGCTACACCTTCGGCGACGCCGGGGCGGCCGTGCTGGTCGAGCCGGTGGCCACCGGCGGCATCCTGGACGTGGACGCCGAGACGCACTCGCAGCACTGGGCGGTCGGCGGGATCTTCGGCGGCGGATCGCGGCATCCGCGCGGGGACGAGCACACCTACTTCACCGGCGACGGGCACAAGCTGCGCGGCGTCTTCGAGAAGATCGGCCTCGGCCTGGTCGAACGCGTCCACCACCGCACCGGCCTGGGCTGGGACGACTACGCCCGGGTGCTGGTGCACCAGGTGACGCTGCCCTATCTTCAGCGGTTCGTGGAGGTGGCCGGCGTGCCCTTGGACAAGCTCGAGGTCACCGTGCCGGAGCTGGGCAACATGGCCAGCGCCACGCTCGGTGTCCAGCTCGACCGGGTACGTCCGGCGCTGCGCACCGGCGACAAGGTGCTGCTGGTCGGCCTGGGCGGCGGCGTGAGCCTGATGACCATGATCTGGGAGGTGTCGTGACCGCGCTGTGGGTGGTCGTCCCGGCGTACAACGAGGCCGGGCGGATCGGGCAGACCCTGCAGGCGCTGGCCGCCCAGACCGACACCGATTTCGAGCTGCTGGTGGTGGACAACGGCTCGACCGACGACACGGCGGCCATCGCGCGGGCTTTCGTGGCCCCGTTCCCCGTGCACGTGCTCGTGGAGCCGGAGAAGGGCGTCGGCTGCGCGGTCGACACCGGTTTCCGGCACGCGATCGCGGCCGGGGCCACCATGCTCGCCCGTACGGATGCCGACTGCCTGCCCCGGCCCGGCTGGCTGGCGGCGGCCCGGGCCGGGCTGACCGGCGGCGCCGGGCTGATGTGCGGGCGGATCACCGCGCGCCGCGACGAGCACGGCCCGGCCGGGCGGGCGCTCTTCCGGCTGCTGGTGGCGCTCGCGGCGGCCTTCGGGCGGCTGCGGCCGGCGCACCGCGCGGACGGCTACCGGGCGCCCTACCGGATGCACGCGGGCAACAACATGGCGATCACCGCGACGCTCTACGAGGCCTGTGGCGGCATGCCCCGGCGCCCGTCCCCCACCGACCGCACGTTCCTCAACCGGGTCCGCCGCAGCACCACGGCGATCCGGCACAGCCGCACGATGGTGGTCGAGAATTCCACCCGCCGGCTGGCCGCGTACGGGATCGTCGGCACCGCCAAGTGGTATCTCGACCGCGGCAGCGGCGCCCTCACGGCGGATCCCCGCTGATGCTCGGCGAGCTCATCGCGGGCCTGCGGGACGACGACAACCGACCGGCCGTACTCGGCGCGCGGCGCACCGGGCAGACCGTGGTCCGGGCCACCCGCGCCGACCTGGCCCGGCTGACCAGCGGATACGCCGCCGCCCTGCACGCCCGCGGGCTGGTGGCCGGGGACACCGTCGGCATCGCCGTGCGCCCGGGGCCCCGGTCCTTGGCGGTGCTGCTGGGGGCGTACCACCTGGGTCTGCGGATCGCGGTGCTGGACCCGACCGCGGGCCCCGAGGTGCTGCTGTCCCGGCTGCGGCTGGCCGCGCCGCGGCTGGTGCTGGCCGACGCGACCGCGCAGGCGGTCGCCGGCTGGGCCGCTCCCCTGGCCCGCCGGGCCCACCTGGCCCTGCCCGACCTGGCCGCGCTGGCGCCCACGGTCACCGTCGGACGGCGGCTGCCCGGCACCGCACCCGGCCTGGCCCCGGCCGGCGGGCCGGCACCGGCGGGCTTCGACGGCGACGGCGACGCGGTGGTGGTCTTCACCTCGGGCACCACCAGCCGGCCGCGCGCGGTCGTGCACACCCGGGCGAGCGTCTCCGCCGGCATGCGGGCGGTCCGCGACCTGGTCCTTCCCGTGCCCGGCCGGCCGGTGCTCGGCGGCACCTTCTTCGTGCTGGTCCCGTCGCTGGCCGGCGGTGCGCCGGTGGCGTTGCCGGCGCACCGGCCGAAGACATTGGTCCGGCAGCTCGCGCGGCTCGCGCCGCAGGCCACCTATCTGACGCCGCCGCAGCTGCGGGCCGCGCTGAACGCCGGGGCCCGGTTCACCGGGCGGGTCTACAGCGGATCGGCCCCGGTCAGCGCGGGGCTGCTGGCCGCGGTCCGGCGCGCGGGCGCGGAGCAGGCCTGGGGCGTGTACGCCCTCACCGAGGTCTTCCCGGCCGCCGCGGTGGAGAGCGCCACCAAGGCCGCCTTCACCGGGCCGGGTGATCTCGTGGGTGAGCTGCTCCCGGGGGTGCGCGCCCGCGTCGACGACGGCCAGCTGCTGCTCGCCGGGTCCAACGCGGCGGACCGCTATCTCGGCGAGCCGTCGCAGCCATGGGTGGCGACCGGGGACATCGGCCGGCTCGACGGCCGCACGGTGGTCCTCGGCGGCCGGTGCAAGGACATGATCCTGCGCCGCGCCGAGAACATCTACCCCGGTCTGTACGAGCCCGCGCTGCACGTCCCCGGCGTCGAGCTGGCGGTGATCGTGGGCGTACCGGCGGGTGACGGTGACGAGCGGGTCGTGGCCGTGGTGCAGCCGGCGGCCGGCGCCGCGCCGGAGACCGTCCGGGCCGCGTTGCGCGAGCCACTGGCCCGGATGGGTTCGGCCCGGCCGGACGCGGTCGTGCTCGCCGAAGTGCCGCTGGCCAGGCGGTCCCGCAAGCCCGATCGCGCGGCCGCGGCCCGGCTGGCGGCCGGCGCATGAGGGACCTCGCGGTGATCGTGCCGGCGTACGACGAGGCCGCGCTGCTGCCGGGGTTGCTGGCGGCGTTGACGGCGCAGTCCGATCAGGACTTCACGCTGGTCGTGGTGGACAACGGCTCGACCGACGGCACGGCCGCGATCGCCCGGGCCCATTCCGGTGACGTGGTGGTCCTGCACGAGCCCGAGCCCGGTGCGGGCACGGCCGCCGACACCGGTTTCCGGCATGCCATCGCCGGTGGTGCGACCCGGCTGCTGCGCACCGACGCCGACTGCCTGCCGGCCCGGGACTGGGTGGCGACCGCCCGGCGGCTGCTCGACGAGGCCGACCTGGTGTGCGGGCGCAGTGTGCCGCGCCGCGACGAGGGGCCGAGCCTCGCCGAGCGGCACCTCTATCCCGCCGTCGTCCGGCTGGCCGCCCGTTACGGCCGGTGGCGGCACCGTTCCCCGGCCTACCGGTGCCCGTTCGTGCTGGTGCACGGGCACAACGTGGCGATCACCGCGGAGCTCTACGAACGCTGCGGCGGCACCCCGCGGGAGGCTCTCGGTGACGGCGCGGAGGACGTGACGATGCTCAACAGGGCCCGCCGGCACAGTGCGCGGGTGGTGCGGGCCGAGCAGCTCGTCGTCGAGTCGAGCCTGCGCCGGCTGCGGGCATGGGGGGCCCGCCGCACACTGCTGTGGCACTGGGACCGGCGGTACCGGCCCGCGCCGTCCGCGGTGCACGTCCGATGAGGGCTCGTTCCCGGGACCGGCTGGTCTACCTCGGCAGCCATCCGATGCTGTTCGCGTTGCTCGCCGCGGGACGGCTGCGGCCGGTGCTGCGGCTCGGCGGCACGCTGCTGGTCAACGACGCCGAAGCGTACACGGCCGGCCTGACCCGGATCCCGCTGGACCGCACCGCCGAGGGCACCACCGGCGGGGCCGCGGGCCGGCTCACCGGCGGTGAGCTGCTGTTCGACCAGCACGGCGACGAGCACCGGCAGGCCCGGCGGGGCACAGCCGACGCGCTGGGAGCGGCCGCGGTGGCCCGGTTGCGCCCGATCTGGACAGACGTGCTCGACCGCGGACTCAAGCCGCTGGCCGACGGCGAGACCGTCGACCTCGTACCGGTGGTGACGGAACTGGCCGGCACGACCGCGGCGGCGCTGCTGGACCTGGAGGTGGACGGCCTCGCCCTGGCGGCGGCGGCTCGCGAGGCGGCCGCGACGGCAGCCCGCTCGCACCTGCCGGGTCCGGGCCGGCGCCGCGCGCTGGCCGGG
>NZ_JBSGFR010000047.1:0-65282 GCF_053603475.1 Actinoplanes sp. NPDC004185 | reverse complement strand
CACCAGATACGACAAGCTGGCCGTGCGCTACGAAGCCACCCTCACCGTCGCCGCCATCAACCAATGGCTCAAAGCTTTATGAAACGCGACCTAGTTCCGCGATCAGTTATTGCCGCTGTCGACCGAGGCGCCCGTGCACTGTGCTACTCCCATCGAGCGGGTGAGGGGTTGACGAGGCCCGTGAAGAACGGTCAGATCGGTGCCCGAGTTGCCGATGAATAGAGGCATAGTGTGCGATCGGCAGACAGTCATGGGGGTTACCGGAGTGGGTCGGTCACAACGGACTCGACGTGTCGCGGCGATCGGTCTTGCAGTCGTTCTGCTCGCCCTGACCGCGCTCAGCGTGCTTGGCGCCGCCAGTACCCGCGGCTCGGCGCAGACGGCGAGCCGGTCGGCGATGCTCGCCGAGGCGTACAACCGGGCGTTCAACGCTGTCGCGGCGGAGGAATCGCTGGAGCGCAAGTACCGCCTGGAACCGGGCGCCGAAGTACGGGAGCGCCACCGCCAGGCCGGCGACGACCTGCACCGGGCGCTCAACGACGTCTACAGGCGTGGCACCACCGATGACCGCGCGCTGGTGACGTCCCTGCGGTCGCTGCACGCGGGCTATGTCACCGCCATCGCGCGGATGTTCGCCGCTGTGGACGCCGGTGACCCGGTCACCGTGCTGCGGATCGACAACGACGAAGTGGATCCGGCTTTCGCGCGTATCAGTGATCTGGTGCAGGACGCGACCGACGCGCACGTGCGCGCGGCGCAGCAGACATTGCGACAGCTGCACCGGGTGGAAAGCATCGTGTTCGCGACCACCATTGCCGGTTTCGCGGTGGGGCTGGCGCTGCTTGCTGCTTTCACTGCCGTGACCGTGGGCTATCAGCGTGCGCTGCTGCGGCAGTCCGCCGACAGCCGGCACCGCGCGCTGCACGACGAGCTGACCGGGCTGGCCAACCGGGTTCTGCTCGGTGAGCGACTGGCCGACGCCGTGCGCGCCACCAGCGACGTCGCCGTTCTGGTCCTGGACCTCGATCGGTTCAAAGAAGTCAATGACACGCTCGGGCACTCCTACGGCGACGATCTCCTGCGTCAGGTCGCGCAGCGGATCCTGGCCACCGTCCGGACCGGCGACACGGTCGCCCGGCTGTCCGGCGACGAATTCGCTGTTCTGCTGCCCGGCATCAGCGCGCCGGAGGCGCTCGCCCTGGCCGACCGGCTGACCAAGGAGCTACACCACAGCTTCGTGATCGGCGGCGTCACCGTCGACGTGGAAACCAGCATCGGCGTGGCCTGCGCGGCCGAACCGGAAGCCGTCGATGCGCTGCTGAGAAACGCTGACATCGCCAGGTACGCGGCCAAAGAAGCCAAAACCGGAGCGGTGCTGCACTCCCCCGACATGCACACCGGCGATGCCAGCCGCCTACAACTGCTGGGCGACCTGCGTCGCGCGCTCGACGCCACCGACCAACTCGAACTGCATTATCAGCCCAAGATCAACCTGGCGTCCGGCGCGATCTGCGGAGTGGAGGCGCTGCTGCGCTGGCACCATCCCGTGCGGGGAGCGGTCTCACCCGCCGAATTCATCCCGATTGCCGAGACGACCGGCTTGATCAACAGGCTCACCGTGAGCGTTCTCCGTCACGCGATCCGGCAGGGCCGGGACTGGCTCGATGAGGGTCGTCCCATCGCGATCGCCGTCAACCTGTCCCCCCGCTGCCTGCTCGACCCCATGTTGGTGGAGCAGATCACCGATCTCCTGCACGACTTCCGGCTACCCGCCACGCTGCTGCGCCTCGAGGTCACCGAGACGGCGGTCATGGCCAAGCCGGCTCTCGCCTTGAATACCCTTACCCGACTGCACGAGCTCGGCATCAAGTTGTCCATCGACGACTTCGGCACCGGGTACTCGTCCATGGCGTACCTCAAGCGTCTGCCGATCGACGAACTGAAGGTCGACCGCACCTTTGTCATGGGCATGGACGGAGACCCTAACGACGCCGCGCTCGTGCGGGCGGCCATCGATCTGGGTCACAACCTGGGCCTGACCGTGGTCGCCGAAGGCGTCGAGACCGCCGCCCACGTCGCCGCCCTGCGCAAGCTCGGGTGCGACGTTGCCCAGGGCTATCACTACGCTCGCCCGATGCCCCCCGCCGCATTCACCGACTGGTGCCGCAGCGAACCAAACGGCCGGCCATCGACGTCATGGCACGACGATTCCTCGCACCCGCGCCTACTGTCCACCTGAACCGTGGTCGGTACCGCGGGAAGCGGCACCGGCTCAAGGCGGAAAGCCTGGACGACCGGGTTGCGGCCAGCGGCCTGCCCCATCTGCCCGAAGGCGCCGTCGTTCGGCGGTCGCCGGCGGCCAGGTGACGCACGGCCGCGTCGACGGCGTCGAACACCGTTGAAGGGTCCACCCCGGCGGCGACCAACCGACCGCTCAGGTCGACGCGGCCACGGCCAGCAAATCCGGCTCACCGGATCTCGATGCCGCCTCGGCGGCCCAACGCGTACTCGGCGCCCTGCTTGTCGTCCGCGACGAGCTGGGCGGTGGGAGCCAGAGCCCGGCCGCCTCCCAGTCAGGAGCGGCGCGATAGGCATTCCCGACGTGCTCACCCGGGCTATCAGTGCGGTCGGACAGCGGGGCGCTGACGCCGGATGGCGAGCAACGCGATGATGGCGGCGAGCAGCACGGCGGAGGCGGCGTAGCGATCCAGGTCGAGGCCGCCTTTGGCGATGGGCTTGTCGAGGAAGTCGCCGACGACGGCGCCCAGCGGCCGGGTCAGGACGAAGGCCGCCCAGAACAGCAGCGTGTGTGAAAGGCGGGTCCAGCGGTACGCGGCGGCGATCATCGCCAGCAGCGCGGTGAACAGCAGGGCGCCGCCGGTGTACTCGAGGCCGATCGTGTCGGCGGTCCAGTCGCCCAGCGCAGTGCCCAGCGTCTGCGAGAACAAGATGGTCAGCCAGTAGAACCCTTCCGTACGCGGGTTCTGAACGCTGGTCACCGCGATCGTTCCGGTCGCTTTGTGCCACAGGCCGAAAGAGACGAGCAGGCAGATGATCAAGATGGTGGTGCCGCCCGGGTAGCCGACGCCCAGGTCCCGGTCGACGTAGTCGGCGATCGTGGTGCCCAGTGTCGTCGTCGCGATGATCGTGAACCAGTAGACCCACTGGTTGAACCGCACGGCCCGGATCTGCAGGATCACCGCGGCCACGAAGACGACCGCGAAGATCGCGGTGCTGGTCAGGTAGCCCAGGCCCATCGACATGGACAGCGAATCGCCACCGGTCTCGCCCAACGTGGTGGCGATAATTTTGACCACCCAGAAGCCGAGGGTGACAGCCGGTACCTTCGCGATGAAGTCGCGTAGCTGCTCGGTCGAACCACCGGCCGGCAGGTCCCCCGCCGGCAGATCCGTCCACGCGTTCTCCATGGGCATCCGTGGCTGAGGCATGAGTGAAACCCCGTTCTGGTCATGGTCCTGGGTAGGGACAAAGCATTACCAAACGGTACACCTACATCATGTCGGAGGACGCCCGGCACGCAAAGCGAGGCGACGCCGCAAGAATTTGCTGGTCGGTCCGAGCAGGCGGCTGTTGGCCATCACCCGATCGTGGCGTGGAGCGGCGGTCGAGCGTGTCGACATCCAGAGACGTTGCCCTCTCGCGCCCCGGTCGGCCGACCGGGTGCTGACGGTGCGGAAGACCTCGGCCCGCAACGCGCCTGGGCGCAGAAGGACACGCCGATCGAGACCGCAGATGAGCCGATCGAGCGAGGTTCGTTGTGGCGTCCGGTCGTCGCAGCCGAATTCGTTGAGCCGGTCCCAGGTCTTCGGTGATTCGACGCCCTCGGCGACGGTGCCGAGCCCCAGGTCGCGGGCAAGCTTCAGGCTGCGGGCCCACCGGCCTCGACGACCGCACGCAGACCGGAATGACGCCGGCGGAGTTGGTCCTCCAGGCGCTTTCGTAGGGTGTGACGCGCGGCTGGGCAGCCGTGACAGGCACCGGCCAATTGGACGGTGACGATTCCGTCCTGAGCACCGACCAGTTCGATCCTGCCCCCGTGCGACTGAGCGAACTGGCCGACCGGGCCGTCGAGCAACGCGGCGGCGGCGACGCGCAGCGCCTCGTCGTCCGCCCGTTGCGGGTTACCCGCCGGCACCCATCGAGTCGGTTCGTCGAGCGCAGCGTGCAGCGCCGACCGGACCCGGGCGCCGGCGCGTACCCGGTCCCGCCCGGCGCCGAACACGGTCACGACGGCGTCCGGCTCGACGCGAACCTGCTCGAGCGTTCCGTCGTCCAGCAGGGCGGCCATGGGCGCGGGCACTGCCGCCGGTATGCCGGAGAAGGGCAACAGGCCGGTGGGGATGATCCAGCGGAGCTGATCGGGCTGTCCCGCGCAGGCTTGCGGGTGGATCGGGATCACCGCTCACCCGACCAGGAGAGCGGTGATCGTTCGCGCCAGGAAGGCCATGCCCCAGGCGAGCGCGGTGAGATAGGTGAACGCGATCGCCGGCCATTTCCAGCTGCCGGTCTCTCGGCGGATGACCCCGACGGTGGCCATGCATTGCAGGGCGAACGCGAAGTAGACCAGCAGTGCGGCGATGGTGGGGGCGGTGAAGATCGGTTGCCCGGCGCGCGGTCCGTCGGTGTAGGTCATCGACTGCAGCGCCTGCGCCGGATCGTCGGGGTTCTCGGCGGCGGCCACCTGGCCCAGGGTGGCCACGAACGTCTCCCGCGCGGACTGGGCGGACAGGATGCCGATGTTGATCCGCCAGTCGAATCCGAGCGGTTCGAAGACCGGCGAGACGAGCCGGCCGATGTCGGCGGCGACGCTGTGGTCGGCGACGTATGCCGACACCGCCGTGCGGTCGCCGGGGTCGATGCCGTGCGAGCGGAGGTCGGCGGCCGAGTGCAGGGGCAGGTTGAGCAGCAGCCACAGGGCGATCGTGGTCACGGCGATGATGGTCGAGCACTTGCGGAGGAACGACCTCGCCGAGTCCCATACGGCGACCAGCAGTGACCGGACCGAGGGCAGCCGATACGGCGGCATCTCCATGTAGAACGGCATCATCGCCCCGCTACGGTCGCCGATCTTCTTGAAGACCCAGGCAGCCACCATCGCCGACACGGCGCCGAGCAGGTACAGGCCGAACATGATCAAGCCTTGGGCGCCGAACGGGCCGACGTGGGCCTGGGGACTCACCAGCAGTCCGATCAGCAGCACATACACCGGCAGGCGCGCCGAGCAGGTCATCAGCGGCGCCGCCATCATCGTGGCCAGCCGGTCCTTCGCCGACGGCAGCGTGCGGGTGGCCATGATGCCGGGGATCGCGCAAGCGAACGATGACAGCAGCGCGACGAAAGCCCGTCCTTCCAGGCCGGCGCGTGCCATCACCCGGTCCATCAGGAACGCGGCCCGCGACATGTAACCGACACCCTCGAGGAGGGCGAGCAGCAGGAAGAGCAGCATGATCTGGGGCACGAACGCCAGCACCGCGCCGACACCGCCGATGACCGCCTCGCCGAGCAGGCCCGCCAGCCATGGATTGCCCACGTGCACGGCGACCTGGCCGGAGGCCCAGCTGAAGAAGGACTCGACGTAGCCCTGCAGAGGCGCGGCGAGTCTGAACACCGTCTGGAAGAACAGCACCATGACGGCGAGGAACACGGCCGTTCCCCACACCGGGTGCAGCAGGACGGCATCGACGCGCTGCGTGAGCCGGTGCCGATCAGCGCCCCGATAGGCGGCGAAGGTCAGCACGGACTCCGCCCAGGCGTCCAGTTCCGCACTATCGGTCGGTGGTGGCAGCGCTGGCGCCGACCACGACCGCCACCGGCTGATCTGCTCGCGCAGCCGGTCGATGCCCGTGCGCCGGTTGCCGATCACCCGCACCACCGGTACGCCCAGCGCCTGTTCGAGCGCCTCCAGGTCGACATGCCCGGAACGGGCGGCGAGCTCGTCGGTGAACGTCACCACGACGCACGTCGGCAGACCCCGTACGAGCAGGCTCGCGAGGAACCGCAGCGAGCGTCGCAGGGTCGTGGCGTCGAGAACCACGAGCAGCGCGTCCGGCGCTGGTTCACCGTCGAGCCGGCCGTCGACGACATCGACCATGACGCGCTCGTCAGGGCTGATCGGCTCCATGCTGTACGTGCCGGGCAGATCCTCGACCAGGTAACGCTGCTCACCGATGCGGGCGGTGCCGACGAAGCGGGACACGGTCACGCCGGGATAGTTCCCGGTCTTCGCGTGCAGCCCGGTCAGCGCGTTGAAGATGCTGGTCTTTCCCGCATTCGGGCTTCCAGCCAGAGCCAGCCGCGGCAACGCCGTGCCGACCGCCGCCTCCTCGCCCCCGCTGTGACAACCGGCAGCAGTCATTCCCCGAGCTCCTGCACCAACACGCATACCGACTGCGCCCGGCGCAGGCAAAGCTCATAGTCCTTGACCCAGTAGATGACCGGGTCCCGCAACGGCGCCCGGCGCACGACCTCGACCACCGTTCCTGCCGTGAACCCAAGGTCCTCGAGACGACGGGCCGTCGTCGGCGATGCCTCGGGGCTGACGCTGACCACCCTGGCACGACATCCAGGACGAAGCTCACACAGCGGTACAACGGGACGCCGCGCCTCGGACGACACCGCGGTGGCGTTGCTGACTGGTGTCGGCAGACTCGCCGGGAGAATTCGTGGTACCACCGGACCACCATAAGGTAAGGCTCGCTTTACCAGCCACTTCCGTGGTCCGCGGTCACACCGGGTCCCGTCGGCGGAGAGCACAGCAGCGCGACGGCACCGCGACGGGCACTGAGCGCGCGCCGCCTGTTCGCGGATCTGCTTCCCATGCCCGGCCGAACGACGGCTGGACAACTCGGGGAGTCGGATTCGTGCGGCGTTCCAGGCTTGAACCAACCCGACAAGCGGTACGCGGCAGGCCCTGCGGGGTTGTGGTGGGGGCTGATGAGGTGACGCGGCGAGTCATCGCAACCCGGCGGCCGCCGTCGAGGCCAAGGCCGGCCGTACACGAGCACCGTCCGCTGTCGGAACATCCTCGTAGCGCCGGGGAAGCAGGCAGCCGCAGCTGAAGGAGACCTGAACGCTTGGGTCTGCACATAAGCAGGCAATTGTCGCGAACCCTCTGCCTACACTTTTTCAGCGTCGTCTCAGCGTTTTGTGGCCATCGTGCTGATCATCACGGCCGCAGTCGCATCGGCCGCCGCCCGCTGAGAAGGGGAACCATGGCGTATTCCACCAGTCAGGCACCGCGTACGCGTGATTGGCTGACCAAAGTCCCGGCGATCACCGCCACGTTCTGGGTCATCAAGGTGCTGTCGACGACCATCGGCGAGACCTTCGCCGACTACCTCGCCGTGAATGTGGGCCTTGGTCCGTTGGTCACCGACGCCCTGATGATCACCGTGCTCGCCGTCGCGCTCGTCATTCAACTGCGGACGCGTCAGTACACGCCCTGGATCTACTGGCTGTGCGTGGTGCTGGTCAGCATCGTCGGCACCCAGATCACCGACTTCTTCACCGACACCCTCGGCGTCAGCCTCTATCTGAGCACCGCGGTGTTCGCGGTGATCCTGGTCGCCGTCTTCATCCTCTGGTACCGCCAGGAGCGCACGCTCGCGATCACCTCGATCGACACACCGCGCCGCGAGGGCTTCTACTGGGGCGCGATCCTGACCACCTTCGCGCTCGGCACCGCCGCCGGCGACCTGGCCACCGAAGCGCTCAGCCTCGGCTTCCGCAACGGCACACTGATCTTCGGCGGCCTGATCCTGCTCACCTGGATCGCCTTCAAGGCCGGCGCCGGGCAGGTGCTGACCTTCTGGATCGCCTACATCCTCACCCGTCCGCTCGGCGCGTCGCTGGGCGACCTGCTCACCCAGTCCAAGGATTTCGGCGGCCTCGACCTCGGCCCCAGTACAACGAGCTTGCTGTTCTTCGTCGTCATCCTGGGGCTGGTCGCCCGGGAGCAGATCCTGGCCAACCGGCACGGGGTGGCCGTCAAGGGCGACGGCCCGGTCGGCGGCCGCCGCGCCGACTTGGCGTGGGCCGTCGCGGGCGCCGTCGTGATCGCCGCCGTCGGCGTGGGCCTGAGCAGCCTGCACACCAGCCCGAACAGCGCCGACACGGTTGCCGTCGCCGATCAGCCTGCCGAGCAGCCCGGCAGCACCGCCCCCGGCGCCGGTCCGGCCGCCCCGGTCGCCCGGCAGCCGCATCCGACGACCCGTCTGGGCAACCTGAGCGCCTACGCCACGATCACCACCGACATGCAGACCATGGTCGCCCACAACGACCTGGCCGGCGCCAAGAAGCGGGCCAAGGACCTCGAGGTGAGCTGGGACGACGCCGAAGCCGGCCTCAAGCCCCGCGACTCGGGCAAGTGGCACCAGCTCGACGACGAAATCGACGCCGTCCTGAATTCGGTGCGCGCGGGCAACTCGGACCGGGCCGGCTGCGCAGCCGCCCTCAAAGCTCTCGAGGCCACCCTCGACCAGTTCGACGGCGTCTGAGTCGTCCACTACAACGGGTCATCACCCACCGGCTCGCCGGCGGGCCGAGTCTTGCGTCACGGCGCGGATCCGGTCACGGCCCGCTGCTCTGATTGCCACGATGGGCCGGGGTCCCGCCGGCCCAGACGGTGCCGCCGGGTCATTTCCCGCACACTCGACGGCGCGCCGCCCGGGTCGCCTGATCGCCGAATGGGGTCAGGCGACCCGGCGCAGCGTGCCGGTCGCGACCAGTTCGACAGTCACCGCGACCGCGATCGCCTCCACCGCCAGCAACGCGATCAGCACGAGCAGCTGGGTGGCGCCCGCCTGCACCGGCGTACCGCCGCCGAGCAGCACCCCGACGAACGCGCCGGGCAGGGTGACCAGGCCGACCGTCCGGGTCTGGTCCAGCGCGGGGACCAGCGCCTGCCCCGCGGTGGGACGGCACACCTCGAGCGCGGCGTCGCGGGGCAGGAAGCCCAGAGCAAGGGCGGCCTCGTACTCGCCGTGGCGGGTGCGCAGCTCGTCGAGCGCCCGGCGGCCGGCCAGGGAGGTGGCGGTCATCGCCCCGCCGATCAGAATGCCGGCGATCGGCAGCACCGCGACGGTGGTCCACGGCATGGTGTGCGCCGCCACGATCCCAGCGCCGACGGGCAGCGCGCCGACGGCGATCGGGGCCACCACCGGCCAGCCCATGCGCAGTGTGGTGACCCGGCGCGCGGAGGTGATCGTGGCGACGCCGAGCATCACCACGATGAACGCCGCAGTCGCCCACCACGAGCGCAGCACCGCGGCGATCAGCAGCGACACCACGCCGAGCTGGACGACGGCCCGGACCGCCGCCGCGACCACGGCCCGGCTCACACCCAGCCGGCCGACCAGGGCGGCCACCGTCGCCAGCCCGGCCAGGCCGGCCAGCGCCACGGCGAAGCCGGGCCCGACGGCGATCGCGCTCTGACCCACGGCCGCCTCCATCCCCGGCTTGCCATCTCCCACAACCTGTAGGAGCTTAGCGAAAGTTAGGTACGGCTAAATATCAAGGGGTACGCGTGTGAGCACCGCCTTCTTCGCCAGCTATCTGATCGGGCTCCGAGACGGCCTCGAAGCCGCACTGGTCGTCACAATCCTGCTCACCGTGGTCAGCCGCTCCTAGCGCCGGGACGCCCTGGCCCCGCTGTGGACCGGCGTCGGCCTGGCCGTCGTCGCCGCGGCCGGCCTGGGCACCATCCTCACCTACGTCGCCACCACGCCGCTCTCCGGCGTACGCCTGGAGTGATTCGAGGCGATCACCTTGCTGATCGCCGTGGCTCTGGTCTCTTGGATGATCTTCTGGATGCGGCGCAGCGCGCGCACCATCAAGGCCGACCTGACCGGACGGCTCACCGACGCACTGGGCTTGGGCCCGGCCGCGATCGCCGCCCTGGCGTTCGTCGCGGTGATCCGCGAGGGCGTCGAGATGGTCCTGCTGGTTTTCGCCTCCGCGCAGGCCGTCGCGCAGACCGCCGCGCCACTGGCCGGGGTGATCTCCGGGGCGGCCTCGGCGATCCTGCTCGGCTGGCTCATGTACGCCGCAGTCGCCAGGGTGAATCTGGGCCGGTTGTTGACCTGGACCGCGGTGCTGCTGATCCTGGTCGCCGCCGGCATCGCCAAGTACGCCGTGCACGGCCTCCAGACCGCCGGTGCTCTGCCCGGCGGCACCGACCTGGCCTACGACGTGTCCAACACGGTCGAGCCGACCTCCTGGTACGGCACGCTGCTGGCCGCCACGGTCAATCTCACGCCGAGCGCCACCGTGCTCGAGACCGTCACCTGGGTGGCGTACGCGGCAGGGATGTTGATTATGTTCTTCCTGCCGGGCCGACGCTCGCCGGTCACGTCGGCGCTCCGGCGTGAGCGACCGCCCGGAGCCCGCCTGACCGGGGTCGAACCGAGCTCAGTCCGCGGTGACCGGTTTGTCGGGAGCCGGCAACACTCCGAACCCGGCGGCGATCACAGGGACAACTACCGCCACGAGTAGCCAGGCACCCAGCACGTCGGTGGGCCAGTGCACCGTCAGTGCCACCCGGCTGATGCCGACAGCGACCGCCCAAGCGCCCAGGATGCCGGACAGCATCAGCCGGTCGCGGCGCCGGCGCAGCAGAGGCCAGCCGACGATCACGGCGATCAGAGCGGCGGCGGCCGCGGCCGTGCTGTGGCCCGACGGGAAGGACCAGCCCGACGCCGCCGTGAGCCACGCGACCGGCCGTGGACGGGCCACCGCGTTCACGATCATCAGCCGGACCCCGGCCGTCACCAGGGTGGCCACGGCGACGAAACCCGCCTGCCGCCAGCGGCGCCACCGCAGCAGCGCCAGGCACGCCACCGCGGCGACCGGGCCGAGGTACGCCGTGCTGCCCGTCCGGGTGATCGCGGACATGACCCATCGCCAGAGCGGGTGCGCCAGCGCGAACCGATGAGCCGGTCCGCTGATCGCCGCGTCGACCTGCTCCATCGCGCTCACATGGCCCAGCACCGCCACAGTCAGCAGAACGAAGACCAGGGCGGCCAGGGCGGCGACCGCGACCGCGGTTCGGGCGGTGCGGTGCAGTTCGGGCGGGTGAAGAGTCACCCGCCGACGGTATCCCCTACATCCTGTAGGTCTGCTGAACGGATATCCTGGCCCCGGAGGTCTGGACACGATGAATGCACCAGCGGGCCGGCGGGCCCGAGGCTCCTTGGAGTCCGAGGTCATGGGTCTGCTCTGGGGCCACAGCGAACCGATGACGGCGACCGACGTGCACAGCGCGATCGGCGGTGATCTCGCCTACAACACGGTGCAGACCATTCTGATCCGCCTGCACGAGAAGCACCTCGTGCACCGGCGCAAGGCCGGACGCGGGCACTTGTACTGGCCGGTCGAGGACGCCGCCACTACGGCCGCGAAGCGGATGCAGGCCGCGCTCGCTGATCCGGTGGACCGGCAGGCCGTGCTGCAGCAGTTCGCCGCTTCGCTGGACGAGGACGACGCCGCCACGCTGCGCAGGCTGCTGCTGCCGTGAATTTCGCGATCTACCTGCCCCTGCTGCTGGCGTTGCCGCTGACGCTGACTGCCGGGCGGCTCGCGGCCCGCGGCACGCCGGGCCTGATCGCCCGAGGCCTCACCGGATCCGCATTTGTCGCGGCGGCGTCGTCGACCTGGTCACTGGTCCTGCTGGCGCTGACCCTGCTCGACGATCTGCCCCCGCTGGCCGCACTGGACGACCATCCGAGCCTGGAGTTGCCCGAGCCGGTGCCGGGACCGGTCGCGCTGATCGCCGCCCTGTCGCTGGCCTGGGGCGCCTTCCGGCTGGCCCGCGACATCCACCTGCGCACCAGCACCCATCGCCGGCTGAGGGCGGCCGGCACCCCGCAGGACGGCCTGGTGGTGGCCGACTGGTCGGCGCCGCTCGCGGTGGCGGTGCCCGGCCGCCCGGGTCACCTGCTGGTGACCAGCGGCATCCTCCGGCTGCTCGACACCGACGAACGACGAGTGCTGTTCGCCCACGAGCACGCCCATCTGGCCCATCGCCACCACCGCCTCGTCGCCGTGACCGCGGCCGCGGCCGCGCTGAATCCGCTGCTCATTCCGGTCCGCACCGCGGTGGCATACCTGGTCGAGCGCTGGGCCGACGAGGACGCCGCGGCGGTCGTCGGTGACCGCGGGCTGACCGCGAAGGCGGTGGCCCGGGCCGCCCTGGCGACCGTCGACCCAGGCCCGGCGGCCGCCCTGGGCATGCACGGCGGCACCGTCGTGAACCGGGTGCGGGCGCTGATCGCGCCGTCGCCTGCGCCACGGCGCGGGCGACTGCTCGGGCCGACCTTGCTCGCCGTCGGATGCCTGGCCGCCACCGTGGTGGCGACTGTCGAGTTCGTCGCGCTGGCCCGCGCCTGGCTCTGACCCGACGCTCAGCGGGTCATCCACACACCGTGCACCGGAGCCGCGCTCGCGGACCGGCCGGTCGGCCGCAGTCCGTACATGTCCTGAAGGGTGCGCAGCAGACCATAGTGATCGGCGCGGACCGCATACCGGCCGGGCTGGACACCGGCACCGGCCATGATCGTGGCGATGTGGTTACCGCCGGTCTGGTTGTCCTCGTCGAAGGTGAGGATGAACAGGCTGTTGTGGGTCTTCGCCCAGGCGACGTATCCGGCGAACTGTCTGCGCAGCCAGGCGTCGGCGTCGGCCTTGGGACAGTCGTGCATGTCGTGACAGAGGTTCGGGATGACGAACGCCAGCGTCGGCAACTTGCGGTAGTCGTGCGGAAAGGCCGTGTACGGCTGGTGCGCACTCGCCGGGACGTTGCTGAAGTTCACCCACGGTACGTGCCGGCGCACGTATCGGCCATGCGAGCAACCACGCCAGCCGGCGCTCGGCAGGCCCTCGGAAAAGCCGGTGAAGGTGAAGCCGGCGTCGATCAACTGCCGGCCCAGGTTCGGGCGCGCGCCGATGTTGTGCGGGCACTTGTTGTCCCGCACGCCCTGCGTCGAGCCGGAGAACAACGCCAGATAATTGGGCTGACTGGGATGCGTCTCGGCATAGAAGCGGGTGAGGTTGGCGCCGCCCGCGGCCAGTGCGTTGACCCATGGGACCTTCGCGTCACCGATCACCGCGTCGTACCGCTTGTTCTCCAGCACCACGACCACGACGTGGTCCGGCTTGGCCGCGGCGCTCAGGGCCGCCACCGGACGGGTCTGCAACTCGCGTTCGGCCGCAACCATGCCGCCGAGCAGCATGGTTGCGGCCACGGCCGCGCCTGTTCGTCTGAGCCGGACCATGGCGCTCCTCGGATCTCGTCCTGAACTTCCTAACTCCTACATTTTGTAGGTTTTAGGCCGATCCGGAGACAGACACGCCGGAGCAGTCAATGCTGGTCGACCCCGGCAGTGCGGGAGCGGCGGCGCGCCCGCAACAGCTCGACGGCCACCGGGACGACCGACACCACGACGATGCCGATCAGGATGAACTCGATGTTCGAGCGGACGAAGGCCACCTGGCCCAGGAAGTAGCCCAGGATGGTGACACCGCAAGCCCACAGCGTGCCGCCGAGCACGTTGTAGATCAGAAAAGTCCGGTAGTGCATGCGGCTGGCGCCGGCCACGATCGGCGTAAAGGTACGCACGATCGGCACGAACCGGGCAAGGACGATCGACCGGGCGCCGTAGCGGTCGAAGAAGGCACGGGCGCGGGTCAGGTTCTCCTGCTTGAACAGTTTCGAGTCGGGCCGGCGGAAAAGCGCCGGGCCGAACCGGCGGCCGAACAGGTAGCCGAACTGGTCGCCGAGCACCGCGGCGACCGACACCAGCAGGCAGATCAGCCAAAGCGGCTGGTGCAGGTAAGTGCCGTCAGCGACCAGCAGGCCAGTGGTGAACAGCAGCGAGTCGCCGGGCAGGAAGAAACCGATCAACAGCCCGGACTCGGCGAAGACGATCGCCAGGATGCCGATCAGCCCGAACGTGGAGATCAGATGCTGCGGGTCGAGAAACGACGGCATGAAGGCACGCCTCTCAGATCGACGGACGCTCCGGCTTGCCCGCCTCGGCGGCAGTTAAACCTACAACAAGTAGGACGTGCGTTTGCCGTGACACTAGACCGGCGATCCTGAGAAATCGGTGAGAGCCGCCGCTCGCCCATCGGCCGGGGCGATCCGTCAGGTCTGACCCCGCAGCCGCCGATCTTCGGCCGGAACCAGGCGGGTCAGGCAACCGAGAACGGGGACAGGCAGGCAGGTCGGCTCAGCAGCGGCTGTGGCGGGCGCGCTGAGCGTGGTCCAGCTGCTCGCCGGCGGGTGCGCCGCCTTCTCGGCCCGGTCGCAACCGCCGGCACGGCAACCCGGGCACCGCCGGTGGCCACGACCCCGGCCGTGAAAAGTACCGGCACGGCCTGCAGGAACAGATTGTCGGCGGTTCACCGGGTGTGGTCGAGGCGACCGGCCTTTCCTGTCCTCAGCGACCGCCGGTCATGGCGTCGCGCAGCGGCAGCTTGATCCGCATGACGGCGCCCGCATCGAGATCGTCCACGGTGAGCTCACCACCGTGGGCGGTGACGATGTCGCGGGCGATGGGCAGGCCGAGCCCGGTGCCGCCGCCGGCCCGCGACCGACTGTCGTCCAGGCGCACGAAACGGTCGAAGATCCGCTCCCGGTCGCCGGCGGGGATAGGCGGACCGTCGTTGCCCACGCTCACCTCGGCAAAGCCACCCGCCGCCCGCACTGTCACCGTGACCGTGCCGGTGGCGTGCCGGGCCGCGTTGTCGAGCAGGTTGCGCAGCACCCGCTGCAGCGCGTCGGCGTCGCCCACGACCCGCACCGGCTCGATGGCTGCCTCGACGGTCAACCTCGGGTGCTCCAGGGCGATCCGCTCACGATCGGCGTAGGCCAGGTCATCCAGATCCACGTCCTCGCGGCGTACCCGCAGCCCGGCATCGTCGACCCGGGCCAGCAGAAGCAGGTCCTCGACCAGGCGGGCCATCCGGGCGCTTTCGCGCCGGATCCGGGCCACCGACCGGGCGGGCGCCTCGTCCAGGCCGGCGCCCTCCAGCAGATCGGCGTTGGCCTGCACCGTCGCCAAGGGGCTGCGCAACTCGTGGCTGGCGTCGGCGACGAACCGGCGCTGCGCCGCGGAGGCGGACTCGATCCGGTCCAGCATCGTGTTCATCGTCGTGGCCAGCGCGGCGACCTCGTCGTCCGTAGCCGGCACCGGCAGGCGCGTATGCAGGTTGCGCGAGGTGATCGACGCCGCCTGGGCGCGCATGTCCTCGACCGGGTGCAGGCTACGCCCGACGAAATAGAACGTCGCGGCCCCGACCATGGCCGCGAGCAGCGGCAGACCGACCAGCAGTGCCGCGATGACCGCCTCGGTGCCGTCGTCAACCGTGTCGAGGGACTCGCCGACCAGCACCGTCTGCACGCCCGCCGGGGTCTGCACCCCCACGGCGACGATCCGGAACAATTCATCGTGGGCGAACGCCAGCCGGCGCCGTTCGTGCAGGCGCTGCTCCGCGCGCGGTCGCAGGGTGGAGATCGGGGCCTGCCCGGCAAGCGCGTCGGACGCGGCCGCGACCCCGCCGGCGGCGTCGATGACCTGGACCACCGTACGTTCGCGGGCCGACGGCCGTAACAGCGTGCTCAGGTCGTCACCGCCCCGCAGGGCCCCGACCACCTGCGTGGCCCGGTCAGTGGCGGCCGCGGTGATGTTGTTCAGCAGGACCGTGCGCGCGATGATCAGCAGAACGCCGCCGGACAGCAGCGATGCGACAACCACTACCACCGCGGCGGCCAGGGCCGAACGCAGCCGCACGCCCAGCCGACGCTTGAAGCGCCGCACCACTGCCAGTTCCCGCATGCCGTCACCGTAACGACTGCGGTACTGAAGAGCCGCTGAAAGCGCGGCGTTCAGCCATTCTTCAGCACGGGGCGCGCAGGCTCGCCGGCAGTCCCAGAGGAGGCCGATTGTCGTGAGCACCTATCCACTGACCACCGTCGAGCAGGCGCGCGTGCTGCGGCCCGCCGTCCCCGACCGTCCCGGGCAACGCCGGCACCAGGCAGTAGTCGACTGGAACCTCGACGGTACCCTCACCCACCGCGACACCCTGCTACCGTTCCTGCGCCAGGTCTGCGGGCCGCTACGGGCGACCCGGGCGGTCGCCGCCGCAGCCAGCCGCCGGCTCACCGGCACCGGACACGACGGCGCGAAGGCGCTGCTCCAACAGCTGCCAGGCGGACTCGCGACGGCCGAGGTGGACGCGGGCGCCCAACGATACGCTCACGACCTGCTCACTGAACGCCTGCGCGCGGACTGTCTGCACCGGTGGCAGTGGCACCGGCACCACGGGCACCGGCTGGTGATCGCCTCGTGGTCGCCGGACCCCTACGTGCGGCACCTCGGCAGACTGCTCGGTGCCGACACAGTGACCGGCACGCAGATGGTCTCCGTCAACGGCAGGCTCACCGGCCAAGTCAGCAGAGGCGACTACGCGGCGCCGAAAGGGCCCGGCGAGTGGCGGTCCATCTTGCCGAGCGGCCGGCCAGCCCGCTCTGGGCGTACGGAGATCTGCCCGCTGACCGTGACTTGCTCGACCTTGCCGACATCGCCATCCGGGTACGCCCGCGGCGGCATCTCTACCCGATGATCGACTCTTTGAGCAGCGAGTTCAGCGTATCTTCCGGCGCAACGGTTCAGGCTGACGGGGAACAGGGGGTCGCCATGCGGGTGCTCGTCGTCGAGGACGAGGTGGAGTTGGCCGAAACGATCCGGGACGGGCTGACGGCGGAAGGCTTCACCGTCGATCTGGCCCACAACGGCGTCGACGGGCTGTGGAACGCGACCGAGGCACCGCACGGCGCCTACGACGTGCTGATGCTCGACATCATGCTGCCCGGGCGCAACGGCTATGAGATCTGCCGCGAGCTGCGCACCCGCGGCATCTGGACCCCGGTGCTCATGCTCACCGCCAAGGACGGCGAATACGACCAGGCCGACGCGTTCGACCTCGGCGCCGACGACTACCTGATCAAACCGTTCTCGTTCGTCGTGCTCATCGCCCGGCTGCGCGCCCTGGTACGCCGGGGCGCGCCCGAGCGGCCGGCGGTGCTGCGCGCTGGTGACTTGACGCTCGACCCGTCGGCGCGCCGGGTGGCCCGCGGGGACACTCCGATCGCGGTCACCCCGCGCGAGTTCGCCATGCTCGAGTTCCTGCTGCGTCACCCAGGGCAGGCGATGACCAAGACGGCGATCCTGGAGAACGTCTGGGACGCGCACTTCACCGGCGACCCGAACATCGTCGAGGTATACATCGGCTATCTGCGCAAGAAGATCGACCACCCGTTCGGCCGCGCCGCCATAGAGACCGTCCGCGGCGCCGGCTACCGCCTCGTCCCCGGCGGCGGCTGATCAGCCCGGTTCAGCGTTCTCTTACCAAGATCTTGGCAGTCTCCGCGGATGAACCCAGACACCATCCTCGTGGTGTCGGCGAGCATCGGCGCCGGCCACGACGGCGCGGCCCGCGAGCTAGGCCGCCGCCGCACGGCGAACGGCTTCGCCATCGCCCACCATGACTTCCTCGATCTGCTCAGGCCAGAACCGGGGTTCGGCGTTACGCGGCACGTATGCCCGGCAGTTGCGCTACGCACCGGGCAGCTGGGGCCGGTTCCTGCACGCTGCGGCGACTACGCCGGCCGTACGAGGGTGCCTTGGCCGGCACAGGAGCAGCCTCGACTGCGGGCGGAGCCGGCTCGTCGGCGGTGATGTCGCGCGGCGTCGGGTCTGTCATGGCTGTTTCCGTCCGTGGGTCGGGTTTCCGTATCGGTGCCGGTGTTCCCGGGCAATGACCACGATCGGTCGTACCGACAGAGGCGCTCATAGGTGTTCATGGGTGTTCATGAATTCTGGTGTCGGACACCCGCGGCGAGGCGCACAGGTGGACATCGCCGCCCGCGCGGTCCGGGACGCCGCGCCGCAGAGCCGGGGCCGACAGGCAATCGTGATCGGCGCCGACGAGGTGGAACAGCTGCGGCCCGTCGACCACCTGGTCCGCATTGATCAGGCCGATCCTGACCCTGATCAACGCGTCGCTGCAGCGGCCCGACGCCAGGAGCGCGATCCCGATGACGAACAGGACGACGGAGAAACAAGGGCGACGCGGTCTTCAGCCAGCTTCAGGGCGCGGCGATGACGGTTGTCTTCGCCTTCGCCTTCGCGCTCGCCGGCTGCGCGTCGGACCGGGGCACATCTTGCCGGCCGGTCAGTTGACCGTCGTCCAGACCAGGGCGCCCAGGCCGGCCAAGACGCAGTAGATCGCAAACGGGTTCAGGGTGCGGGTCTGAAAATATCTGGTCAGAAATCGCAAGGATCCGTACGCGGCGAGGCCCGCGACCAGGCTGCCGGCCAGCACCGGGCCGAGAATGCCGTGTCCGGCCGGCCCGGCGAGCTCCGGCATTTTGAGTACGCCGGCCGCAAGAATGACCGGGGTGGCCAGCAGGAACGCGAACCGGGCCGCGTCCTCGTGGGACAGCCCCCGCAGCAGCCCGGCGCCGATGGTGGCGCCGGAGCGGCTGACGCCGGGCAGCAGCGCCAGGACCTGCGCGCTGCCGATCAGCAACGCCTGACCCCAGCTCTGCGCGGCCAGCCGGCTGTCGGCGACGACATCACCATGGCCGGCCGAGAGCCCGCCCTGGCGCGCGGTGGAACTGGCGTAAATACCATCGGATCCGGTCGGCACCGGCACCGCGATCCGAGAGTTGCTCCGGATCTGCTCGACACCGGCCAGGATCAGCCCGTTCAGAATCAGGAACAGGGCCGCCGGCACCGGCTTGCCGAGCGTGGTGCGCACAATGTGCTCGAGAACCAGGCCGGCCAGCCCGACCGGGACGGTGGCGACCGCCAGTAGCCAGCCCAGCCGCTGGTCCGGCGTACTGATCCGACGGTCGCGGATCGACGTGGCCAGCCCTCGGACGATCCGCACCCAGTCGGCGCGGAAGAACCACATCAGCGCGACGGCCGTCGCGACATGCACGGCCACCACAAAAGCAAGGTACGGGGACTGGTCGGCGCTCAAGCTCAGATCACGCGCCCACCGGCCGCCGATGATCGCCGGCAGCAGGACGCTGTGGCCCAGGCTGGATACCGGGAACAGCTCGGTGACGCCCTGCAGCAGACCGATAGTGATCGCCTCGGGGTAGGTCAAGGTGGGGTCGGTCATGAAAGCTCTTCCGGTCGGTGGGCGTGGGCACAGCCTGCGGATCCTGCTACGCGGCCGCTGAAGAACCGCTGAAAGAATCCGCCGCTGGCAGCGCGGACACAGGAAGCACCTCCTGCGCCGACGCCTCTCACCGATCCGATTCGTCCTCGATCGCGACAGCCGTCAGAGTCAGCGGCAGCCATAAGGCCCAGGCCTTCACCTGGAGCACGGCCAAGCCGGCGGCACCGGCTACCGCGATGGCGAGAAGCATTTCGTCAATATCGCGAGATGCACCTGAGGAAACGCTGAAACCGCAGGCCGAAGTGCATCGGAGACCGGCGCCTCAGCAAGTCTTCAGCAGCCGCCCGGTGGGATGCGGCCTCCATGCCGCGAGGGCAGGCCGTGCCTTCACCACCGACGACGCCGCGCTGCCCGGCAGCGGCGTGGCTTGCCCGCCCGGGACCGAGCGTCGGAACCGAGCCGGTGATGCTCACCATCGCCCGGGTCGGCGCTTGATGTCCGGTGCCGAGCCGGCACGAGAGCGCCACTGCGGACGCCGCAACGCGCAGATCTGCCTGCTCGCCTTGCTCCTGTGCACCGGAAGCTCGACCGGCGCGGCTGGGTGCCGTGGATCGGCAACGACCTCGCGGTGTTCCCGCTCAGCCTTCGCCACCTGGGTGGGCACCGTCGATTCGGCCCTGGTGCCGCTCGGCCCCGGTGTTCTGGCTGCACCGATCCCATACCAGTTGGAAGACCTCGGGCGATGGCGCGAAGAGCGCAGAGTGAATGTCGGCGGCGCAACTCTTCCACGTTCGAGTCGCTCAGGGACTGCCGTCAGTAGCGGAAGCCTTGGACCACGGCACGCAGGTCCTCTGACAGCCGGGTGACGGCGGCGATCCGGCCCTGCGACTGAGCGACGTCTGCTTCGGTGTCGCGGGCGGCGTTGGCCACGGTGGTGATCGTTCCCGCGATGCGGGCGCTGGCGTCGGCGGCCTCGGCGACGTTTCGTCCGATCTCGCCCGTGGTCGCGGTCTGCTGCTCGACCGCAGCGGCGATCGCGCTCTGGTGATCGTTCATCTCGTTGATGACCTCGCCGATGCGGCCGATGGCCGTGGCCGCCTCCCGGCTGGTCGACTGGATGGCGCTGATCCTGCGCCCGATGTCCTCGGTCGCAATCGCGGTCTGCTGCGCCAGGTCCTTGACCTCACCGGCCACGACGGCGAAGCCCTTGCCAGCCTCGCCGGCGCGGGCGGCCTCGATCGTGGCGTTGAGCGCCAGCAGATTGGTCTGCGCAGCGATCGAGCTGATCACCTTGAGGACCTGCTCGATATCGGACGAGCTGCGACCCAGTTCCTCGACGGTCGCCGACGTGCCGGTGACGACATTGACGGCGTCGCCGGCCACAAGCGCGGCTTGTTCGGCGCGCCGCGCTATCTCGGTGATCGCCGCGTTCATCTGCGTGGCGCCGGCGGTGACCGTCGAGATGCTCTGCGATGCGCTCCCGGCGTCGCCTGCCACGATGCTGGCCTGCGCCGCGGAGTCACTGACCCGGTGGGCGATCTGCGCGCTGCCGGTCGCTAGCTGGTCAGCTGCCTCGCCGAGGGTACGCGCAGATTCTACGATGGTCTGCACCGTCCGGCTCAGGGCCGAGTTCGCGGCGACGAGCGCTGCGGCCATCTGCCCCACCTCGTCGCGGCTGTGCACCTGCGGATCTCCCGTGAGGTTGCCGGCGGCGAGCTCGGTGAGCACCGCTCGCACCCTGCGCACCGGTCCGACTACTGCTTTGACCACAAGCAGGCCGACGAGTACGGCCGCAGCGATGATGGCGATCGAGATGATCGCCATCACGGTGCGCTGATGCCCCTGCGCGTCGGCGACGGCGGCCTTGGTCTGCTCGGCCGCGGCGGTTTCCGACTCCGCGAGGGTGTCGAGGGCGTCACCGAAGGTCTGGTTCGCGGTGTCGAGTCCAGCGCCCTCAGCCAGCAGAGCCGCGCCGCCCTTTGCGTCCCCGGAGCGCACGAGCGGAATCAGCTGCTTGTCCCGGACGTCTCGCCATTGGGCGAGTCCGGCGTGGGCCCGCGCGATCAGGTCGGCGCGCGTCCGGTCCAGATTGCCGTGGTCGGCCACGTAGGCGGCGATGGCGGCGTCCGCGGCCGCGTCCGTGTCGTGCATCCCGGCGATGACGTCGTCCTGGTCCCTGCCGGGCGGCAGGATGATGACGTCGCGTACCTCCACCCGGGAGTCGCCCTGCATGTCGCGCAAGGTCACCAGGTCGCTCAGCGGCCGGGCCACCTCGTTGTACATGCTGCGGGTGCGGTCTCCCTCGGCCGACAGTGCCGAGAGGCCGGACACAGCGACCACGCCGATGCCGATCGCCGCCAGGACCACCGGTGTGAGCACCTTGACCCGCAGCGGACGGTCAGCCATCCATGTTCGCCATCGCGCCATGGTCGTCCCCTCACTCGTGTCTTTCGAGCCCAGGATCAGACAAGCAGTGCGGAGTCATATCGCCTTCGGCGATACTCCTGCGATCGAAACCTACGCCTGGTAGGTTTCCCGTCACGGGCAGGAGGCCGGAACCGGTGACCCGCGCCCGGCGTAGGCTGAACCGCTTTAGACCGCCGGGACCGGCCCGTCCGCCCCGGTAGCAACTCACGGACAACACCTTCCTCACCAATCAGGTCCAGGCAGCGGATGGTCAGCTCGGCGGGTACGTCGAGAGTCTTTTCCGCGTCCGCGACCAGTTGCGGGGTCGGCACGAAGCAGTGGCCGTTGTCGGTGGCCTACGACCACGTGTGCTGCAACCGGGCCATCACCCGCTGCGGACTGTCATGCGGGATCCCCGCGGCCTGCGCGATCGTCTCCGCGGTCTTGAACCCGATCCCCCACACCCCGGCGGCAAGCCGGTACGGCTTGTTCTTGATCACATAGATCGAGGCGTCACCGTACTTCTGGTAGAACCGCACCGCGATCGAGGTAGACACCCTGTCGCCTTGCGGGAACACCATTACTTACTTGATGGCCCTTCTGCGCCACCCACGTTGCGGCGATCTTCGCCGTGCGTTTCGGGCCCAATCCCGGCACTTCCACCAGCCGGGTTGGTTCGTCCTCGATGATCTGCAGGGTGTCGAGGCCGAAGTGCTCGACGATCCGCTCGGCGAACACCGGCCCGATGCCCTTGGTCAACCTCGAGCCGAGGTAGCGGCGGATGCCCTGGAGCGTGGCGGGGAGCCGACGCGATCGGGCAGACCTGACCCCCGGCCGTGGTCCAGACGTGTGTGATCCACCTGCTGCGCAACTCGTTCCGCTACGCCGGCCGCCAGCACTACGACGCGATCGCCAAAGCGTTGCGGCCGGTCTACCGCACCGACCGAGGCCGCCACCCGGGCCCAGTTCAACGAGTTCACCCAGGCCTCCTGCTCGGAAAGCATCCACGTTCAGAGAGATCCGGTCCGGCCGCGAGGTCTGGAACCGAGCGCGCACCGACGAAGTCCTTGTGGACGTCGAAGACGTCGCGCTCGGCCACGAGAACCGCCACCGCTGGAACCGCCCCAGCGAGTTGCCAACGGTCAACACGAGGGTGACGAGGTGAATGATCGCGGTGGGGTCACCGTGTCCGGGCGGCGGCGCAGTTGACTGGTCCGACAGCGGTCGTGCTCCACCGCGTTCCCATACGGCGACGGCATCCCCGTCGGGTTGCGCCACCCAGCCCAAGGCCTCGGGTCGTGCAGGCGTGCCGGTGAACGTCAGGGTGAGCGCGGCGGTGCCGGCCCCGAACCGTACCGGCTTGCTCTGCTCCGCCTCATTCTCCCAGCCCTCGGCGTCGTAGAGGATGAACATCGCCGGGTCGACGGTGATCGGACGGGTGGCGGTGACCTCGAGGACGGCCGTGGCGGAGTGAGCCGACCAGGTGGTCGAGGCGAGCGTCACGGTGGCGACCGGCGTGGACCTGCGGGTGACGGGGCCGTGATCGGCTTCCATCGGGTTGTTCGCGTACTGCTCGACGTGGTGCCACGCCGAGGGGACCAGTTCGGCGAGCACGCCGGGATAGACCGGCGCGGCGTCGGTGACCACCTCGGTTGGTGTCAACTTCAGCGTGCACAGCGCCCGGGTGAAGAATCGGCGGGCGGCCAGGGCGTCTCGGCGGACGGTGAGCAGCACGTCGACGACCTGGCCGTGCTGGTCGACGGCTCGGTAGACGTAGCGCCACACGCCGTTGACCTTGACGTAGGTCTCCTCCACGAACCAGCGATCGCCAGGCGAGTGGCGGGTGAATCGGGCGGCGTCGGCGAGCAGTGGGGCGAACCGGTGCACCCAGCGGTAGACGGTGACATGGTCGACCTGAATGCCGCGTTCGGTGAGCAGTTCCTCGACGTCGCGGTAGGAGAGGCCGTAGCGCAGGTACCAGCGGACCGCCACCATGATCACCTCGGCCGGGAAGCGGAAGCAGGCGAACGCCGACCGGGGAGGAGACCAGGAATGAGACCGAGCCGCGGACTTCATCGGTCAACCCTGCCTGATCTTCCGATCAGCCGACGCAACAGAGCCGTTGTGGCTGGCCGACGCGCGTGCCAGGCTTAACCCGGTAGCTAAAGGTCGATGGCTTGAGTAAGTTGGTGCCATGTCGAGCCCGGAGGCATCCAAGGTGGGGGCTCTCGGTCACACCGTCAGCCCCCTGAACTGCTGAGTTCCTAGTCCATCTCGTAGCAGCTTGCTCGGTGGACATTCGACGCGCACTCTCGGGGCGCTGGCCGCGGTGACGAGACGTCTCCTCGTTCTCTCTCACCTCGGAGTTCTTGATGCCTGTGCCGCTCTACCTGCTTGCCGTGGCGATCTTCGCCATGGGCACCTCGGAATTCATGCTCGCCGGCCTCGTACCGGACATCGCCACGAGCCTCGACGTGTCAGTCGGGGCCGCCGGGCTACTGACCTCGGCATTCGCTGTCGGGATGGTCGTCGGTGCGCCGCTGATGGCGGCGATTGCGCGCCGCTGGCCCGCCCGAGCCAGCCTGCTCGGCTTCGTGTTGGTTTTCGCCGTGACCCACGTCGTGGGCGCCCTTACATTTAGTTTCGCGGTTTTGCTTGTCACCCGGGTGGCCGCTGCCCTGGCCAACGCGGGCTTCCTTGCTGTGGCACTGAGCACGGCGGTCATGCTCGTCGCGAGTGATGAGAAGGGGCGCGCGCTTGGGGTGCTGTTCTCGGGTACGACAGCAGCCACCGTCGTCGGAGTTCCTGGCGGTGCCGTGCTCGGCACGTTGCTTGACTGGCGGGCAACCTTCTGGGCGATCGCGCTACTCTGCGTTCCCGCTGCCTACGGAGTCATGAAGAGCATCCCGGCCCGTGCCGGAACGACCCTTCAGGGCCGTGCGGCTCGCTCGTCTCTTCGGAGCGAGATGGCCCCGCTGGCGATGCCCAGGCTGGTCCTGGTCATGCTGCTCGGCGCCCTGGTCAACGCTGCTACCTTTGCCACTTTCACCTTCCTGGCGCCGATCGTGACTGGCACCGCCGGCCTGGACGAGCTGTGGGTCTCGGTCGTGCTGGTGCTCTTTGGTGTCGGTTCCTTTGCCGGCGTCACCCTCGCGGGACGGCTCTCTGATCAGCGTCCCGGCATCGTGGTCGCAGTTAGTGGCCCGTTGCTATTGCTCGGTTGGATGGCGTTGGCGACTCTGGCTGCCCAGCCGGTGGCGCTTCTGCTCCTCATTCTCGTGCAGGGCATGCTGTCCTTCGCGTTGGGCAGCACCCTCATCGCCAGGGTGCTTCATGAGGCGGCGGGCGCTCCCACCATGGGAGGGTCGTATGCGACCGCGGCTGTCAACATCGGTGCTGCCGGCGGCCCCGTCGCTGCAGCAGCGGCCCTCGGTGCCAATTCTGGTGACCTCGGCCCGGTGTGGGTAAGCGGTCTGCTGATCGCGATCGCTCTGCTTATCTCGCTGCCATTCCTGCGGGTAATCGCACCCCGCGCCTCCACGGCGATCCGATGACCACGCGAGCGCTCATTGAGTATCGCGGGACGGCAGCTGCTCATCGAGCGCGGCGGGTTTGCCCAATTGCTCACGTCGTCGCGGAGATGTGGGTCCCGCGGGCCTGAGCCAGCACGTGGGTCAGTCGCGCACGTCGCCACGGTGAGGGCGGACTCCAGCACCGGATCCTGGGCCGGTTCACTGACGGCGGCGCCCGGAGCATCCACGGCCACGGCAGCGACCAGAGTTCGCGAAGATCCGCACGCAGGTCTACGAGCTCGTCCAATCGGCGAAGCGAGGTGACCGGCCGCCGATCGGTTGACCGACCGGCGCGGCATACGATGTCAGGAGCTGCAGCAATAGCGCTGAGAAGCATGCGCGGCATGTCAATACCAGGCACCGGCCCGATCGTGAACGACGTGTACGCGGGCGCCGGACGGCCATCCTGCGCGAGGAGTACGCCCCGCCCCACCGGTTGATTGAGACCGAGCTGACCGAGCGGTGCGAGCCGATTCGTGCTCCGCAACGCGTTCACCCGGCTGCAGACCGAGGGCCTGGTTGAGCCCCAGCCGAATCGGGGGCGCCCGGGTCCGGGAGATCTCGGTCGCCGAGGCCATCGAGATCCGCCGGGCTGTCGAGGGCCTGGTCGCCGCCTGGATCACTGACACCGAGATCGCCCATCTGCACGAGCTGGGCAAGTCGGTGAACGCGGCCGTGCGGGCAGCCGACATGCTGCGTTACTCGAAGCTCGAATGCCCCCGCTGCACGGCGAGGTTCGGTCGATCGCCCGGCACGACTCGGCGAGCCGGATCATCGAGCAGCTCAACGGCCAGATGGTGCGTCACCAGTTTCCTCTCTCGCTGGTCCCCGGCCGGCCGCCTCCTTGCCTGAGCATCTAGCGATCATTGATGCGGTCTGCAGGCGCGATCCTGGGGTGGCCGAGCTGGCGATGCGCACCCACTGACCAGTGTGCTCGACGCGCTCAACACGTTCGCTACGGCATCAGCTACACGCGGGTTACTCCACCCCTAGGCACGACGCCGCTTGTTGGGCGAAGTGAAGTCGTCAAGGGCGCCGCCGCCGGTGGGCCGGGTCGAGATAGCGAAAAACTTGTCGGGGCAAAGGAACACGGTGGCCCGGCCTGTCTCCACCAGCGGCGAGAGTGACCTTCGGGTCCACCGAACCCAACCCTGCCTCCACCGTCGAACGAGCCGACGCTTGACGGTCGCGACGGCCAGAACAGCACGCCTGCGCGCCGCTAGCGTGCCGGACGGCCAGCTCCGACAGCAGCCGGTGGCGAGGCGCAGGTCGTACACCGGCAGGTCCGGGTGCCCAGTTCGCAGATGCCTCCGATGTGGAAGCGGGGCAGTGCGCGGCGGACGTGGGTGTCGAGCCGCACCTTCCCTCGGTCAGTGCCACTCACGACGTGGCAGTCCGTTGGGGGTTCGCCGACCACCCCGCGCCGAGCGCGACGAGCAGAGCCACGCCAGAGCCCCATATCATGACCGTCGACGGCGACGTCGCGTCGACCACGACGCCGCCGAGCAGGGCGCCGAGTGCGATGGTGGCTTGGAACGACGCCGTGAACAGTACGGAAGCCGCTTCAGTCGCGCCTGCCGCCCCGGCCGCGAACCAGGTTTGTGAGCAGACCGGCACGGCCCCGTAGGCCAGACCCCAGACGATGAGAAGCAGCATCGCCGCGGCCGCTGCAGTACCGAACACAGGCAGCAGTGCTGTGGCCGCGGCCAGGACGACGGCACTCACGATCAGGGTGACCTGTAGGCGGTGCCGCACGGTCGTGCCGGCGATGAAGTTACCCATGACCCCGGCAATGCCGTAGACCAGCAGGAATGGCGTAACCGAGTCGACGCCGGTGGCCTGTTTCAGGAATGGGGTGACATACGTGTAGGTGCCGAAGTGCGCGGTCACGACGAGCACCGTCAGAACGAGTGCGGTGCGGCCAGTGCGATGACGTGCCACCTGCGTCAACGCGGCGAGGCTGACCGGTTGGGCGGGGGGCAGCGCGGGAAGCACCGCGACGAGTGCTCCCAGGATGAGCACGGTGAGGGCGCCGAGCACGACGAATGCGGTACGCCAGCCACCGACCTGGGCGATCAACGTGCCGGCAGGAACACCGAAGACCGATCCCAGCGGTACGGCCGAGAAGATCACCGCGGTTGCCACGCCGACCCGTTCGGGTCGCACCAACCGTGCTGCGAGGCCAGCGCCGATCGACCAGAAGCCTCCGATGACGATACCGACGAGTCCTCGCGACGCCACCAGCACGGGGTAGGACGTCGCGGTGGCCGCCACAAAGTTGGCCGCGGCCAACAGCAGCATGAGGGCGCACAGCACCATCCGCCGATCGAGTCGGCCGACGGCGACGGTGACAGTCGGCGCCGACACTGCCGCCAGCAGCCCCGGCAGGGTCATCGTCAGGCCGGCGATACCGTTGGAGACGCCGAACGTCGATCCGATCGAGGTCAGTAGACCGATCGGCAGGATCTCTGCGGTGACGATGACGAAGATGCCCAGCGCCACGCAGACGACGGCGAACCACCCGCGCAGCGGAGACCTGCTGACCGCGCCATGCGCCGGGCTGTTTAAAGGTGAGGTAAGGGTCGACATGTGTCGAGCCAACAGTCATCATCGCCCGATTTCTGGCGGCTTTCAGCCTTCAATGTCGGACTGAGACGAGCGCCACGGCGGAGTAGGTCTCACTTGAGTTGACTCGTGCGGCGTGGCCGCGGGTTAGCCGAGTTCTTCTTTGTGTTTGTGCTGGCCCAGGATTGTCCGGTCACAATGTGGCCGCCGTGGCGTCTGGCGGGGCGCTGGTGGCGTCGTCCGGGTAGACGTCCGGGTCCGGGTTAAGGGTTTTCCGCGCGGCGGCAGGGCTGCCGGCCTTGCCGTGCAGGTGCCGAACTCTCGCCGGACGCGGGTCGGGGTGAGCCGCTGTGGCGAGGCCGGGCGTTCCCAGGGCGGCGCAGGCCAGCAATCGCAGTCCGGTCGAGGCGCCGCTGTACGTGATGGCGCTGCTCGATGACGGGGTGCCGAGCCGGGTGGAGCTGGCGCTCGAAGTCACTTACGAAACTACGATTGCCATATAGCGGCATCCGGTCGCCAGCAGCCACCTAGTGTCGGCGCCAGCAGATCAGAGCACAGGCGAGGCTGACCAAGCCGTCGTGGATGCCGAGGTGTCGTTCCCAGCGCACGGCCAGTCGGCGGATCTGGTGCAGCAGGGCGAAGGTCTGCTCGACGACGTTGCGCAGCTTGCCCGGGCTTTTGACACCGCTGGTCTTGGGCTTCGGGATGATCGGTTCGGTGCCACGTTCGCGGCAGGCCCGGCGGAACGCTGCGCTGCTGTAGGCCTGTCGGCCAGAAGCGTGGTGAAGCAGCGTCTGGGCCGGCCCCAGTGGCCAGCAATCGGTGGATAGCCGTCGAGTAGGTCGACGGCGCGGCTGATGTCGGGCACGTTCCCGCCGCTGGTCGGCACATAGATGGGGGTGCCGTTACCGACGCAGATCAGGTGAGGCTTGCCGCGGTTGACCGGCGACGGGCCCGTCCCGGCACCCCCTTTTTTTTCGCGTCGATGTGACTACCGTCCATCACCGCACGTGACCAGTCGATCCGGTTCGGCGCGTTCAACTTGGCCGGCAGGATCAGATGCAGCTGGTCGAACACGTCTGCGTCTGTCCACCGCTTGAGCCGACGCCAGCAAGTCATGCCGGACCCGAAGCCGAGCTCCTGTGGCAGTCTTTCCAGCCGATGCCGGCGTGCAGCACGAACAAAGATGCCTGCAGGCACTGTCATCGCCGCACTGATCGTCCGCCGCCACCAGCCCAACATATCTGGTCATGGTCATACTGGCGCCGCAGGTGACAACACCAAGCCCGCCTCAGTCACTACAAACGCCGAGGCTACACATTCTGCTAACTACCGTTGCAGTACTGGACGCTGGCGTGATTACTCTGCGGCATGACAGCGATCCCCTGATACGGCACACGACGCGTTGAGCTGCACCACGCGGGTTCTACCGACGCTCCACCGTCGAGCGAACTGGGTCGAACTCGGCAAAGACCATACGCATTCCTTTCGCAGTATCCATGTACTCGCGAACCCGGTGAATGAGACCGTTGCGCAGTTCGAATATGAAGCAATAGTCATTTGTGTAGTGGCTACCATTGGAAAGTGTGGCGCTCATTGTTTCTTCGACGATGACGGTGTTACCGTCGGCGTAGAAGCCCCTAAAATCGATCGAGACCGCGCCGGTGAACAGCCGCGGAAAATCCCGCGTGAGGAAGCCGACGATCATATCTCGACCGACCATGCGATGCGGCACGTCGAGCGCCAACGCGGTCGCGTTGCCGGCCGGGGCAAGCCACTCCGCAGTCTCGTGAAAAACCGGCGAAATCTGCAGAGGGTCCCTGGTGGCGAATGCCTTCCACGCCCTCTGTACCAGTTCTCGGCTTTGCTGAGAAGTCATGCTGGACAGCGTAGGGTCATCTGACTTGTCACGCTGGCGGAATTCAGACATCATCCTCCCTCTATTGATACGTCGGCTCCAAGGACGGCCTGCTCGACCTGACGCTCGACGAAGTCATCGGCGAGTTCGACATCCTCGATCCGCAACCCGAACGCTGGCAAGATCAGCTTCGCGCGGTGGCCCGGTCGATGCGCCGCACGATCTTGCGCCACCGCGACATCGGTCGCCTGTCCGTCGGCCGCACACCCATGGCCTTCACGCCGTCCGCATCACCAAAGCCGTCCTGGCGATCCTGTGGTCGGGCAGCGTACCGGATCCTCTCGCAGTGCAGAGCTACTTGCTCCTGCTCGCCGTCGTCAACGGCTTCACCATGGACGAGTCAGGCCCAACCGTCGCACCAGAGGGCACACCTGAACCTGACGACATCCCCACAGCGGTCCGCGACTACTTCGCCTCACTCCCCGCCTCGGACTTCCCCAACCTCACCCAGGTAGCCGATCACTTCGCGTTCGCGGACCAAGACGCCCGAATCGAACTCCTCACCGGCTTGTTCGTCGACGGCATTACCTCATCAGTCAGGCGATGACCTTAAGGGTGATCGAATGCACCGTGGTGTGCGGCGAGAAGTCATGGGGAAGGTACCCCCAGGAAATCCCCAACCGAATTAACTAGGACGGCGTTGAGCGCCCTCCGGACGTCGGAGCGGGCGGGTTCGCCGATCGGTCGCCGGTCGAGGCGTGCCTGCTGCCAGGCGCGCAGAGTTGGTCCGATCACCATGCCGCGCAGGACGTCATCGCTGAGACGGCGTTGACATGAGCCGCTCCCCAGCGACGGCCACCTGGCGTCCTGGGCCAAGTTCTGCCCAGAGACCCACGAGTCGGCCGGAAAGCGCAAAAGAACGACGCCGCGCCAGAGCCAACGAACGCGCGGCTGGCCGGCCGGGCGGTGGCGAACCTGTTCGCGCCCGAGCAAATGGAGCAGGAGTTGTACCGGATGAGCATCCAAGGCCTCGGAGTGGAGTTCGGTACGACTTCGGTGGTCCGGGAAATCGTCGAGGATTATGTCGAGGTCTCCATGAACTGGCTACGCCACCTGGTGGCAGCGGACAACACCGCATTCATGCCTTGGAGTGGCGAGGTCGTTCAGGTCCAGTCGAGAGGCAGTACCTTCGACGGCTCGTGGCCCGGCGCGACAGTCACCCGTATCGTACGGGTCGACAGCGGGCGGGCCGATCTGGGCGTCTTTGTACGGCCATAGGTATGACGCAACATCAGCTTCGGCGAGGTGTGCCCTCGGACGCAGCCAGCACGTCACCTCCATCGTCATCACGATCATGTCGTCTGCAGCCCACGGAATCGGCACCCGGCCGACGCGATGCGCAGCGCTTCTATGTCAATCCGGCCATGGCGCATACAACGCGCCATGACCCCGGCGATGTACGGCTCCCGGACGGCGAGGACCTTGGGGCGGATCGGCGACCGGGTGGCCTCCGTGGTCAGAACGGCGATGGATGCGGAGATAACGCGGTCGACTGATGCCATCTGTGGCGCCGTTCTACCGGCTGGTGGCGGCAATGGACGCCGGTCGGCACACCTTCAGCGAGACGACGCCGCCGCACCCAGGCGAACGGACCAGCCCGCCCGTTCATCACCCAGTCGCGTACGGCCGGGTGAGTTGGTGCGAATTGACACGTCGCCGCTGGATGTGATGGCGCTGCTCGATGACGGGGTGCCGAGCCGGGTGGAGCCGGCGCTACAAGTCACTTACGAAACTACGATTGCGGCGAAGTGGGCATCCGGTTTTCGCAGTGGCGTAGCAGCACCAGCGGCGCCAGCAGCGAGCAAGCTCGCCAGAGACATGTCGGTCTGTGGAAGGGATCAGGCAGATCGCGGCCGTCGGCCCTTCCAGATCGGGCAGCATCTCGCGGACGACGCACTTCTCGGCGATCAGGTCGTTCAGGAAACGGGCGGCCAGACTTGCCAGCGCCTCGAGCTGATGGAGCGGGACGCCGGACGCTGTAGGCGCCCCACTCCATCAGAGGACTTGCATCGGTCGTTCAGTCAGGCAATTTTGGGGGTGGCGCGCATACCCACGTAGCAGACCTGAGTGCCGTTGGCGAGGGTGGAGAAAACGACCGGCATATAGTCCTCGCTGAACGATGGGCCTGCGCCGGAGGCGGCGAAGGCCGTCTCCGTAACCGGCTTCAGGCCCATCTCCAAGGGCGGGGACATGTCTTTCATGTCGTCGACGAACTCGTACCGCAGGTGGAGCGAGCCGTCATGGTTGCGGGAAACGGTGATGACGACGCCCTCGCGCTTGTACGTGCCGAGCAGCGGCGTGAGGTCGATCGCGGGTGGTGTCGTGGCCGGGGCGAACGGTGCGGGCATGGTGACGCCGGCGAGTTCGGCGAGCAGGTCGCGGAACAGGTTGGCGTACAGCAGACGGGCTGCGCCGCCGTTTGTCATCAGAACCAGGGCGAGGTTCGCGTGCGGGACGACGCGCAGGTAGGCGTACTGGCCGATGGCGGCGCCGTCGTGGCCGTAGCCGGTGATGCCGTTCCAGTCGTAGAGAGTCCAGCCCAGGCCCCACCCGTCGGCGCTGACCGTCCACTTGTCGGGTACGTCCACCTGGCGGTGCTGCATGGCGCCGACTGCGTCGGTGGAAAGGATGCGGGCGCCATCGGGGGCGAGGCCGCCGTCGAGGTGCATCCAGGCGAAACGGGCCATGTCGCCGGCGGAGACGATGACCCTGCCCGCCGGGCCGACGGAGCGAGGCATCGCGTCCCAGAACGGGGCCGGGTCGGGATAGGTACCGGGTTCGCCCAGGTGGCTCATAGCAACGCGGAAGCGCAACGCCTCTTCTGGCAGCGTTACTGAGCGTTCCAGGCCGAGTGGCTGGAACAGGAGGTTCTTGAGGGCCTGGTCCCAGGTCAGGCCGGTGAGCTTCTCGATGACGCGGCCCAGCACGACGTAGCCGAGGCCGCCGTACGACATGGCCGTGCCGGGTGGGCAGTCCAGTGCCACCCGCCGGGCGGCTTCGACATACCGGGCGAGGCAGTCGTCACCCCGGCCGCCGTCGAAGTTGAAGTCGTTGGTCACGCCGCCGGTGTGGGACAGCAGCTGCCGGATGGTGATCGTCTTGGTGGCCTCGGGGTCAGGGGTGGCGAACTCCGGCAGCACGTCCACGACGGGCGCGTTCAGGTCCAGCTTTCCCTCGTCGGCCAGCCGCATGATCAGCGTGGCGGTGTAGACCTTGGCGATCGAACCGGATAGGAACACCGAGTCGGGGGTCACCGCCACGCCGGTGCCGCGGTGCAGCACTCCGCTGGCCAGCTCGTAGACTTGCCCGTCAATCACCACGGCCAGGCTCGCACCGGGGACATGGTGGGCGGCGCGCAGCTCATCGAGCCGCTGCTGCCAGCGGTCGACGTCGAAACGCCGGCCGGCCGAGTCCCGGACGCTCTTGGTCCCCTGGGCCGTGCAGTCGCCGTGGGCGTTCCAGCTCATAGTCTCGGACATCGTGCTTCCTTTCGATCGATCAGGTGCTCGGAGAATTGGAGGTAGAGGCGTCAGAAGGGGCGAGCGGCCGTCGTGAGCTCCGGCGCCGCGTCGCGCCGGGGTGCCGGGCGCGGCGCGCTGGCTCGCTCGCGCAGGACGATTAAGGCAATGGCGGCCGCGGCCAGAACCCCCGCGGCGCTGATCATGAAGGCGGACGACATCGCCGTGGTGAAGGCATGGCGGGAAGCCTCCGCGAGAGCGCCGTCGCCGGTGCGCTCGGCCACTGTCAGTGCGTCACCTATGGAGCGGGCGGCCTGGGCGGGAGCCGAGTCGGACATGGTGCCGGTGAAGGCGCCGGACACGATGCTGCCCAGGAGGGCCACGCCGAGTGCGGCGCCGGCCTGCTGGAGAGTGTCGTTCAGGGCGGAGCCGACACCAGCGTGCTCGACAGGGATGGTGCTCATGAGTGCGGAGACGGCCGCAGGCACGGCCAGCCCGCCACCGGCGCCGAGCAGGAACAGGCCGACGGCCGGCTGGACGAAGCCGGCGCCTGGCGATAGGGCGGCCAGCACGCCGAATCCTGCGGCCATGGTGGTCAGGCCGCAGGCGATCAGCGTCCGGTGGCCGATCCCGGCGGCGACGGTTGCTCCAAGGGTGTTGAAGGCGAGGGAAGCGACCGCCATCGGGATGAAGGCCAAGCCGGCCTGCGTGGGCGTGAAGCCCAGGATGTACTGCAGGTACTGGGTGAGGATGAGCAGCAGCCCACCATTGCCGATCTGCACGAGGGTCAGCGACAGACTGCCTCCGCTGAAGACTCGGTTGCGGAAGAGGCGGAGCGGCACCATCGGGTGCGGTGTGTGCAGCTCCCACGCCACGAAGCCGGCCAACGCCAGGACCGCCGTCGTCAGCGCTAGCCAGGAGACACCGTGCGTCAGGTCGATGACCGTCCAGAGCAGCGCGGTCATGCCGACTACCGACAGAACCGCGCCGACCGGGTCGAGCCTGTTCGCGGGCCCCTTGGACTCGGGCATCAGGGCGAACGCTGCGACGATGGCCAGCGCGACGACGGGAACGTTGATCAGGAAGACAGCGCCCCAGTGGAAGTGGGCGATCAGCGCGCCGCCCAGCACCGGCCCGCCGACCAGGCCGAGCATGGCGACCGCGCTCCAGCACGCCATGGCCCGACGCCGTTCGACGGCATCGAAGACAGTGATCAGGATCGACAGCGTGCTGGGCATGACCAGCGCGCCGCCGACGCCCATCACCGTGCGGGCGGCGATCAGCTGGATCGGATCGGCGGCAACGGCGGCCGCGAGGGAGGCCGCCCCGAACAGCGTCAGGCCGATGACCATGACACGGCGGCGGCCGTACCGGTCCGACAGGCTGCCCGCGGTCAGCAGCAGACCGGCGAAGACCAGGATGTAGGAGTCCAGGATCCATTGCATGTCCTGGGGACTCGCGCCCAGATCCTCCGCCAGCGACGGCAGCGCGACGGCCAATGCCATGTTGTCGATGACCAGCGCCAACGTGCTGAGACACAGCACGATCAGAATCAGCCAGCGGTATGAGCGTCTCATCGTCATCGAAGCTCCTCGTAAACAACTTCTCTTGATCGGAGTGGAACGAAATGACGGGCCGTATTCGACCCTTCAGGCGCTCAGGGCGACATGCCCATCAGTAGGGCCGCCGACCGGCACGGCACGTGCCGTGCCGCAGTAAGTTGTGCTCATTTTGACCATGCTGGTCAGCTCTTGTCAACGGCACGTGTCGTGCCGATAGGGTGGCGGCATGAGTGACGACCGCCTTGCCAAGGCCGCCGAGCGGACCCAGGCGATCTTGCACACCACGCTGGAACTGGCACAGGAAGTGGGCTACGCCAAACTCAGCATCGAGGGTGTCGCGGCCCGCGCCGGCGTCGGCAAGCACACGATCTACCGTCGCTGGCAGTCCAAGGGCGCCCTGTTCCTTGACGCGGTGCTCGCTGCCAACGAGCCCGGCCTCGACTACCCCGACACCGGCGACATCGTGGCCGACCTGAGCCGGCAGATCTACGCGGCCGTCGACCTTCTGGGCCAGCCACCGCTGGGTGATCACTACCGGGCCCTGGTAGGCGAGGCCCAGCACAGTCCCTTGGTCGCCGCCGCCCTCAACGAACGCTTCATCCGCCCCCAGGCGGACAAGACCGTCGCTCGACTGAGGCGAGCCCAGCAACAGGGGCAGATCTCACCCGAGTTCGACCTGGACGTCGCCATGGACGTCCTGTCCGGCCCGCTCTACTTCAGACTCCTCATCACGCAAGAGCCGCTGACACACGAGTACGTCGACCGCGTACTCAAAGCCCTTTTCGCTGGGATAAGACCAGGACCGTAGGATCCGGCGCCGCCTTGTGAAGCGGCCCGAACCCCATTTGTTCACGGCTCAACCAAAGCGAAGAAGCGGCTCCGTCGTTCGGTCCTACCCGAACGGGCGCTCTCGCTGCCCCTCGGAACCCCGTGTCACCGGCGGACCCGCTCGACCTGATCTTCATAGGTACGCACGTTGTGCGACTGGGACCATTGTGGTCCGCGGTTTGAGTAGCACGCCAAGGGCGGGGTCACTGGTTGTCCTGAGCTGATCACCCCGCGCTTGGTGGCTGCTGTTAGCGGAGATTCTTCCAGAAACCGTAGTTGTGGTCGGTGGTGAAGTCGGCGCGCTGCCAGGCGTGCGAGGACAGTGTCTGTACGTATTCGTGGTCGCTGCGGAATGCGGGCCAGGCGGTTCGGCCGGATGCGGCGAAGCCGGTCCAGGTGTTGAGCATGCGGTTGCGGAAGGTGGTCTGCTCCGGCGCGATGTCCTCGAAGAGGGCGATGTCGTCGAAGAGATAAGGCAGTTCGGTCATGTGCCCGGCGCGGTGTTCGAAGCTGGGCGCGGGGTAGCCGTTGAACCATGGAGTGTTGCGCTCACTGAACTCGTACAACCGCGTCGGGGTCCACTTCGACAGCAGCCGTGCGGTGTCCACAGTGGGCGTTGACCAAAGCGCGTCGGTGCGGACGGTGGCCAGGGCCTCGCCCGCCGAGCCGAAGTCACTCAGCGGGTACCGCGCGAGTACAGCGTCGGCGTTGGTGTCGAACTGTGTGCGGATGGCGGGCTCATACGCCTCGGGCTTCATCGGCTCGCCTCCGGGGACGACCTCCTGCCCCAGAACCATGCCGCGCTCCTCGTCGTGATTGACGCCAATGAGGACGGGAACCCGGTTGAACCGTCCGGTGCGCAGGGCGGCGGCTGGCGACAGCGGCATCAGCTTCGTACCGGATACCGGGCGGGGCTCGTTGAACGGGCCGTAGGCCGCAAGGAGTTCAGCCACGGTCTTGCCTCGCAGGCAGGCGGCGGTGTCGCGTTCACAGTGGACCGCGTTGATGACGCGCCGGGAGTCGGCCTCGGCTTCGGCGCGTGTGCGCGAGCCGTCGGTGGCGCACGGGGCGCTTTGAATGATGGCCCGGTGGAACAGGCCGGCCGACGCGGGCGAGGCGAGGTGGCCGCAGGCGCTGTAGCCGCCACCTGACTGGCCCATGATGGTCACGTTGCGGGGATCACCGCCGAAGGCGGCGGCGTTGGCGCGGACCCAGCGCAGGGCGGCCTGTTGGTCTTGCAGACTGAGGCCGTCGGCGCCGGGCTGGGACGGGTCGGTGAAGTGGCCCATGATGCCCAGGCGGTAGTTCATCGAGACCACGACCGCGCCGTTGGCGGCCAGGCTCTTGGGGCCGTACATGTCGCCAGCGCCGTACATGAGGCTGCCGCCGTGGATCCACACGAGCACCGGCCGTTTGCCGGTGGTCTTCGTAGCGGGCGTGGTGAGGTTCAGGTACAGGCAGTCCTCGTGCTCGCTGGGGATGCCGACGGGCAGCCCTTCCGGCTGGGCGCAGGGTTTGCCGGGGGTGGACGCGTCGCGCACCCCGGTCCATGTCGCGGTCGGCTGTGGCGCCTTCCAGCGCAATTCGCCGACCGGAGCGGCGGCATAGGGAATGCCTTGAAAGCTGCGTAGCTGGCCGTCGGCGGTGCCGCGGACCTTGCCGTTGGAGGTTTGAACCACCGTCCGGTCGGCGGTGCCGTCGGTCGACGCGGCTTCGGCGAGCACGGGGATGGCCAGGGCCAGGGCGAGCCCGAGGCCCAGTGCCGCGGCGATGGCGGGCCTTCGGGAAACGATCTTGGCTTTCATCATGCGACGACGATAGAAATTTTTGGGCGATCGCGCAAGTCGTTCGCCTAAGTCGTTCGCTCTAGACGATCGTGCAAGTCGGTGTTACGCTCTGTCACATGGGAAACCGTGAAGCCCTGCTCGCCGGCGCCAAGACGTGTCTGCGGCAGAAGGGATACGACCGCAGCAGCGTCCGGGACATCGCCGCAGCGGCTGGCGTGAGCATGGCCGCCATCGGCTACCACTACGGCACCCGCGAAGCACTGCTCAACCAGGCCCTGTTCGAGATTCTCGATGAATGGGGCGACTCGATGGGTCGGGCGCTGCGCCCCGACGCCGACGGCTCCTCCAGGAGCTATTTCATGCAGATGTGGCAGAGCCTGATTGACGACTTCACGGCACAACCCGACCTGTGGCTGGCCTCGGTGGAGCTGTTCATGCAGGCCCAGCGTCAGCCCGGGCTGCGTGCGGCCCTCGCGGACGGCACCACGCAGGGTCGCCGTGGTATGGCGGCGATCCTCAAAAGCGTGCCCGAGGATCAGGTGCAGGAAGACTCGGTACGCACGCTGGGTAGCGTCCAACTCGCCCTCATGTCAGGCGTGATGATCCAGCACCTCAGCGACCCCGCGACCGCACCCACCGCCGAGGAGATCCTGCAAGGACTGCGCGCCCTGTCCGCGCTTGTCCACTGACACCAACAACGCTGCTCTCGCTCATGATCATCTTGTATGGAGGCACAGCATGACCGCTCAAGCACTGGAACAAAACGTGTCAGTGGCCTCCGTGACCGCCGCAGACGGCACATCCATCAGCTACCGCACCACAGGTACAGGGCCGGGCCTGATCATCGTGCCTGGAGCCCTGGCGCTGGCCGCGGACTTCGACCCGTTGGCCGCCGCCCTCGCCGCCCGGTTCACCGTGCACACCATCGAGCGACGCGGACGAGGCTCCAGCGGGCCGCAGGGCGACAACTACAGCGCCGAGTTGGAATGCGGGGACATCGAAGCGGTGCGTGTGGCAACCGGGGCCCGCTTCGTCTTCGGGCACAGCTTCGGCGGTTTCCTCACGCTTGAAGCCGCCCTCACGTACATGGCTTTCGAGCGTATCGCCGTCTACGAGCCCGGCGTCTGCATCAATGGCTCGATCCCAATGGGGTGGACTGAGCAGTGCCGACGACAGCTCGACGCCGGCAAGCCCTCCGAAGCGTTCCTGACCTTCATTCGGGGCATCAACCCGCAGACCAGCGGCAAGGCACCCCGCTGGCTGCTGCGCGCCGTCATCCCCCTGGCCATCAAAAAACGCGAGCGGCAGCAGAAGTACGCCCTGCTGCCCGGCACCATCCGCGAACACGCCGAAACCGCCCGCCGGAATAACGACTTCCCCAAGTACGCCCACATCACCACCGCGGTGCTACTGATGGCCGGCAAGGAAGCAGACACCACCGGCGCGGGCCGAGCGCCGGGCCACCTCAAGGACATCCTGCCCAACTCCGAACTGATCCACTTCCCCAGACTCGACCACTTCGGCCCGGAGAAAGACCCCGCCGCCATCGCCGCCACCATCACGGCGTTCTACCTCGACCGCTCAGTGCGCCGCCCATGAATTTCCGGCTGCTGGGCCCCGTGGAGATACACACCACCACCGGCCGAATCCTCCGTTTGCGGCGCCGCCAGGAGCGTCTTGCGCTGGCGGTGCTGCTGCTGGAGCCAGGACGGATGGTCACCGTCGAGCGGTTCAGCGAGCTGTTGTGGGAGCAAACACCACCGCCGGGAAACCGCACCACAGTCCAGGCCCTGATGTCCCGCATCCGCGGGACGATGGCGTCGGCCGGTGACAGCGCCGAGCCCGTGCAGCTTGTGGCGCGTGGGGGTGGGTACCTGCTGCACGTCGAGCCGGATTCGGTCGACCTGCACCGCTTCAGCCCGGCTGGTGGACGAGGCGCGCGCAATCGAGGACCCGCAGCTGCGGTACGCGCGGCTGGCGACGGCGCTCGACCTGTGGCGCGGTCCCGCACTCGCCGACGCCCCGACCGGCGCCGTCCGGGAGCGATTGTGCGGGCGGCCTGGAAGAGTTGCGGTTCGCGGCGCTGTCGGACCGGATCGACGCGGAACTCGCCGCGGGCCGGCACTCCACCTTGGCCGCTGAGCTGTACCAGCTGACCGAGGAGCACCCGCTACGGGAACGGTTGCGCGGGCAGCTCATGATGGCGCTGGACCGAGACGGCCGCCGCGCCGATGCTCTCGAGGTGTACCGACGAACCCGTCAGGTGCTGATCGCCGAGCTCGATCCGGGTCGTCGCGATCAGCTGCACGTTCTCGGCGGAGGCCGCAGTCACCAGCACACGGGCGTCCGTCCTCGGCAGCCGCCGCCGGATGAGACCGGTCACGGCTGTGCCGACGATGTAGCAGACGGCCGTGGGGCTGCCCGTCGCGATGCGGACCAAACGGTGCTGCGACGCCCCGTCCCGACACCCAGCGAGCAGTGGGAGCGCGGCGAAGCCGGCGAGCACCGTGCGGCGGGACAAGGTGTGCAGGCCCACCATCTGCACAAGTCCTCCTCAAATCTCGGCCGCTGGTGTACCGGCCGATGGGAGATCCCGGCGCTGCCGGCGAGGCCGACTCAGACCCCGATCCCGTTTCCGGTGCCCGATGGAGTGACCAACGGACGAAAGTCTCGCACGGCGTGGCGGTCAAGAGTGGCGGCGGCCCGTTCACCGTGTGGGCGGCGGCATTCGAGGGCACCTCGGATCGGAAGCAGGGCTTGCTTCGAGCCGAAGTTTCCCATGTGCATCCGCGCCGGCTTCGGTGAAGGTTTTCCATGCAACGCTTTCGAATATTCGGTGAGCGCCTAATATCGGCGGGCGGGGAAGCTGGTGAAGGCGACCGACGCCGGCCCCGACGCCGCGGTCGCTCCCATCTGTCCAAGGCAGGTCCCCTGCTGGTACTACGCGACTTGCTCGGTCTCCTCCGTGCTCCGCTGACCACGCCGCCAGAACCACGACCTTCCTCGGCGAGTGAAATTCCACCCGCAAAGCCGAAAACAATCGGCTGCAGCGTGAGCACGACTGGACCACTCGTGTCCTCGCCGATCGACGCCGCCACGGAGTCGACCAATGCGTATCAGCGCCCAGCAGCGCCAACAGAACGAATTCGCATCTGAGCCGCCATGAACCGGCTTCTTCGCAGCGAGATCCCGCCCGGTGGCAAAAATCTCATCACGACTCCCGCCCACGAAGCAGGTGTCGATCGAACCGCCTTCTACGGCGCCCGCCTCTACACTCGCCTGCACCAGGAGTTCGAGACCATGCTCATCAGAATGTGCGGGGCTGGTAACCCTGTCGACCCATCGCGAGACCCAGATCAGCCGCCTGAAAGACGAGCTCACCAGGCTCATGCAGCTGATGAACGCGATGTCGGCGCCCTTGACTGTTTGTCACACCGTTCGCCTGCTCATGGGCGCGCAGGCGCACGGATAGCCGCTGACCGAACACCTTCAACTTCCGGGGGCTTAGCCGCCCGGTCCGGGCGGCGATCTAAACAGGTGCGTGGATCTCCAGCGAGCAGGTCTCGCGCGCCGCGTTCGGAGGCGCAGCGCGTTTCGAGTCTGAGGGCCTCGCTGGCCCTGCTGCCGCGCGGACCAGGCTGACCTGTGGTTGATCAGTTCGCCGCGAACATCTGGGCCGCTAGGCGCCGCGAGTTCTCGATGGCCGCGAAACCACGCGGCAGCATGACGGCCTGGTAAGCCGCGACCGCTTCCAGCAACGATTTCCCGCCTCCTACGGCGGAGAGAATTTCGTCGGCCAGTGTGGCGGCGTCGGCCAGCGCGGTGTTCGCTCCGGCCCCCGCGGTGGGTGGCATGGTGTGGACTGCGTCGCCGAGCAGGGTGACTGGGCCCGGCGCCCACGCAGGTATCGGTTCGCTGATCCGGAACGTGATCGGGATGAATGATTCGGTGTCGGCGCGGGCGTAGATTTTGCGGATGACCGGATGCCAGTCGGCGACGGTGTTCGTCGAGAGTTTCCACAGCTCTTCCGACGACATGCGGAACAGCGTGTCGTCGGTGACGCCGAGATGATCCGGGGTCGCGACCAGGGTGACCATGAGGTAGTCCTGCGTCTCGGCCACGGGGGTGCGGAACCGGACGGTGCCGAACCCGGCGCCGCAGGTACTGCCGCCCGAGACCCAGCACAGACCACGCTCGAATTCCTCGGGAGACAAGGAATCGGTGAGGGGCATCCGGCCGTACAAACACCGCAGACCGAAGTCCTGCAGCACCGATTCGGGGAGCAACCGGCGCCGGATGACGGACCCGACGCCGTCTGCGCCGATCAGCAGATCCCCTTCGTCGCTGCCGCCTTCGGCGAAGTCGACCCGTACCCGTCCCGAGCTGGTCTCCTGGTAGTCGGACACCGTGTGCCCGAAGCGGACGACGTCGTCAAGGCCGGTGAGCAGGCCCTGGCGGAAGGTGTTGCGGTCGACGGCGGTGATCTGGTCGGCGGGAATGTCGGGGAATTGCTGCGTGAACACCTGCCGCAGTCCGGGGGTGAAGGTCGTCACCAGATCGCCGTTGCGGCCGCTGGTGCGGCGCAGCACAGCCAAGACCTCCGGCGGGACGCAGTCGGCCAGCGCGGCGTTGCCGGCCGGGTCGAGGTGGATCCGGTAGCCCTGGTTCCGGGTACGGGGTGTCGGGTCCTGTTCGTAGACGACGACATCGAGCCCGGCGTGGTGCAGTGCCTGCGCGAGCGCCAGGCCGCCGACACCGCCACCGGCGATGAGGATCTTTGTGCTTTCGGGCATCTCACTCCCCTTGTTGACTTGGTGCTCTCATCGTGCATCCAGGAAGTGACGCTGTCAAGCATCCGTTTGATTAGCTCATATATACGATTGATATAACAAGCCGAAGGTATGATCGCGTGCATGTCGGCGTCGAAGCCCCGCAGGTCCCCCCAGCCGCAGGAGCGGCAGCGTGATCCTGAACGCACCCGCGCGCTGATCCTGGACGCCGCGGTGACCGAGTTCGGCGCGCATGGCTATGCGGGTGCCCGGATCGGCGCGATCGCCGCCCGCGCCGGGGTGAACGTGCAGCTGATCTCGTACTACTTCGACAGCAAGGAGGGCCTGTACCAAGCCATTTCGCGGCAGTGGCAGCAACGGCAGGGCGAGCTGGCGCCCGCCGGCACGCCGTTGCCGGAGCAGCTGCGCCGTTATGCGCTGGAGGCATTGCGCAACCCGGACGGCGTCCGCCTACTGGCTTGGAACGGGCTCGAATACACCGGATCCGACGGGCACCCGTCGACCGGCATGTTCGCCGAAACCATCGAGGAGCTGCGGAAACGGCAAGAGGCCGGTGAGCTGCCCGCTGATCTCGATCCGGCCTGCCTGGTCGTCATGCTGATGGCCATGACCATGGCGCCCACCACGCTGCCGCACATCGTCGAGGGCACCTGCGGCGTTGACCCGCGCTCGGCCGAATTCCTCAACCGGTTCGCCGGTCAGGTGGCCATCCTGGCCCGGCACCTCGGGCTCGGCTAAAAGGGCAGGACCGGCCCCGATCCACGACCGAATGGCTACTGCGGCCGTGGCTGGCGGAAAGCCGATGCGCCCTGATCAAACCCCGGATCTGCCACCTCAGGACGCAGGACCGCCGGGTCGGTCACAATCCATCTTCGCTGCCTCACGTGCGGCTGGTCGTCGGTTCCCGCGGGGTGCTGCGCCACGGCCATTTGTGGGGCAGGCCGGGAGCTGGCGCGCCCGGATCGAGGCACTGCTGCTTGCCGGCTGTGCGCCGCCCGCAAGAATTCCAGGCTGCGTACGACCACGCCACCCGTCTCGGGGAGGTCGCTCACGTCGGAGGCTACGCGCCGTTGACGGGCCAGGGGTACAGCCGGCTGGCCGCCGCGCGCCTCGGTCCGGCGAACGACGCTTGCAGACCGCAGATCACCTGACCGCCCGACGACCATGGTGGCCAACGGTAGGCGGGCGTGGCCGGTCACGTCGGCAAATGCCTCTGGCCGCCATCGTCGACACGACCGCAACGACCAAATTGAAGGCGCCAGCGCAACAACCGATTCCATGCGCAGCCGGTCCGCGCTGACCGCCAACGACCCGGACGCCTTGGCGCAGGCATGCAGCATGGCACTACCCGTAATGCATCCTAGGATCCTGCTTTGCTAGCCATGACCCCGAAAAATAGCGAGACGGCACCGGATCAGATAGGAAGGCTGATCAGATCAACTGAACCCAGAGTCGGTCAGCGGGAGCGTTGCGGAACTCCCTTTCGAGTGACATCACCAACCCACGGTTCAGCACCACGCCCGCTGCGGGTACCTCAGCATCGACTCCTTACTGCCTCGATGTGAGGTGAGCACGATGCCGACTGCTCCTTTGGCCCCGCTCTCGAGGCCCAAGATCCATCCTTGGCGGCGTGGCTTCGGCGGCCACCGGCGCAGCTGCGGACCCGCGGCCAGCAGCAGGCTCGGCACGCCGAGCCAGGGCTGCGATTCGCGTTCTACGGGCGTACCTCGACCGGCCGGTTCCAGGACCCGGCGTCGTCGCGGGAGTGGCAGCGGGCAGACGCCATCCGGGTGATCTCCGGCCGTGGCCGGATCGTGGTCGAGTTCTTCGATATCGGCTACTCCCGCGCCCTGGCCTGGCACCATCGCCCCCAGGCCGCCGCGCTGCTGGACGCCGCCGCCGACGCCGATCGCGGATTTGATGCGGTCGTGATCGGCGAGTTCGAACGGGGGTTCACCGCCGGGCAGGCCCGCAGCATCATCGCGCAGCTGCATGCGTACGGCATCAGCGTGTGGCTGGCCGAGATCAACGGCCCGGTCGACCTGACCGACGCCACCCATCAGGCCCTGCTCCTGCTCCTCGGCCACCATGCCGAACGTGAGATTCTGCGCGCCCGACGGCGCACGACCGCGGCGATGTGCGCCCAGGTCCGCACCCAGGGCCGGCACCTCGGCGGCCGGCCGCCGTACGGCTACCGAATGGCTGACGCCGGACCGCATCCCAACCCGCAGCACTCACGATGGGGCCGACGGCTGCTACGCCTGGAACCGGATCCCGAGACCGCACCGCACGTGGAATGGATCTTCCAACAGCGCCTCGCCGGGCTCAGCACCGCCGGTATTGCCCGCAGCCTCAACGCGCTCGGCATCCCGCCACCGTCGGCACATGACCCTGCGCGCAACCCGCACCGCTCCGGCACCGCCTGGACGCTGCGGACAGTCGCAGCGATCCTGGCCAACCCCCGCTACACCGGCCGGCAGGTATGGAACCGGCAACACACCGATCACCACGAACTGCGGCCAGGCGACAAAAGCAGCCGCCCGCCCGGAGTGAAACCCTCCCGCGGCTGGAACCACCGCGAGCAGTGGGAAGTCTCGCCGCCGGGGGCGCATTCGGCGCTGGTCAGTGAGGCGGCCTTCGTCGCGGCGCAACAGATCACCGCCCTCGCGGTCCCGGACGACGCCAACCCGCACCGCTACCAATTGACCGGTCTGGTGATCTGCGGGCTGTGCGGACGCCGGGCCGAAGGGCACTGGGCACACGGACGGGCCCGCTACCGGTGCCGGCACGGCTACACCAGCGCCAGCGCCAGCGACGCTCAGCCAAACCGGATGAAGACGCTCTACGTGCGCGAAGACCAGGCCCTTGCCGAAGCCGGTGGGCAACTGGCGCGCCACCTCGGCACCACCTGGGACGCAATCCCCATCTCCGGTGTGGCCGGCCAGCTGCGCAGCCGAGGCATAGCGATCGTCTGCACACCGGTAAGCATCAACCTGGACACCGGCCCCGTCGAGATTGCTGGGCAGGACAACCTCGACGCTTTGGACGTTACCGACACGGGGCAACTGTCACTACTCGGGATCAGCATCCCGCAGGCCAGACAGGCAATCAAAAACCCCCAGCCCGATCATCCGCCGAAACGTGAATGATCGAGGTGGGGGTTAACGTGTCCGAGGGGGGACTTGAACCCCCACGTCCGATAAAGGACACTAGCACCTCAAGCTAGCGCGTCTGCCATTCCGCCACCCGGACAAGGTGAGCACAGCGTAACCGGTTCGACCTGCGGTTCGCATCCGCAAGTGGCCGCCCGGCGGGCTGCACAGGAGAGAAATATACACGCCCCTCCGGCACCCCCAAACGCCACCCCCGGACCGGACATATCGGAACAGTGGGCTCGCCCGTACTGGCGTCGCCGGACGGCAAAGGGCAGCATGGCCTGCGTGTCTCAGCCGTCCCCGCTCTTCGCCGCCCGGCAGCGCGCGCTGGCCCTCGCCGATTCCGGTGACCTTGGCCAGGCGCGTGCTGTGCTTGAGCATGCCGTTGATCTGGGGCGGGCCAATCTCGGCGAGGACGACCCTGACGTCCTGCTGACCGCTCAACAGCTCGCCACTGTGCATCAGCGTGCCGATGATCCGTCCGGGGCGCGGCGGGTGCTGGAGGAGGCGTACGCGGCCGGGCAGTGGCGGCTCGGGGACACCGACCCGGTCATGCTCGGCATTTCCTTCGATCTCGGCGTGGTCGCCGAGGAGATGGAGAACCGGCACGAGGCCCGGCGGGCGTTCGGCCGGGTGGCCGCGCACGGCCCGGCCGTGCTCGGCGCGGACCACTGGGCCGTCGTCCGCGCGCGCTCCTACCTGGGGGAAGACCCCCCGACGGTACGCATGGAGCTGCCCGCCGAGCAGCTGCAGCGCTTCCAGGTCCCGCCGCAGCGGCAGGCACCCCGGGACCAACAGGCACTGGTACGCCCCCAGCAGAGCCCCGTGCCACAGCAGCAGGTGGCGGAGTCTCAACCCCGCTACTTCCCCGAGCCCGACGCGGGGCAGCCCCGAGCGGATCAGGCCTACGAGGAGCCGGCACCGTCGAGTTACGGCCATCCCACGGCATCACGATCGGCCCCTCCGGCCTACGGCCAGCCCACCGCGTCACAATCAGCGCTGCCCGCCTACGGCCAGCCCGTGCCGACTCCGGTTCCGCCCAGCCGCGCTCACGACGTACCCCCGGCTTTTGCGCAGCCTGGACCACCGACTGCCGCGACCGACGCGCCCGGCCATGGTTTTCCGCCCGAGCCCGGCTACTTCCAGCCGACTCGCTACGACCAGCAGCCCATGCCGCAGATCATCTCCGCGCCACCGATCACCTCGGCCGCCCCGGCGGCGAGCACCGGCGATTCGTCGTACTCCCGGAAGGCTCCGGCCCTTTTCGCGGCGATTGCCGCGGTTTTCGGGGTGATCATCGCCGTGGTCGCGCTGGTTGTGGTTCTGGCCAACCGGGGTGACGATCCGGCCTCTGATGTGCCAACTCTCGCCGGCCCCGCGCCTAGCGATGTGCGCATGCGTGACTACGGATCGTCGGTCAAGTTGTTCTGGGCTGATCCGGCCAACGGCCGCGCGTCTTTTGTCGTCACCGGGGGCAAGCCCGGCGAACAGCTTCGGCCGATGGGTCAGGTCGGGCCCACCACGACCACGTTCGATCTCAATGGACTCAACGCTGACCTGGACTATTGCTTCGCCGTCGTGGCTGTCTACACCACCAGCCAGTTCTCGACCTCGCCGCAGGTCTGCACCAGCCGCGTTCCCGGCTCGGCCAAGCCTTCCCCGGGCAAATGATGATCACTCTCGGCGATCATCACTATCCACAACCGTGACTCGCCGGGTGTCCACACCACCCGCCGTCCCCCTATGATGGCCTGCGTCCTGAACGGGCGCCGCCGGCAAACGGGGAGGTAGGCAGGCTGTGGCCAGTGCAGATGTCGTGATCGGCCAGCGCAAGCGCCGGTGGCGCAGTCGTGGTGGGCTCGTCACTATGGGCACTGTCCTGAGCCTTGTCGCGGGCCTGGGACTCACCGTCCTCGGCCTCGGCGCCGCCGATCAGGCTGTCGCCAGCTACGACGCCGCTTCCTGGGTGTGGAGCAAGACCAAGAGCGAGGCCGCCCGGATCAACGGCGTCACCGCCCGGGTCGACACCCGCGTCAACGTTCCCAAGGCCGGCGGTCACCAGATTCAGATCTCGCAGAACGACCGCTTCGTGCTTCTGCGCGACATGCAGACCGGCGTCGTCAGCTCGATGGATCTCACCTCGCTGCAGATCTTCGTCGGGCCCGCCATGACCGCCGGCATCGGCGTCAGCGTCGCCCTGCACGAGGACGCCGCGTTCGTCATCGACGCCGTCCAGGGCGAGGTGCGCCAGCTCGACCCGCGCTCGCTCACCCCCATCGGCGAGTCGCTGCGCTACCCGCCCGGCATCACCGGCGGCGTCTTCGACGGCGAGGGCCGGCTGTGGATCGCCGTGCCCAGCGAGGGCACCGTGTCCGCCATCACCGCCGCTCCCCTGCCCGACGGAGGTGCCACCGGCGGCGCGGGCGGCCAGGTCGGCCCGGTGCAGATCCGCACCGAGAAAGTGGCCACGCCCAGCCACGACCTGACCCTGTCCACCTTGGAAACCGGCGTCGCGGTCCTCGACCGCACCACCAACGTCCTCACGACCTTCCGCGGCGACGCCCGCACCCAGCAGACCCTTCCGCTCAGCGGACCGGGCACGCTGCCCGAGCACACCGACGGCCTGGTCGTGCCGGTCACCGTCCCCGACGCCCGCCACGTGTACGCGGTGCCCTCGACCGGTGGCGTCGCCGACTTCGTGGTGCCCGGTGACGGCGGCGAGCTGCAGCCGGCCGTCGCCTGGGAGGGCTTCTTCTACGTCGCCGACGAGTCCACCGGCACCGTGCACGTGTTCGACACCGCCGGCCGTGAGCAGAAGAGCATCCCCTTCAAGAAGGCCGGCGGCCCCCTCGAGCTCGAGGTCCGCGAGAACTACCTGTTCATCAACGCCCCCGGCTCCTCCACCGCCCGCGTCGTCGACAACGCCCACCAGGTCCGCGTCGTCGACAAGTACGCCGACGACGTCCTCGGTGGCGATCCGCCGCCCACCCCGCCGGACCCGCCGCCGCCCCCGCAGAAGCCGAAGAAGCCCCCGGTCAGCAAGCCGGGAGCGCCGCGCAACGTGCGCGCCGCGGCCGGCAACGCCGAGGCCCGCGTGTCCTGGCAGGCCGCGCCGGCCAACGGCGCCGAGATCACCAAGTACGTCGTCGAGGGTGCCGACAAGACCTTCCAGGTCGGCGCCAACCAGCGCTCCCTCAACGTCACCGGCCTGACCAACGGCGAGACCTACCGGTTCGCCGTGCACGCGGTCAACAAGAAGGGCGACGGACCGGCCCGCACCAGCAACGCGGTGCGTCCGACCTCCGAGGTCCCCGACGCGCCCACGGCCGCCACGGCCGAGGCCAAACCCGACGGCACGGTCGCCGTCAGCTGGCCGGCCGCCAACGGCCAGGGCCTGGAGATCGAGCGGTACGCGGTGACCGCCGTCAGCGACGGCACCTCCGCGCCGCTCGGCGAGGTCAAGGGCGAGACGTCCATGACCATCAAGGACGGCGAGCTGGAGTACGGCAAGCAGTACGCGTTCACGGTCGTCGCCATCAATGAGCGTGGCGCGGGCTCCAAGGCTTCGCCGATCAGCAACAGTGTCGTGCCGTTCGCCAAGCCGAACCGGCCGGAGAACATCGACGCGGCCACCGTCAGCGACAAGGCCGGCACCATCCAGGTCACCTGGACCGCACCCGCCGAGAACGGCCGCCCGATCACCAAGTACGTGGTCGCCGCCGACGGGAAGACCACCGAGGTCACCGACGGCACCGGCGTGACGCTCAACGGCTTCGGCACCGGCGAGAACGTCTCGGTCGAGGTCCGCGCGGTCAACGAGGCCGGCGAGAGCGAAGCGGCGACCGCCACCGCGAAGACCCTGCCCAAGCCCGTCGTGACGATCACCGGCTCGTCTGCGACGTTCAACACGGCGACTGTCACGTTCAGCGTGAACGCCGGCGGGGCGCAGGCGACCTGCACGGTCAGGTCGTCCAACGGCGGCGGGTCCGCGTCCGGCAGCTGCTCGAGCCTCAAGGTCACCGGCTTGAAGCCGAGCACGAGCTACACGTTCACGGTGACCGCCAAGACCGCTGCCGGCAGCAGCGACGCCCGCACCCGCGACCAGGCGACCGACGCGCTGTTCGGCACCGCCACCTGCAACAACGGCGAGAACGGCGATACTGCGGACTACTGCGACGAGGACCGCGACGGCCGCAACGGCAACGAGATCTTCGCCAGCACGTCGCAGCAGAGCAAGCAGGTCGGCTGGGCCAAGCCCGGCACCCGGCTGGAGGCGTACTGCAAGGCGAAGGGCACCACCATCGACTCCTACATCTACAACAGCCACAAGAAGTCGAACTGGTGGGTCCAGGTCAAGTACGAAGGTAAGAACTACATCCCGTTCGCCTGGCTCAACCTCGACGGTGACGACGACATCAACGACCTGCCCACCTGCTGAGGAAGCCCTGTGAGCAACGAACCCCTGCCGCCCCAGCACATCCAGGGCTTCGCCGCCGTCGCGGCGCAGCTCGCCGACCGCATCGGCACGGTCGTGCTGGGCAAGCCCGAGGTCGTCCGGCTCGCACTCACGGCGTTCTTCGCCCAGGGGCACGTGCTGCTCGAGGATGTGCCCGGCGTCGGCAAGACCACGCTGGCCCGGGCCATCGCCGCGGCCGTGCGCGGTCAGTGGCGGCGCATCCAGTTCACGCCCGACCTGCTGCCATCCGACGTCTCCGGCGTGACGATCTTCAACCAGGCCAGTCGCGGGTTCGAGTTCCACCCCGGCCCGGTGTTCGCCAACATCGTCATCGCCGACGAGATCAACCGCGCCTCGCCCAAGACCCAGTCGGCATTGCTGGAGGTCATGGAGGAGCGCCGGGTCACCGTCGACGGCGTGCCGCATCCGGTGCCGCAGCCGTTCCTGGTGGTGGCCACGCAGAACCCGGTCGAGATGGACGGCACCTACCGGCTTCCCGAGGCTCAGCTCGACCGGTTCCTGGTCAAGCTGTCGGTCGGGTATCCCGCCGAGGACGTCGAGGTCGAGGTGCTGCGCGGGGCCGCGATGCGCTCCCCTGACGCGCTGGAGCCGGTCACCGACACGGCCACCGTCGGCGAGATGGTGCGGATGGCGTTGCGGGTGCACATCGCTGACCCGCTGTATACGTACGCGGTGCGTCTGGCCGCCGCGACCCGCGACCATCCGCAGGTCCGGGTCGGGGTGAGTCCGCGTGGGGTGATCGCGCTGACCCGGGCGGCGTCGGCTTATGCGCTGATCAACGGGCGGGGGTATGTGCTGCCGGAGGATTTCAAGGCGCTGATCGGGCCGGTGTTCGCGCATCGGGTGTTGTTGTCGCCGGATGCTCAGTTGCGCGGGGTCACGGCGGCTGAGGTGCTGGAGGACGCGGTGCGGTCGGTGCCGGTGCCGCTGCCGGACAATCAGCGCGTCGGTGCATGAGCGCCTGCACTGAGCGCAGGGCGGGTCGGCGCGACGGTAGCGGCTGCCGGTGCGCGTCGGTAGCGGCGGCGTCGGCATGAGGCGGCTCGGTGGTGTTACCGCGCGCGGGGCCGGCGTTCTTGTTGCCGCGCTGGCTCTGCTTGGTGCCGGGTTCCGGTTCGGGTATCCGGATCTGGCGCTGCTGGGCACCGCCGCTGCTGTCGCGGTGCTGTGTGGGGTCGTGTTCGCCGTGTGGCGGCCGGGGCTTGGTGTCGATCGGGTGGCCAGCCCCGACCGGGTGGCTCGCGGGGAGCCGGCCACCATGACCTTGACCGTGCACAACACCAGCAAGCTGCGGGCCGCGAACCTCGTTGCCGCCGACCGGTGTGGTTCGGCGAGTGTGCCCGTTCCCCTGCTGCGGTTGCGGCCCGGGCGGGACACCACCGTGCAGTATCCCGTTCCTACTCAGCGGCGGGGCGTGGTGCCGGTCGGGCCTCTGCGGGTGACCCGGACCGACCCGCTCGGGCTCATGACGTTGTCGCGGACCTATGGCGGCGTCACCAGTGTGTGGGTGCATCCGCGGATTCATCTGCTGCGGGCCGTTCCGGCCGGGATGGCGCGCAGCCTGGACGGGCGGATCGACAAGGTGCCACAGGGCAGCATCACGTTCGATTCGTTGCGGGAGTACGTCATCGGGGACGAGCTGCGGCGGGTGCACTGGCGCAGTTCGGCCAAGGTCGGTGAGCTCATGGTGCGCGAGCAGCTCGACACCAGTGAGCCGACGATCATTGTGCTGCTCGACGATCGGGCCGGGGCGCATCCCGACGTTCGTGACGGGACTGCCGACTCGTTCGAGTCCTGCTGTGAGGCCGCGGCTTCGATTGTGGCGGCCGCGGTGCGCGAGGATCTGCCGGTTGCGTTGCACCTGGTGTCGGGGATCGCCGAGGGGCCGTTCCTGGATGTGCTCACCGAGGCCGAGCTGCGAGCCGGTGATCTGAGCCAGACGTTGCGCAGTCTGCGGCAGAACCGGCTCGGGGACACGCTGGTCTATCTGACGGGACCGGGTGGGCGGGTCGATTTGGGTGCGGTGACCGCGTTGCGCGGGGCGTATCCCGTCGTTATCGCCGGGTTGTTCGGTGATCGCGACGCTGCGCCGGTGTCGGCCGGTGGTGGGCTCATCGTCATCGAGGCCGAGGACGGCGTCCAGTTCGCCGGCGCCTGGGACGGGGTGCGGGGATGGTGACGCCGGTGGAAGGGGCCGCGGCGCGGGACGCGATGACGTGGCAACGAGCCGCGACCTCCGCGGACGGGAGTGCGCGGATGGTGACAACGGGGGAACGACGGGCCGTGGACGCCTCGGACGGGGTGCTCCGATGGTGAGGTGGGTGCGGGCTGCGGTCGTACCCGTGGCTCTCGTGATTTTGATCGGGCTTTCCGGGGTGGTGCTCGGGCGGATCTATGCCGACGCGTTGCTGGTGCAGCTCGTCGCAGGGGCGGCGCTCGGGTCCGTCGGGCTCAGTGTGGCGGCGCGGCGGCTGCCGTCGTGGACGATCGCGCCGATGTCGGTGGTGCTGCTCGCCGGATACACGCTCGCGGCGTTGCGGGTGGCCGCGAACCGGGCCGAGATGACCGAACCGCTCGGTAAGATCGTCATCGATGCGCTGATCAACGGGATTCCGCGGCTACTCACCGCCATGATTCCGGTGGAGTCGACGCCGGACACCGTGGTCGTGCCGGTGGTCGCGGCGTGGCTGGCCGGGCTGGCCGGGGCCGAGGTGGCGGTGCGGTCCGGGCGGGTGCTGCTCGGGTGTGTGCCGGCGGCTGCGCTCTACGGGGGCGCGCTCTATGTTGTCGGCCCGAATGCGGGGACGGCCGGGTGGCCGACGGTGCTGTTCGCCGGACTCGTCGCGGTCGCGCTGGCGGTCAGTGCCCGGCCGGCGAGCGGGCCGGCGCTGTCCGGCGTACCGGCGAAGACCCGCGCGGCCGTGCGCGGCCGTGCGCTGGCCGGGGCGGCCGCCGGGCTGGTGGTCCTCATCGGGCTGATCGTCGTGGTCGGTCCGTGGGTCGGCGGCCGGGTCTCCGCGACCCCGGTCGACCCTCGGCGGTACGTCGAACCGCCGCAGGTGGACAGCCTGGACGAGAGTCCGTTGAACCGGATCTCCGGCTGGGCGCTGACCCCGGAACAGAAGCTGCTCGAGGTCGCCCCGGGCCCTGCGGACAAGGGGCGGACGCGGTTGCGGCTGGCGGTGCTGCCCGACTACGACGGGGTGACGTGGCGGGTCGGCGCCACCTACCGCAACGCCGGGCGGGTGCTGCCGGCTGCGGCCGCGCTGCCCGACGTGCCGTCGCGGCAGGTCACGCAGGACATCACGGTGGATGAGCTCACCGGGCGACTCCTGCCGGTGGTCCCGACGCCGACCGGCGTGGACGGGGTACGCGTCGCGTACGACCCGGCCAGTGGCACCTTGATCAGCCCGGAGGGACTGCGGCCGGGGCTGCGGTACACGGTGACGTCGCAGGTGCAGGAACCCGATTTCAACCTGCTCCCCGCGGCGGGCTCCCCCACCGGTGATGTGGTGGCGCGTTTCCTGACCGTCGGCTCGGGAGTTCCTGACACGATCTCGCGGCTGGCTGAGCAGCTGTCGGACGGCAACGCCGGATCGTTCGACCGGGCGGCGGCCATCGAGGAGTTCCTGGCCGAGCACTACCGCAAGGTCGCGGACTCGCCGAGCGGGCATGCGTACCCGAATCTGCAGTTCTTCCTGTTCGGGCCGCGGAACCAGGGCGGGCAACGCGGTACCTCCGAGCAGTTCGCGGCGTCGTTCGCGCTGTTGGCGCGGCTGACCGGGCTGCCGGCGCGGGTGGTGGTCGGCTTCGACGTGCCCGAGGGCGGGGGCACGGTCACCGGTGGTGATGCTGTCGCGTGGCCGGAAGTGTTGTTCGACGAGCTGGGGTGGGTGGCGTTCGATCCGTCGCCCAAGAGTGATCAGCCGCGGCCGGTCGAGGAGGACTTCACGCCCAAGCCGTCACCGCCGCCGACTTCTGAGCCGCCCCCGGCGTCGGAGGCGCCGAGTGCTTCGGCGCCGCCGGTGGTGGCTCAGGCGCCGGTGGCTGGGCGCGGTGGGACGTCCGGGGTGCTGGTTGCCACCGGGGCTTCGGGGTCGGTGTTGCTGGTGTTGATCGCGGCTGGGGCGACTGTCGTGGTGATGCGGCGGGGGTTGCGGCAGCGGCGGCTCGGGGTGGGGGCTCCGGATCAGCGGATCACGGGGGCTTGGTTGGAGTTCACGGATGCTTTGCGGTTGGCGGGGAGGCCGGTTCCGGCGCATCTTGCGGCTACTGAGGCGGCGGCTTTTGCGGCTTTGCCGCCGGTGCCGCGGCAGAGGAAGGGTCGGCGGTTCGGCCGGTCGCGCGCCGGAATCGATCCGGCCGGCTCGGATTCGCGAACGTCAGGCGTGGGGCGGAGTGGATCGGACGCAGGGCTGGGCGGGTTGGGTCTGAGCGGGTCGGCTCGGCGGGACGCCGTTGCCGGTCGGGGCGGCAGCGAAGCGGGGCCGGCCGGCGTGGCCGATGGGGCCGGACCGGCCCACGACGCTCGGCGGCCCCACGACGCCGGGCGGCCCCACGACGCCGGGCGGCCCCACGACGGCGTGCAGGCCTACGACGGCGGGCCGGTCTACGACGCTGGACCGGTCTACGACGCTGGACCGGTCTACGACGCTGGGCGAGGAAGCGACGCCGGGGCGGGGGCCACGCTGGAGGCAGCGGGTGGCGCTGTCGCGGTGGAGGCCTCGTCTGTCGGGTGGCGGCCGGAGGATGCGCCGGATCGTGGCGGGTCCAGTGCTGTGCGGGCGGCCGCGCCGCCCGCGGGCTATGAGATGCCGCCGTTGGACGAGCTTGTGGCCGCCGTCAATACGGTTGGTTTCGCGCCCGGGGCGGCTGACGGGCAGCAGGCTGAGCGGGCGGGACAGCAGGCGGTGGCGTATGCCGAGGCGCTGCGGGCCAAACGGTCCTGGTGGCGGCGGCTCTGGTGGAGCCTGCACCCGGGTCCTCTGCGCTGGCACCGCGAATAACGCGCCGCCGCGGGATGTCGTCGACCACCGTCCCGGATCGGGACACCCCGCGGTCAGGCGGTGGCGCGCACCGGGTGAACGGTGCGCGCGAGGCGTAACAGCGGAGCCTGCGTGAGCGGTGGCGTCAGCCCTGCGCGGCGTGGGACACGTGCTCCCAGTCGGACCAGGTCTGCAGGCGTTGCGCGTAGAGGTGCTTGACGAGCTCGACGGGCTGGCTGCCGAACAGCACACGCAGCGGCGGGTTGTCCGCATCGACGATCTGCAGCAGGGCCGGGCCTGCGGCGGCCGGATCGCCCGGCTGGGCCTGGCCCGCGCGGGCGGCCATGGCGTCGCGCAGCGGCTGGTAGGCCGGGTTCGGGTCGGCGTGCACGGCCGACGAGCCGGACCAGTCGGTGGCGAATCCGCCCGGCTCGACCAGCGTCACCTTGATCCCGAAGGCGGCGACCTCCTGGGCCAGGGACTCGGTGAAGCCTTCGAGCGCCCACTTGGAGGCGTGGTAGCCGCCGAGGGTCGGGAGCGCGGCGACACCACCGATGGTGGAGATCTGGACGATGTGGCCGCTGCCCTGCTCACGCAGGATCGGCAGCACCGCCTGGGTGACGAAGAACGCGCCGTACAGGTTGGTCTCCAGCTGGTCGCGGAGCTGCTGCTCGCTGATCTCCTCGATCGCGCCGAACAGCCCGTAGCCGGCGTTGTTGACCACCACGTCCAGGCGGCCGAACTTCTCGTGGGCGGTGGTGACAGCGGCGGTGACGGCGGACTTGTCGGTGACGTCCAGGGCGAGGGGCAGGACGTTGTCGCCGTACTTGGCGACCAGGTCGTCGAGGGTGCCGGTGGTGCGGGCGGTGGCGGCGACCTTGTCGCCGCGTTCGAGGGCGGACTCGGCGAACCGGCGGCCGAAACCGCGGGATGTGCCGGTGATGAACCAGACCTTGCTCATGGGGTTCCCTTTCCTGACGTGGGCGCACCACGGCTGAAGTCGCTGGTCAGAACCGGTCTGACTGGCTGCGCCGTCACCACGGTACACCAAACTTGGACTGCGTCTAATCATGGACGGCGTCTATCGCCGTTATGATCGTCGGGAAGGGGTGACACGATGAGCTTGCGGGAACAGAAGAAGCTGGCCGTCTGGCGAGCTGTCCGGGGCGCCGCGCTGCGACTGTTCGACCAGCGCGGCTACGAAGCCGTCAGCGTCGAGCAGATCGCCGCCGCTGCGAACGTCTCCCGCGCGACGTTCTTCAACTACTTCGCCAGCAAGGAAGCCGTCGTCTTCGACCAGGACCCGGAGGAGCGCGACCACTGGCGCACGCTCATGCACGCACGCCCCGCCGACGAGCCGCTGTGGGACTCCCTGACCGCGATCATGATCGGCTTCAACGAGCGGCTCGCCGACCGCATGCCCCTGCAACGCCGGCTCAAAGCGCAGTCCCCCGCGCTCGCCCAGTCGACCCAGGACCTCGGCGAGCAGTTCCGCACCGACCTGCGCGACTGGGTCGCCACCCGGACCGACGGCACGGACCCCCTCACGGCCACGCTGCAGCTCAACCTCGCCTTCGCCGCGGTCTCCACGGCCTACCAGACCTGGCCGGCCGACGAGTCGTTCGACCAGTACCTGCAACGACTCCGGCGCTGCCTCGACCAGGCCGGCGCCGGCCCCGCCGCCACAGCGAACTGACCCGCTGCCGATCGTCACCTCCGTGGCGGGACCCGGATTCAGGGGCGACCGGGACGCCGTAGGGTTCGGTGGGTGACGAACTGGCGGGACTGGATGGTCGGGCTCGGTGTCGCCGTGGCCTGTCTCGTGGCCAGCTGGGCGTTGCTGCTGGTGCTGGCCCGGCGGTTGCCGCCGGGGATTCTGCGGGATCTGGCCGCGTTCATCCCGGACTGTGTCACCACTGTGCGGCGGTTGCGGAAGGATCCCCGGGTGCCGCGGCGGGCTCGGATCGCCATCGTCATCGCCGGGATCTGGGTGGCCAGTCCGATCGATCTGATTCCCGAGTTCATCCCGGTGATCGGGCCGCTGGACGACATCGTCGTGGTGGCGCTGGCCCTGCGGTACGCGGGGCGGCAGGTGCCCCGGGAGGTGCTGATGGCCGCCTGGCCCGGCGAACCGCGGCTACTGGAACGGCTGCTCGGCCCACGCCGCGACGGAGGCTGACCGGCGGGGGTCAGTCCGCCCTCAGGTGGACGAGGCACCGACGGGTAATTCGCGTCACCTGGTGCGGCACCGGCGATGCGGCCGGCGGTGGGGTCGGGGAGGCTGCCGCTGGGAGGTCTGACTGTCATGTGTGCCGCCTGCGGAACACCCTCGCACGCGCCGGCGGCTGCCGCCGTACCCCGGAAGTTTGCCGCTCTCCGGAACAAGGACTGTCGTCCTTATCTTTTCGGGGCGGCGCTCGCGATGATGGCCGACAACATCGAGCACGTCATCACGTACTGGGTGCTCTGGGAGAAGTTCCACTCCCCGGCCCTGGCCGGCTTCCAGGTCATCAGCCATTGGCTGCCTTTTCTGTTCTTCTCCGTGTACTTCGGCGGGCTGGCCGACCGGTTCGACTGCCGGCGGGTCATCCAGGCGGCGCAGACGCTGTTCGCTCTCGTGTCGGTGGCCTGGGGCGTGCTGTTCCTGACCGATTCCCTCCAGGTGTGGTCGGCGTGTGTGCTGCTGGTGCTGCACGGGCTGGCCGGGTCGTTGTGGGGGCCGGCCGAGCAGCTGATGCTGCACGACTTCGTGGGCGACGACGAGTTGCCTTCCGCCGTCCGCCTGAATGCCACGTTCCGCAGCCTGGGCGTGCTGTTCGGGCCGGTCGTCGGGTCCGCGTTGCTGCTCGGGCTCGGGCCGGCGGCCGGGATCTTCGTCAATGTGGCGTTCTATCTGCCGCTGACGTTGTTCCTGTTCCGGACCAGGTTCACCGGGCACACCCGCGACGACCGGGCGCCGCGCCGGCGGATGGGGATCGTCGACTCGGTGCGGGCGCTCCGGGAGGTCAGCGCCAACCGGACGTTGGTCAGCATGATCATTCTGGGTGGGCTGGGGTCGTTCTTCGTCGGTGCCTCGATGCAATCGTCGATGCCGATCTTCGCGCAGGATCTGGGGGCGGGCAGCGCCGGGACGGCGTACGGGATCCTGCTCTTCGCCAACGGCGCCGGTGGGGTGATCGGCGGCATCCTGCTGGAGGCCACCGGGCGGCTGCGGCCGACCGTGGCCGCAGCCGTCGTCAGTACGGGCGTCTACGGGCTGAGCACGCTGCTGTTCGCCGTCTCGACCAGCTATCCCCTGTCGGTGTTGTTGCTGGTCGTGGGCGGGGTCGCCAACCTGGCCTCGATGTCGATCGGGCAGACCCTCGTGCAGCTGCTCGCCCCGCCGGCCGACCGCGGCCGGGTCATCGGGGTCTACGGGATGTCGGCCAACGGGCTGCGGTTCGGCAGCGGCGTCACGGTCGGACTGTTCGGCGCGGTCGTCGGCATCCACTGGTCGCTGGGGCTCAGCGCCGCCGCCCTCTGTGTGGGGACGGTGCTGGCGGGCATCTCGGCGCGCCGAGACCCATGACGCGGGGCGGCTCGGGCAGTGGGCAGCCGGCCGACCCCACTCAGGCAGCGACCGGCCAGCGACCAGCCGGCCGAGCCCAAGACCGGGCCTGCTCCCGCGACCCGGCCTGATCAGGCGGCGAGCAGCCGGCCGATCTCCCCCGCGCGGTCGCCCAGGGCGGTGCGCAGCGCGGCCGCGGTCTCCTCGCTGGAGCGCTCCGGGTCGGCCAGGGCGCCGACCACCGCGTCCGCGATGGCCTGGTAGTCCATCCCGGCCAGCACCAGCTGCGCCACCTGCTGCGGGTCTTCCTCGGCGACCTGGCGCAGCAGGCCCAGCATCTCCGAGAACAGCACCTCGTGCGTGGTGCGCCCGGTGCGGCCCACGGTCTGCTGCCACGGCGCCACGCGCAGAGCGGTGCGCTGGGGGTTGTCGCGGGCGTTCGGGCTCATCCGGGCGTTCCACCACGCGTCCATGCGGGCGTTGAAGTCGGACTGGGTGATCGTGGCCATGTCGTCGTCCTCGGCTTCCAGTAGGCCCCAGGGCCGGGTGTCGCGTTCCTGGGCGGTCGTGTAGCGCGCGGAGAAGTGCGCATGCTGGGTGTGGGCGTTGGCCCCGGTGTAGGTGCGGGTGGTCCACCCCCACGAGCGGGACCAGATCCGGCGGTTGTAGATCACGTTCTGGAGGCGGTTGTCGCGACCCTCGCGGTGCCGCATGACGATGACCTCCACCGCCTTCTGCATGGTCCAGCCGGCTTTGCGCAGATCCTTGTCCACATCGATGGCGTGGACCTCGTTGATGGAATCGGCGTCCTCGTACGGGGTGCTGCCCGTCTCGTCCGGGTTGTGGTCCGACGAGCTCTGCGAGTGCGCGGTGTCGCCGATGGACCCGTCGCTCGACTTGTCCCGGCCGGGCGACATCGCGTTGAACTCACTCCGGAGACTGACCAGGCACGGCACCAGGATCCAGCTCGCCATCGGAGGCCTCCTCCCACGGGTCGGGGACGGGCTCGCCCGCGTACTGCTCGGCGGGGCCCGGATCGTGCAGGTCGGCGTACTTGTCGCCGGCTTCGAGGTCCTCGGGAGACAACTGCGGCTCCGGCGGGGCCTGACTCACCGGGACGGACGGCTCGGTCATCGCGTCTCGTTCCTGTGTCGGGGGATCGGTCCGAGGGTGGACCGGATGGGCTCGGATGCGAGCCGCGTGAGTACCCCGGCCGGCGATGACCATCCCCGTTCAATCCGGAATTACCGGGATGTGCGATTGCCCGGACGTGACCGCACGGCCGGTAGCCGGCCCGGTTCCGCAGGTCACCGGGCTGTTGCTCATTGAAGGGCACCCGCTACGCGCAGTCCATCACCGAACCGGGGGACGAACGGGCGCACCCTTCGGAAAGACCACTCGTTGAGGGGTGCAATACCGACAAAAAGTACTAGGCGACATTGATCAAGTGGGGGCCCGACATGACCGTGGCGGTGTGGCTGTCGGTGCTGACGCCTCTGGTGCTGTTGATCGGGATCTGGGTCAATCAACGGCAGACCCGCCGGCAGGAACGGGCCGAGCAGGTGGAACGGTTCGCCCGCCTCACCGCACCACCGGGGATGACCGAGGACGAGCGAGAGACGTACGCCAAACTGGTGGTCGACGTTCACAGCCGGCTCCGGCGCTGGACCTCCATCGGCGCGTTTCTGACCCCGGCCGGCGAACACTTCCGGGCAGCGACGGCCATCGTGCAGAAGGCCCTCGAGAGCCTGCACGAGATGCGCTCGACCGGTGGTGGCGGCGAACCGGTCTCCCACGAGCATCTGCGGAAGCTGACCGAGGCGTACTTCGGTGACCGGATGGCGAGCCAGGACTGGGCGCAACTGCCGGAGGACGCCCTGCTGCGAGACGTCCGACGAGGATCGCTGGGGCGTCGGCGGCGGAGGGTCCGGCGCAGGCGCTGAGCGGCCGGCGACAGAACCACTTCGTCCACCGCTCGTTCTTCACTCCGGCAGTACGTCACATATCGCCTGGGGGTGGAGCCATGCCGCGTCCGGGTCCGCGCGAGGACGCACCGAGCACCACGGCAGCCATCCTCAGCCAACCGTTGTGGAAGCTGCGCCTGCGCAACGTGCGTATCCTGCTGCGGGCGCTCAGCCGACGCTGGCGGCTCCTGCTGATTGTTCTCGGCATCGCCGTTCTGTTGTCCATGTTCGCCGAACCGATCTATCAGAAAGTGCGTGACTGGTGGCACGGCGGCGGAGGCACTTTTCAGCACCAGGAGATGTCGGCAAGCACCACGCCACCGGCTGAGCCGCAGCCGGAGCCAGCCATGACTGACACCAGTCCACCGACGACATCGACGGCACCACGCCCGGCCAGGACAGCCCGCCCGCCGAGGCAGCCCTCCCGGCCGGCCACCGGTGCGACAACCTCACCACCGGCAACGCACAGGCCGAGCCGCACCCCGGTCTCCCCGGCGCCGGCCGCCACAGTGAGCCCGACGCCTACCCCGACGCGTGCTCCCATGTGCGCGAACGAGATCTCCATCCTGGGCCCGCTCCCCTGCCTCGGAGGCGGTTGACCGGCTCAGTGCGACAGCGCCTGACTCGGCGGCAGCCGCGCCGCCCGGGCTGCCGGATACCACCCGGCCACCATCCCGACCAGCATCGTTGCCGCGACCCCACCGGCGAGGGCCCACCCCGGCACGACCGGCGACCACGACCGGTACCCGGCATAGCCCGCCGTGACCGCGGCACCGATCACCACCCCCGCGACCCCACCGAGCGTGGCCAGCAGCAGCGACTCGCACAGGAACTGCAGCCGGATCTGGCCCCGGGTCGCCCCCAGCGCCCGGCGCAGGCCGATCTCCGCCCGTCGCTCCAGCACCGAGATGACCATGGTGTTCGCCACCCCCACCCCGCCGACGATCAGGGCCACCGCGCCCAGGCCCAGCAGCAGGCCGTTGAGGGCGTTGCCGGCTGCCCGGGCCGCCGCGAGCGCGTCGGAGGGCCGTGACACCTTCACCTCGTTCGGGGCCTCGGGGTTGGCCGTCGCCGCCAGTACCCGGCGGACCTGTTCCACCGACTCCTCCGCCGAGCGGGTGTAGACGGTGGTCGGTGAGCCGTCGAAGGCGAGCAGCCGCTGGGCGGCCGACCAGCCGACCAGGGCGCCCGAGTCGAGTTCGGGGGCCAGCGGCACCGCGGCCAGGACACCGACCACGCTGAACCATTGCCCGCCCAGCCACACCCGCGGGCCGGGCGCTTCGATGCCGAGGCGCCGGGCCGCCGCCGCGCCGAGCACGACGGCCGGGCCGTCGACGGCGTCGCTGAGCCAGCGACCCGCGGACAGCCGGGCGCCGACCGTGCCGAGCAGGTCCGGCCGGGCCGCGAGGACGGCGATGCTGCCGCTCTCCCCCACCGGGATGTACTCGTTGCGGTAGACCTTCGCCGCCAGCCGGCCGGTGGCGGTGGCCGACTCGACGGGGGCGATGCGCCGGACCATCGCCGGAGACTCGGCCGGCAGCTTCGCGTCCTCGCCGGTCATCGTCTGCCCCGGGGCGACCGTCAGCAGGTTCGTGCCGAGCTGGTCCAGGGTGCGGTTCAGGTCGGCGCGGCTGGACGCCGAGATGCCGACCACGGCCAGCATCGCGGCGATGCCGATGGCGATCCCGAGCGCGGACAGCACGATCCGCAGCGGGCGGGTCCGCAGGCCGGCCGCCCCGACCCGCAGCACGTCGCCGGGGGCCAGCCGGGCGGGACGCAGACGGCCGGTCATGACTCCGCCAGCCGGCCGTCGCGCATGTGCAGGCATCTCGGCAGTCCCCCGGCGATCTCCCGGTCGTGGGTGATCAGCACGACCGTGGTGCCGGTGGCGTGCAGCGACCGCAGCAGCTCCAGCACGCTCGCGCTGGCCACGGAGTCGAGGTTGCCGGTCGGCTCGTCGGCCAGCAGCACCGCCGGGTCACCGACGACCGCCCGGGCGATCGCCACGCGCTGGCGTTCGCCGCCGGAGAGTTCGTGCGGGCGGTGGTGGGCCCGGTGCTCCAGGCCGACGCGTTGCAGGACGCTCACGGCTCGGCGGCGGCGCTCGCGGCGGCGTACCCCGGTGTAGAGCAGGCCGTCGGCGACGTTGTCGAGGGCCGAGACACCCGGCGCCAGGTGGAACTGCTGGAAGACGAAGCCGATCGTGCGGGCGCGCAACGCCGACAGGGCCCGGTCGGGCAGGCTCGCCACGTCGTGGCCGTCGATGCTCACGGTGCCGGTGGACGGGCGGTCGAGGGCGCCGAGCAGGTGCAGCATCGTCGACTTGCCGGAGCCGGACGGGCCGACGATGCCGACCAGTTCGCCGGCGTCCACGTGCATCGACACCGCGTTCAGGGCCGCGACGCCGCCGGGGTAGGTCTTGCCGACCTCACTCATCCGGATCATGCCGGCATCCCCACGGTCATGCCGTCGGCGAGCCCGGCCCCGCTGACCTCGGCGCGGCCGTCGGCGAACATGCCGACCCGGACCGGCAGGTAGCGGGTCGCGCCGCCCTCGACGATCTGCAGGCCGTACCCGCCCTCGGCCAGCGCGACCAGCGCCGCGACCGGCACGCTCAGCACGTCCTTGCGCTGCTCGCCGGTGTAGGTGACCTCGACCGGGGCTTCGCGCAGCCCGCCGCCGGCCTTCGGGTCGCGCAGCTTGATCGTGACCGGGACCGTCGGATCCTCGCCCTTGTCGGCGGTCGCCTTCGCGCCCACGTGGGTCACCGTGCCGGGCGTCCTGCCGCCGTTGGGCAGGGTGACCGACGCCTTGGCGCCGGGCCGGGCCCAGTCGGCGTCGTCGGCCTCGGCGTCGACGGTGACGACCGAGGCCGCGCGCTGGCCGGGGTGGCGGTCATCGGCATCTGGCTGGGCTGGCTGATGGCCGGGCGGACCCTGCGCCCACTGCAGCAGATCACCGCGACCGCCCGCCGGGTCGCCGACCGCAACTTGCACGAACGCATCGGCCTGAGCGGCCCCAGGGACGAGCTGCGGCAACTGGCCGACACCTTCGACGACATGCTGGCCCGCCTGGACGCGGCCTTCGGCTCACAGCGCCGCTTCGTGGCCAACGCCTCGCACGAACTGCGCACCCCGCTGACCATCAACCGGACACTGATCGAGGTCGCCCTGAGCCGCCCCGACGCGCCCGCCGAGACCCGCCGGCTCGGCGAGACCCTGCTCACCGTCAACGCCCGCCACGAACGGCTCATCGAGGGCCTGCTGGTGCTGGCGGGCTCGGAACAGCACCTGACGACCCGCGAACCGGTCGACCTGGCCGCGGTCACCGACCGGCTGGTGAGCGCGGCCAAGCCCGAGGCGGCAGCCGCCGGCATCACCCTGCACGCGTCGCTGGAACCGGCACCGGTGCACGGTGATCCGATCCTGCTGGAACGCCTGGTGCAGAACCTGCTGCGCAACGCGATGACCTACAACGTGCCCACGGGCGAGGTGCGCATCACCTGCGCCGGTCAGCGGCTCACCGTCACCAATCCGGGGCCGGTCATCGCCGCGTACGAGATCCCGGGCCTGTTCGAACCGTTCCGCCGGCTGACCGACCGGATCGGCTCGACCGAGGGCAGCGGCCTGGGCTTGTCCATCGTCCGGTCGATCGTGACCGCCCACGGCGGCACGATCACTGCCGACCCGCGGCCCGGCGGCGGTCTCGCCGTCGTCGTCGAGCTGCAAGCCGCCGGGTTGTGACGGTGTTCGCGTGTGCAGGCCGCGGTGCTGTTCCGGCGCGATTGTTCGTCAGATCAGGCCGAGGCGCTGCACCGCTTCCCGCTCTTCCCGCAGTTCCTGCACGGACGCGTCGATGCGGCCACGCGAGAAGTCGTTGATGTCCAAGCCTTGGACGATCGCGTAGCGGCCGTCGCGGGCGACGACCGGGAAGGAACAGACCAGGCCCTCGGGTACGCCGTACGACCCGTCCGACGGCACCGCGGCGGACGTCCAGTCGCCGTCCGCCGTGCCGGTGACCCAGTCGTACACGTGATCAATGGCCGCGGAGGCCGCGGAAGCCGCCGAGGAAGCGCCCCGGACCTCGATGATCTCGGCGCCGCGCTTGGCGACCCGGGGGATGAACTCGCCGGACAGCCAGCTCTCCTCGACCAGCTCGGGCACCGCACGGCCGGCGGCCTCGGCGTGGAAGACGTCCGGGTACTGGGTGGCCGAGTGGTTGCCCCAGATGGCCAGCTTGCGCAGCTGCGACACCGGCACTCGCAGCTTGCGGGCCAGTTGCGCCTTCGCCCGGTTATGGTCCAGGCGGGTCATCGCGGTGAAACGCTCGGCCGGCACATCAGGCGCGTGGCTGCGCGCGATCAGGGCATTGGTGTTGGCCGGGTTACCGACGACCAGCACGCGTACGTCATCGGCGGCGCCGGAGTTGATCGCGGCACCCTGCGGCGCGAAGATCCCGCCGTTGGCCTCCAGCAGGTCACCGCGCTCCATCCCCTTGGTCCGCGGCCGCGCGCCGACCAGCAGCGCCACGTTGACGCCGTCGAACGCGTGCTTCGCGTCGTCCCACACATCCACACTGGCAAGCAGGGGGAACGCGGCGTCGTCGAGCTCCATCGCCGTTCCCTCCGCCGCCCGTACGGCCGCCGGGATCTCCAGCAGACGCAGGCGGACCGGCGTGTCCGCACCCAGCAGCTGCCCCGAGGCGATCCGGAAGAGCAAGGCGTAGCCGATCTGACCGGCCGCACCGGTCACGGTGACGGTGACTGGCGAGTTCGTCATCACTTCTCCAAGGTATCGCTCCGGCCCGGACGCCGAATGCACTGCGCGTGACCCTATGATCCGCTGGATCAGAAGCTGCCGAGGGTCAGACCACGCCGGGGCGGGCTCATCCGTCGGCTGTCACACCTGTTCACCGACGCTTTCGGCTCTGGGCGGCCCTCTTCTGGCTCCTCTCTGTGTCAAGACGCTGGCGCGAGTGACGTTCTAAGCTTGTTGTCGGCGGGTTCGGGAAGTGACTTCTCCGAAGAGTCGGTGTGGGGATGCAAGCCGGTCACGCTGGA
>NZ_JBSGFR010000046.1:0-65817 GCF_053603475.1 Actinoplanes sp. NPDC004185 | reverse complement strand
GTCGCAGAGCCGTGATCGCGAGGCCAAGCTGAAGAAATATGCCGAGGTCGGCATCCCCTCCTATTGGATCGTCGATCCACTTGCCGAGCGCGTGACGTTCACGCAGTTCTGCCTGGGCCCGGCTGGGATGTATCAGCGTCGGCTCCACACGGACGAACTCGTCACGGTCGACCAGCCGTGGGAGATCACCCTGGATCTGCCGGCCTGGACCCGCAAACGCGACCGCATCCACCGGGTCGCCCGCCGCGACAGGTGAGCTGATGATCGGGTAGGACATACGCATGGCGTTGCATGTGCGTGGGGTTCTGCTGCCCGATGACGAGGTCCGCGATCTCTGGCTGGTGGGTGACCGCATCACCCTCGAGCCCGTCGCCGGCGCCGAGACCATCAGCGACGGTGGTTACGTCGTTCCCGGGCTGGTCGACGCGCACTGTCACCTCGGCATCCAGTACGGCGCCAAGCCCATCGAGAGCCTCCAGCAGGCCCGCGAGCTCGCCCACACCGACCGTGACGCCGGCGTGCTCGCGTTGCGGGACGCCGGTTCGCCGTACCCGTATCCCGAGCTCGACGACGAGCCCGGCATTCCCCGCCTGGTCCGGGCCGGCCGGCACGTCGCGCCCACCCGGCGCTACCTGCGCGACATCGGCGTCGAGGTCGACGCCGCCGACGTGGTCGCGACCGTCACCGCTCAGGCCAAGGCCGGCACCGGCTGGGTGAAGCTGGTCGGCGACTGGATCGACCGGTCCGTCGGCGACCTCGCCCCGTCCTGGGATCCCGCCACCATGGCCGCCGCCGTCGAGGCCGCCCACGCGGCCGGTGTCCGGGCAGCCGTGCACACGTTCTCCGAGGAGGGCGTCGCGCAGATGGTCCACGCCGGCGTGGACTCGGTCGAGCACGGCACCGGCCTGTCGCTGGAGCTGATCGACGAGATGGCCCGCCGCGGCACCGCGCTGGTCCCCACGATGATCAACATTCGGACCTTCGGCGGCATCGCCGACCAGGCCCGGGCCAAGTTCCCCTCCTACGCCGACCACATGCTGGCCCTGCGCGACGGCTTCCCCGAGGTGGTGGCGTCCGCGCACGAGGCCGGCGTGCCGATCTACGTGGGCACCGACGCGGGCGGCAGTATCCGCCACGGCCTCGCCGCCGAGGAGATGCTGCTGCTGCACGAGGCCGGCATCCCCGCCGCTGACGTGCTGGCCGCCGCCTCCTGGCGGGCCCGGGCCTGGCTCGGCTTCCCCGGGCTGGTCGAGGGTGGCCTCGCCGACCTGGTCGTCTACGAGGCCGACCCCCGCCGGGACCTGCGGGTGGTCCGCGCCCCGAGCCGGATCGTGCTGCGCGGCGCGGTCATCCGCTGAGGTCCCAGATCCGCAGGCTGGTGCCGACCGGGCAGGCCAGCCGCTTCGGCGTCCAGGCGCACGCGTCGGACGCCGGCGGCACCTCACCCAGCACCGTGATCTTCCCGTCCGGGAGCGTGGCTTTGCCGGCCGGACCGGCGACAAGGCTCGGCAGCAGCAGCAGTGCGTCCGTGTCGAGCCAGGTCACCGAGCCGGCCGGTGTCGAGAAGACCCGCCTGCCGCCGCGGTCGTAGACCACCCGCTCGCCCTCGGCCCCGCCGACCAGCGTGTAACCGTGGACGGTGGAGACCGACGTGCCGTTCTTCGCCCCAGGCACCTGCCACAGCTGCCGGCCGGTCGCCGCCTCCAGCACCGAGACCGTACCGGTGGCTTCCCGATCCTGGTCGCTCACGCAGACCCGCAGCTCACCGCACATCTGCAGCATGTCGAGCTGATGTCCGGGACCCCGGGTGAACACCACCTTGGAACTGCCCTGAGCGGAGCGCAGGTCCGTGGCGCGCACCCGGTAGCCGTTCCGCTCGCAGCACTCGTGCTCGTCGTTGTAGAGCCACCCGTCGTACGCGAAATACGTGCGGGGATCGGTGTCCGGCGGCGCGGCTGTGACCGTACGTCGCAGCTCGCCGGTCGTGATGTCCCGCACCTGGACCTTGCCCGCGCGGGTGACCTGCACCAGCCGGTCGTCGGTGAAGAAGAACGGCCGGCCCAGCCCCAGGTCCTCGTTGCGGTCCAGATAGGTGCCCATCGAGTGCACCGGCCGGTCGGCCGGGGCCGGCTGCTGCCAGCGGCGGACCCCGCTCACCCAGTCGAACGCCTCCGTACGGCCGTTCGCCGACACCCGGACCACGACGGACTCGTGCCGGACCACGTCGTCCCCGTCCTCGAAGGGCAACGCCCACCGCTCCCGGCCGTCGGCAGGGTCGAAGATGTGCATCGTGTTGACGGAACCCTGGCGCAGGGTGACCACCAGCGCCCGCGGCACCACGTTGACGGCGAGCAGTTCGTCGGTGCGGCGGCCCAGCGGCCGGGCAGGCCAGGCGACCGCGCCGGTGCGCAGCTCCACCGCGTTCAGGCTGATCTGGCCGTTGAGGGTCTGCCAGGCGGTGTAGAGCCGGCCGTCGGTGCCCGCCACAGTGGCCGCCCGGGCCTGGTCACCGAACTCGACCGGCGCGCCCACCGCGGGCAGCGTGCGCTTCGACGTCACCGGCGCGGACTGCCGGTCGTGCCGCACCAGGACAACGCCCACGCCGGCGGCGATCAGGCACACCGCGGCAGCCGCGGCGACCATGGCCCGGCTCCGCGTACGCTGGCGCCCCCGGTGCCGGGCCTGCTCCGCCGGGGCCAGCGGGATGCCGTCCGCGTCCCGGCCCAGCGCGGTGAACAGGTCGTCGAGATCAACGGGCATGGCCGGCTCCCTTCCGTGCTGGTGCTGCGGGGTTCAGGTCACCGAGCGTCGCGGCCAGACCGGCCCGGCCCCGCGACAGCCAGGACTTCACCGTGCCGGTGGAGGCCCCGGTCTCGGCGGCGATCTCGCCGACGGACCGGTCGAGCAGGTAGTACAGGGTCAGCGCCCGGCGATGCGCTGCCGGCAGCGTCCGCATCGCACGGACCAGCAGGACCGTGTCCTCCGACGGCGGTGCCGCCGGTGTGGGCGGGGGATCGGCCGCGGCCCGGGACCGCCGTACGCCCAGCCGCCGCCACCGGTCCGCGGAGAGCCGGCTGACGACCAGGCGCAACCACGCCTCGGGCTCCTCGTAGCCGGACAACCGCCGCCACCGCTGCCACGCCCGGGCGTACGCCTCCTGCACCAGGTCCTGCGCCTCGACCGGGTCGCCGGTGAGCCCGTAGGCGTAGCGGGCCAGCCTGCGGGAGGTGTCCCGGTAGAACGCGTCGAAGTCGTCGGTCATCTCCACCGCCCCTCGCAGAAGGACACGGGACGGCCGCCCGGTCGGTTGCGCACGGGTCTCGCTAGGATGCTGCCTCATGGCTCGCGTGCTCACTCCCCGTGCGGAGGACTTCCCCCGCTGGTACCAGGACCTCATCGCCAAGGCGCAACTCGCCGACAACGGCCCGGTGCGCGGGACGATGGTGATCCGGCCGGCCGGCTACGCCATCTGGGAGCACATGCAGGCGGACATGGACCGCCGGATCAAGGAAGCGGGCGTGCAGAACGCGTACTTCCCGCTGTTCATCCCGGAGAGCTACCTGCGCCGCGAGGCCAACCACGTCGAGGGCTTCTCGCCCGAACTGGCCGTGGTCACCCACGCCGGCGGCAAAGAGCTCGCCGAGCCGCTGGTCGTCCGGCCGACCAGCGAGACCGTCATCGGCGAGTTCATGGCCAAGTGGGTCGACTCCTACCGCGACCTGCCGCTGCTGCTCAACCAGTGGGCCAACGTCGTGCGCTGGGAGCTGCGCCCGCGCACGTTCCTGCGCACCACCGAGTTCCTCTGGCAGGAGGGCCACACCGCGCACGCGACCGAGGAGGACGCCCGCGAGCACGCGCGGGAGATCCACAAGCACGTGTACGAGGACTTCATGGTCAGCATGCTGGCCATCCCGGTCGTACCCGGTCGCAAGACCAAGGGCGAGCGGTTCGCCGGCGCGACCAACACCATGACCGTCGAGGCCATGATGGGCGACATGAAGGCCCTGCAGATGGGCACGTCGCACGAGCTGGGGCAGAACTTCGCCAAGGCGTTCGACATCACCTACTCGTCGGCGGCCGGCAAGGTCGAGCACGCCTGGACCACGTCCTGGGGCACCTCCACCCGGATGATGGGCGGCCTGATCATGGTGCACGGCGACGACAACGGCCTGCGGCTGCCGCCGCGCATCGCGCCGATCCAGGCCCAGGTCATGGTGGTCAAGGCCGGCGAAGGCGTCCTGGAGGCGGCCGGCAAGCTGACCGACGAGCTCAAAGCGGCCGGCGTACGCGTCAAGCTCGACGCCCGGGCCGACATCCCGTTCGGCCGCCGCGCCGTCGACGCCGAGCTCCAGGGCATTCCGGTACGCATCGAGGTCGGCCCCCGCGACCTGGGCGCGGGCAACGCCGTGGTGGCCCGCCGCATCGACGGCACCAAGACGCCGGTGGCCCTGGCCGAGGTGGCCGCGACCGTGACGGCCGCCCTCCAGACCGACCAGCAGCGGATGTACGACGACGCGCTGGCGTTCCGCGAGTCCCACACGGTCGACGTCAAGACGCTGGGCGACGCGATCGAAGCGGCCCAGACCGGCTGGGCGCGGGTGCCGTGGTCGGCGGTCGGCACCGAGGGCGAGGCCGAGGCGAACGGCAAGGCGGTGACCGTGCGCTGCCTGTTCCGCGAGGACGGCTCGATGCCCGACAGCGACGACGAGCCCGACCTGATCGCGATCCTGGCCCGGTCGTACTGACCGTGCCCGCCCGTTCCACGCCCGCCCATTTCACGCCCGCCCGTTTCACGCCCGGCCGCGAGGTCCTCTACCGCAACATCGACGGGCCGCGGCTGGCCTCCGTACGCCCGTGCCGCGTGGTCTCCGACGACGACCGCGGGCTGCTGCTCTGGCTGGCCCGCGGCTCGGCGGTGACGATCGAGGTGGCCGAAGACGGACGGGGCATCCGCGACATGCCGTTCGCCGAATGGACCGGCCTGCGCACCAAGCTCATCGCCGACACCTGGCAAGGCCCGGGCCTGCTCAAATTCATCCCCCCGGACGCCGACCACTCGATCTGGCTCTTCCGCGACGACGCCGGCACCTTCACCGGCTGGTACGTGAACCTGGAAGAACGAGCAATCCGCTGGGACGACGGCGACGTGGCCGGCGTGGACGTGATCGACCAGGACCTGGACATCGTGGTAGCCCCGGACCGTACGTGGAAGTGGAAGGACGAGGACGAGTTCTCCGAGCGTCTCGCCTTCCCGGACCACTACTGGGTCCACGACGCCTCAGCGGTCCGCGCCGAAGGCCTCCGCGTGATCAAGTCCATCGAGGCGGGGGATTTCCCCTTCGACGGCACCTGGACCACCTACGAGCCGGACCCGTCCTGGCCCGTCCCCACCTCCCTGCCTCCAGGCTGGGACCGGCCCGCCGCCCCTCGACCCTGACTTCTTCTGTCGCGCCGGTTGCATGGTGGGGCTTGGGGGCGGGGATGGTCCACGCAGATATCAAGCCTGACGAGCTGCGTGGGCCATCCCCGCCCCCAAAGCCCCACCATGCACCCACAAGAAGACGAATAAAACCATGCAACCACCTAGCAATCGGCGGGAGCGACGGTCAGAACCATGCAACCAGGCACGACAGCAGAGATCTGGATCAAAGACCAGCCCCGATTGGGCCGAGCCGCGGCTCTCTGGCAGAATAGACGGGTCCGGCGTGCGTAGAGGTGCCCTCTAACTCCTCCACGCACCGCCAGTCCTCGAGGCATCGGTCCCATATCCCCACGTGGGTTCCGTTCTCTCACCCACGTACCGGCTCCCAGGCGGGCCGGTCGTCATCGCAACAGGAGCGAACAAGACCGTGGCCGTAAAGATCCGGCTCCTGCGGATGGGCAAGATCCGCAACCCGCAGTACCGCATCGTCGTCGCCGACTCGCGCACCAAGCGTGACGGCCGCGCCATCGAGTACGTCGGTATCTACCAGCCCAAGGAAGACCCCTCGATCATCGAGGTGAAGTCGGAGCGGGTGCAGTACTGGCTCTCGGTCGGCGCGCAGCCGAGCGAGGCCGTGCAGCGTCTGCTGGAGAAGACCGGCGACTGGCAGCAGTTCAAGGGCCTGCCGGCTCCGCCGCCGCTGCTCGTCAAGGCGGAGAAGGTCAGCCGCCTGGCGACCTACGAGGCCGAGGCGAAGGCTGCCGCCGGTGTCGCCGAGACCCCGGCTGCCAAGCCGGCCAAGAAGGCCAAGGCGACCGAGAAGGCGGCCGACAAGTCCGCTGACAAGGCTGCCGACAAGACCCCGGCCGCGCCGGAGGTTGCCGAGACGCGGCCGAGTGACACCAAGGCTGTCGACCCGGCCGAGCCGAACCGTGAGGCTGTCGCCGAGGACGCGAAGGACCCGGCCGGTGCCGGCGCCGACGCGAACTGACGGGGCGCTCCGGCCTGCGCTGGAGCACCTCGTCAAGGGCATCGTCGACAACCCGGACGATGTCCGGGTCCGGCTGGTCGACTCGCGCCGCGGCAAGCGGCTCGAGGTGCGCGTGCACCCTGAGGACCTGGGAACGGTCATCGGGCGGGGCGGGCGTACGGCCAAGGCGCTGCGTCAGGTCATCGGTTCGATCGGTGGGCGCGGCATCCGCGTCGACATCGTCGACGCGTACTGAGCTGCTGCCTGATGTTGCTGGTCGTCGGTCAGATCGGTAAGCCCCATGGGATCCGTGGGGAAGTGCTGGTGACGGTGCGGACCGATGATCCAGAGGCGAGATTCGCCGCCGGGTCGGCGTTCACCACGGAGGTCCCCCGGGACCGCCGGGTGAACGCTGGCCCTGCGGTCGCCGCCCCCGGGGTGCCTTATCAGGTGCCCGCGAAGCTTGTCCTCGAGGCGATCCGCTGGCATCAGGGCAAGGGCATCGCCCAGTTCGAGGGCATCCTCGACCGCAACACCGCTGAGGCTCTGCGTGGCGTGTTGTTGCAGGTCGACAGCTCGGAGATCACCGAGCCGGACGATCCGGACGAGTTCAACGATCATCAGCTCACGGGCCTGTCCGTGGAGTCGGTCGACGGCACCGTGCTGGGCACGGTTGACCGGATCGACCACGCGCCGGCTTCGGACCTCATCGTCCTGAAGAAGGCGGCCGGGGGCACGGCGCTCATCCCGTTCGTCAGCCAGATGGTGCCGACGGTCGACCTGGCCGGCGGTCGGATCGTCGTGGACCTGCCCGAGGGTCTGCTCGACCTCTGATGCGCGTCGATGTCGTTTCCATCTTCCCCGAGTATTTCGCTCCGCTGGAGCTGTCGCTGATCGGCAAGGCCCGCGGCGCCGGGATCCTCGACCTGTCCGTGCATGATCTGCGCACCTGGACCTCGGATGTGCATCGCACGGTGGACGACTCCCCGTACGGCGGTGGCCCGGGCATGGTCATGCGCCCGGAGCCGTGGGCGGCGGCCCTGGATGCGGTGGCCGGTCCTTCGTCGGTGCTGGTGGTGCCGTCGCCGGTGGGCAAGCCGTTCACCCAGGCGGACGCGCACGAGCTTGCCGCTCTGGATCACCTGATCTTCGCCTGCGGCCGGTACGAGGGCATCGACCAGCGTGTCCTCGACGAGGCGGCTGCGCGGATGCCGGTTCGTGAGGTCTCGCTCGGCGACTATGTGCTCTTCGGTGGTGAGGTCGCGGTCATCGTGATCATGGAAGCGATCACCCGGCTGCTGCCCGGGGTGCTGGGCAACGCGGAGTCGCTGACCGAGGAGTCGCACGCGGCCGGCCTGCTCGAGGCGCCGGTCTACACCAAGCCGGCCGTCTGGCGGGAGAGGGCGGTGCCCGAGGTGCTCCGGTCCGGTGATCATGGCCGGATCGCGCGCTGGCGGCGTACCGCATCGTTGCTGCGCACCGCGGCCCGGCGGCCGGATCTGCTGGCCGCCTATCCGGCCGAGCTGCTCGACAAGAAGGACCGGGCCGCGCTGGACGAGGCCGGATTTCAGATCCCGCCCCCGGGTGTGGCAAAGTAGTGAGGTTGCCGTTCGCGCCCCACGCCGTGGCCGGCCGGACGAGGACCCCGTGCATCGATGTCGACCATCGGCACCGATGTCAGCGGGTCAGAATCACCCAATCGCGCATCGAACTCCCGGTGCGCTTTGAGTACGACGAGGATGCAGCGATGAACACGCTGGACCAGCTCGACGCCCAGTCGCGGCGCACCGACATCCCCGACTTCCGGGCCGGTGACACCGTCAAGGTGCACGTCCGGGTCGTCGAGGGCAACCGTTCCCGCGTCCAGATCTTCCAGGGCGTCGTGATCAGCCGCCAGGGCGGCGGGCTGCGCGAGACCTTCAAGGTCCGGAAGATCAGCTTCGGCGTCGGCGTCGAGCGGACCTACCCGGTCAACAGCCCGCAGCTCGACCGCATCGAGGTCGTGACCCGCGGTGACGTGCGTCGCGCCAAGCTCTACTACCTGCGTGAGCTCCGGGGCAAGAAGGCCAAGATCAAGGAGCTGCGCGAGAAGCAGACGGTCAGCTGAACCCCCTGACGGTCCGGGCCGTATTCACTCGGACTGACGTTTACTGCGCGGGCGCACTACGCTTGCGTCAGTGACGGATGGGAATTCAGCGGGACCATTCGCACTACCGCCCGTCATGTCCCCACCCGGGGAACTCGGGCGGTAGTGCTGTATCCGGGGCGGTTCGACCGGACGGCGGCGGGAGATGCGTAGCGTGGAACCGATGCAGGGGTATCGACCCTCCTCCTCCGGACGTCGCCGCGGGCGGGTGATCCGGCGCAAGGAGATGCCCCTCTGGCAGGAGTTGCCGCTGCTGCTGGTGGTGGCCTTCTGCCTGGCCGTGCTGATCCGCACCTTCCTGGTGCAGGCGTTCTACATCCCGTCCGGCTCGATGGAGAACACCCTCGCGATCAAGGACCGCGTCCTGGTCAACAAGGTCGTCTACGACATGCGGGACCCGCTGCGCGGCGAGATCGTGGTCTTCCGCGGCACCGACAACTGGGCGCCCGAGCAGCCGGCCGAGCCGATCAGCAACACCTTCGGCGCCAAGCTCGGCCGCACCGTCGGCGACCTCGTGGGCGTCAGCCGTCCGGGCGAACGGGACTTCATCAAACGGGTGATCGGCCTGCCCGGCGACAAGATCGCCTGCTGTGACGACCAGGGCCGGATCACCGTCAACAGCGAGCCGATCGACGAGCCGTACATCTTCGAGAACTCGCCGCTGGACGCGCCGCCGAATCCGCGGCAGTGCACCAGCCGCCGGTTCGCCGAGGTGACCATCCCCGCGGGTGAGATGTTCGTCATGGGCGACCACCGCCTGGTGTCGCAGGACGCGCGCTGCCAGGGGCCGGTACCCATCGACAACATCATCGGCCGGGCCTTCGTGGTGGTGTGGCCCACCAGCCACTTCACCAGCCTTTCCGTGCCGGACAACTGGAAGTCGTACGCGGCTGCGCATCCGATCGCGGCCGCCCCGCCCGGTGAATCTCCCCGGCATGCCCCCGATCCCGCCACCGCGGCCGTTATGCTGCCGTTCCTCTTAAGTGTCGGCGTATCCGCGCGTTCCGGACTGTGGTTGCGGCCCCGGGGACGTAGGCTCCGATCGTGATTGACGAGCACACCGAGTCCTCGAAGCGCAGCGGTTCGTTCTGGCGCGAGCTACCGATCTTGCTGGGAGTGGCGATCCTCGTCGCCGTCCTGGTGCGCTTCTTCGTGTTGCAGACCTTCTACATCCCGTCGCCCTCGATGGAGCACACGCTCAACGTCTGGGACAGGGTGCTGGTCAACAAGCTGGTGTACGACTTCCGCGAGCCGCGCCGAGGCGAGATCGTGGTCTTCAAGGCCCCGACCGACTGGCAGAGCGGCACCGAGGGCGAGGACTTCATCAAGCGCATCATCGGCGTCAGCGGCGACCACGTGGTCTGCTGCGACGACCAGGAACGCCTGATGATCAACGGCCACTCGCTGGACGAGCCGTTCATCTACACCGACGCGGACGGCCAGCAGGACCCGGCAGCGGACGAGAAGTTCGACATCACCGTGCCGGCCGGCCGGCTGTGGGTCATGGGTGACCACCGTTCCGCGTCCGGCGACTCCCTGGAGCACTGGGAGCAGACCAAGGACATCCAGGCCGCCACGATCCGGACCGACTCGATCGTCGGCCGGGCGTTCACGATCTTCTGGCCGGTGTCCCGGGCGACCTGGCTCTCCGTGCCCAAGGAGTTCGACGACGTCCCGAACCCGGCGCCGGCCAACTGACGCGGCGCCGGCCGCTGACCCGGCGTCAAGATCGACCATCGGCGCAATAGGCTGGGGGCGTGACGTTCATCGACCGCCGGGCCGCCCGGGTGCTTCTCATCGATGCCGCGGAGCGCGTTCTGCTGCTGCGCGGCGGTGACCCGGCACGCGCGGACCAGCACTGGTGGTTCACACCCGGCGGTGGGCTGAACGAGGGCGAGACGCCCGCTCCGGGCGCGGCCCGCGAGCTGCTGGAGGAGACCGGTCTGCGGGTCGATCCCGCCGAGCTGGGCGAGCCGGTGCACCACGAGACCACCGAGTTCAGCTACGACAACCGGCAGTACCGCCAGGACCAGGACTTCTTCATGCTGCGGGTCGACTCGTGGCAGGTCGACACCACCGGCTTCGACCCCGAGGAGCAGCGCACGATCACCGCGCACCGCTGGTGGTCCCTGGCCGAGCTCGACACCTCGACCGAGCAGATCTTCCCGATCGGGCTCGCCGACCTGCTGCGTAAGGTCCTCTGATGCTGAGTCCGCCCCGGACGGTGGTGCGCCGCGAAGGCGGCCTCTATGCCCTCGAGCGGGCGCTGCAGCGCCGTGGCTTCCGGCACGTGGCCGGAGCCGACGAAGCCGGCCGGGGCGCCTGTGCGGGCCCGCTGGTCGCCGCCGCGGCGATCCTGCCCGAGGGCAAGCGCGGCGAGATCGACGAGCTGGCCGACTCCAAGCTGCTCACCGCGGCCGCCCGCGAACGCGTCTACGACGAGGTGGTCACGCGGGCGCTGGCCTGGTCGGTGGTGATCGTCCCGCCGGCCGAGGTGGACGGCCGCGGCCTGCACGTCTGCAACCTGGCCGCGATGCGCCGCGCGCTCGCGTCGCTCACAACCCGCCCCGAGTACGTCCTGACCGACGGTTTCCCGGTCGACGGGCTGGGGGCACCGGGCCTCGCGGTGTGGAAAGGCGACCGGGTGGCGGCCTGTGTGGCGGCGGCCAGCGTGCTCGCCAAGGTCACCCGGGACCGGCTGATGGTGGAGCTGGACGGCAAGTTCCCGGACTACGGCTTCGCGGTGCACAAGGGCTACATCACCGACGAGCACAGCGCGGCGCTGACCAGGCACGGTCCCTGCGTGGAGCACCGCTTCTCGTACGTGAACGTGGCGGCCGTCTCCGGGCGCGGCAACCGGCCCCCTCGGGCCCGCCGCCCCGCGGATCTGCCCCGGGTCGACGCCGAGCCGCTGATGCTCTGGCCAGCAGTGGAGGGTACCGTCGGCGTGGCGTCGGGCGAGCAGCCTCGGCCGCCGGTGCCGGTGGGGGAAGATGAGGCCATGGAGGGCGAGAAGCGATGAGCGCAGAGGATCTCGAGAAGTACGAGACCGAGATGGAGCTGCAGCTCTACCGGGAGTACCGCGACATCGTCCGACAGTTCTCGTACGTGGTGGAGACGGAACGCCGGTTCTACCTGGCCAACCAGGTGGACCTGCACGTCCGCAACTCCGACGGCGAGGTCTACTTCGAGGTCGAGATGCATGACGCGTGGGTCTGGGACATGTACCGGCCGGCCCGCTTCGTCAAGAACGTCCGCGTGATGACGTTCAAGGACGTCAACGTGGAGGAGCTGGAGAAGCCGGACATCTCGCTGCCGGACGAGGCCGGTTTCGGCGGTAGCTGACCGGGCGCCGCGGTTGTCCACAGGGCGGGTCGCGGCTCATCTCGCAGAAGAGCACCATGCCTGGCATGGTGCTCTTGCTTTCGGCCCTCCTGGTCCTGTCCGGCCTCCCGGCGGCTCTTGAGCGGCCCACTCCGGCCTCCGTGCCCGGCCCGGGCCCGGCGCCGGTCGACCGATGGCGCGCCGGTGGAGAGTTCGGCTGGCCGGTCGATGCCGCGCGGGTCGCGCGGCGGTTCGACCCGCCTCCGCAGCCTTGGCTGCCCGGTCATCGCGGCACGGATCTGGCGGCCGCGCCAGGCGCGGTGGTCCGGGCCGCCGGTGCGGGGACGGTCGTGTTCGCCGGTCAGGTCGCGGGACGCGGCGTCGTCAGCGTGGCGCACGCCGGCGGGCTGCGCACGACGTACGAGCCGGTCGTGGTCGAGGCGCGCAGTCCCGGAGACATCGTCGCGGCGGGGGAGCGGCTGGGCACGCTGGCGGCCGGTCATCCGGGGTGTCCCGAGGCGGCCTGTCTGCACTGGGGACTGCGCCGGGGCGCGGACTACCTGGACCCACTGACGCTGCTCGGGCTGGGGCGCGTCCGGCTCCTGCCGCTGTGATCGCGGTTTCAGCGCAGGGACGCCAGCAGGGGTGGCAGGCGTTCCGCCAGGTTCTCGTACTCCTCCGGGCGGTTGTAGATCTGGGCGCTCAGCCGCAGCCAGCCGCGGCCGCCCCAGGCGTTCACCGCGACCTCGGTCGCCAGCTTGTCGGCGATCTGCTGGCGCAGGGCATGCGCCTCCGGCTGCGTCGTGGCGATCCCCGACGGCAGCGGCAGGATCCGCATGGCCGCCTCGGCCGCGCCGGGTTCCGGCAGGTCGGAGGGCGCCAGGCCGAGACTCGCCCCGACCAGCCGCTGACCGTACGCCGCGAGCGCCGCGTTGTGCCGCCGCACCGCTTCGACGCCCAGGGTGCGCAGCGTAAAGAGCCCGGCCGGCGCGGCCAGCCAGGGCGAATAGTCCATGGTGCCCTGCGATTCCACCGACATCGGGAAACCGGATTCTTGCTCCCAGGACACGACGAGCGGCTCGATCCGCCGGCGCCAGCCGGGGGCGACGGCGAGCAGGGCGGTGCCCCGCGGGGCGAAGGCCCACTTGTGCAGGTTGCCGACCCAGAAGTCGGCGCCGAGCCGGTCGACCCGGACGGGCAGCATGCCGGGCACGTGCGCGGCGTCGACCAGCACCGGGATCTCGTGCTCCCGGGCGGCCGCGGCGATCGCGCGCACCGGCAGCACCTTCGCGGTCGGCGAGGTCAGCTGGTCGATGATCAGCAGCTTGGTCTTGCCGGGCCGCAACGCCCCGCGGATCCGCGACACCACCTCGCCGTCGGAGGCATCCAGCGGCAACGCGACGGTCCGCGCACTGGCCCCGTCCCGCCGGCACTGCCGCCGCACAGCGAACGCGTTGGCGCCGTAGCCGTGGTCGGTGAGCAGCACCTCGTCACCGGACGTCAGCCGGACCGACTGCAGCACCAGCGAGACGGCCGCGGTGGCGTTCGGCACCAGAGCGCTGCCGTCCGGGTCGGCGCCCAGAAAGTCGGCCAGATGCCGTCGGGTATGGACGATGCGGTCGGTCAGCCCCGGCGCAGCGAAGAACGACATCGGATTGCGCTCGACCTCGTCCCGCAACCGCTGCTGGGCGCGCTGCACCCCGATCGGGACGGCACCGAAGGACCCGTGGTTCAGGTAGGCGGTGGCCGGGTCGAGCGAGAAGAGGAGCCGCGCTCCCGGGATGGGCGGGGGCGGATCTCCGACGCTCACGCTCCGATCGTACGTGGTGGCGGCGGGTCCGTCGCGGCCGTTCCCCAGACGGGACGACCCGAGAGTCGTGGCTGGCCGGCGGTCGGGGTCAGGCTCGGGGGTGGGCTTGCTTGAAGGCGGCGCGGAGGCGCTCGGTGGAGACGTGGGTGTAGATCTGGGTGCTCGACAGTGAGGAGTGGCCCAGGAGGTCCTGGACCGCGCGCAGGTCGGCGCCTCCGTCCAGCAGGTGGGTGGCCGCTGAGTGGCGCAGGTCGTGCGGGCTGGTGTGGGGCAGGCCCACGGCCTGGGCGGCTGCGGCCACGATCCGGCGGACCACGGTCTGCTGGAGCCGGCCGCCGCGTGCGCCCAGGAAGACGGCATCGCCGCTGCCGGGACGGACCAGGGGCGGGCGGCCGTGGCGCAGCCAGTCGTCGAGGGCCTTCTCGGCCGGGATGCCGTACGGGACCATGCGTTCTTTGGCGCCCTTGCCGAAGACCCGGATCACCCGGCGGCCCTCGTCGATGTCGGCCGTGTCCAGGCCGCAGAGCTCGCTGACCCGTACGCCGGTTGCGTAGAGCAGTTCCAGGACCGCCCGGTCGCGTACTGCATGGGGGTCGGCCGTGGTGACGACCAGGTCCGCCGCCTGGTCGGCGCGCAACACCGACGGCAGGTCGCGGTGTGCCCTCGGGCTGGCCAGCTGCGCGCCGGCGTCGGCCGGGCAGAGCCCGGACCGGTGCGCCCAGGCGGTGAAGGTCCGGGCCGCGGCGGCCCGACGTGCCTGAGAGGTACGCGCGGCGCCGTCGGTCATCCGCTGCGCGAGCCAGCCCCGCAGCACCGTGATGTCCAGGTCGGCCGGGGCGGCACACCCGGCAGCCGCAGCGTGGTCGAGCAGCGAGACGACATCTCCGACATAAGCTCGCACAGTGTGCGCCGAGCGGTTGTCGACGCGGGCCAGGTGCACCGCGAAGTCGTCGACCGCGGAACGCATCGCGGGCGGCAGCGATTCGTGTACGTCACGGGTGCTCACTGTTCTTGCTCCACGCCCTTATCATTCCGCCTTGGGGAGGTGACGTGTCAGCAGCGCGCGGACGGGCCGGGCTGGGCGGGGCGATCATGCTGGTGGCGGTCCTGACGGCATGTTCGGCGTCGCCGGATCCGGTGGAGCCACGGCCGACCACCCAGGCGGTGGCCACGAACGCGGCGCTGGGTGACGCGCCGCCGCCGGGAGCCGCGTCACCGTCGCCGGAGCCGCCGGAGAAGGTCAGCGAGGCGAACTTCGTGTCGCCGTCCGGCAACATCGGCTGCTACCTGGACGAGTCGGGGGCCCGCTGCGACATCGTCCGCAAGAACTGGCAGCCCCCGCCGGCGCCGGCTGACTGCGATCTCGACTGGGGGTCGGGCATCTCCGTGCACCAGGCGGAAGAGGCGACATTCACGTGTGCTGGTGACACTGTGCTGGGTGGGAAGCAGATGCTCGCCTACGGCAAGTCGCTCCGGGCCGGGGACTTCCTGTGCAGCAGTGACAGCAAGGCGATGCGCTGCGAGAACACCGAGTCCGGTCACGGGTTCACGATCGCGATCGAGCAGTACAACCTGTTCTGATTTTTGTCGGACCCGGCTCATAGGGTCGGTGCATGGCGAGGTGGCAGGAGATCGAGGACGAGTTCGCCGAGTTCGCGGCGAAGGTGCGGGCCCGCTTCGACGCGGGGACCAACAAGACGATCGCGACGTTGCGCCGGGACGGTGCGCCGCGGATCAGTGCGACGGAGTTGACGTTCGACAACGGCGAAGTGACGTTCGGCATGATGGGCGGCTCGATGAAGCTGCTCGACGTGCGGCGCGATCCGCGGATAGCGGTGCACAGCCCGACCCTCGAGCCGCCGGTGGACGCACCGGAGAAGTGGCTCGGCGACGCGAAGCTGGCCGGCAAAGCGGTGGAGATGCCGCCGCCAGGGGAGGAGCCGGTGCCGGGGGCAGGCTACTTGCGGGTCGACGTGACGGAGGCGTCCCTCACTTATCTCGGGGTGCCCGCGGATCACCTGGTCATCGAGTCGTGGGATGCGACCCACGGATACCGCCGCCGGACTCGGAAGTGAAGGGCCGCACCCGGCTCAGGGGCGGGTCAGCTGGACCCGGTCCGCCGGGTGCACGGTCGTGGTGCCGTCCGGTGCCGTGATCACCAGGACCGGCACGCCTTCGGCCAGCCGGTAGGCACGGCGCTCCGCGTCGGTCGGCATGCGGGCGCCGGCTTTCTCGCCGCGGCGCAAGGTGATGAGCTCGGTCGGCTCCGGGACACGGACGAAGGTCCCTCGTGGGCGGTCGACCGTGACCAGGCCCTCCGTGCGGAGCTGGCCGATCGCCTGACGCACGGTGGTGCGGCTGATGCCGTGCTCCTGGGCCAGCCGCAACTCGCTCGGCAGCGGCTCGCCGGGTGCGAGGGCGCCCGACTGGATCTGGTCGCGCAGGAGATCGGCGAGCTGGCGGAAAACCGCGCGATCAGCCGAGGGGTCGATCATGACCTTTACGGTACGTCATCGTATTGCCGGTCAGACGGTTACCTGTGGTGAGGAGGGGCGGGATGGTGGAGATCAGCCTCTTGACCGAAGAGGATCACGCTGAGTGGGAGGCTCTCACCCGGCGCTACAACGAGCACTTCGGCACCGAGATCAGTGACGAACTCTATGACCGGACCTGGCGCCGGATGGTCGCCCGCGACGAGATCCGCGGGGTCGCCGCCCGGCTCGACGGGACGATGGTGGGTCTGGCTCACTACTACTTCCACACCAGCCTGTGGGGAGCCGGCCGCTGTTATCTGGCCGATCTGTTCGTGGCTCCGCAGGCCCGGCGGCAGGGCGTGGCCAGGGCCATCCTGCACTGGGTCGCTCGGGACGCGGAAGAACACGACGCGCCCCGTTTGTACTGGAACACCACGTTGGACAATCGCGATGGGCGGGCGCTGTACGACACCTTGGCGGACTACAGCGGCTTCATCGTCTACAACTACCGACGTGATCAGGGAACGGGCGGGTAGCGCGAAAGCTGTGCCGAAGCGCGGTCGCGGCCGTGGCGGTGTGGGTGCCGCGGACGTCGCGGTGATGATCACGGCAGGCGGCCGATCGCGGCATACGCGACCGCCTGGTAGGGGGTGGCCTCCGGCTGCGGGTCGCGCTCCGGGCGCCACTCGACGGTCGACACCAAGCCCGGCTCGACGAGCTCCAAACCGTGGAGGAACGCCGCGACCTCCTGGCGAGTGCGTGCCTTGAACGGTCCGTGGTCCCTGCTGTCCGCCAGCTCGGCGAGCTGCGCGGCCGTCCTCGGTTCGAGCGGGTCGTAGGTGACATGGGTCAGGGCCACGTACGAGCCGGGGGCCAGGGCGGCTCTGATCTGGTCGACCGCCGCGTGGGCCCGCTGGTCGTCGACGATGAAGTGCAGCACGGCCAGGAGCAGCACCGCGATCGGCTGGCTGAAGTCGAGCACCTCGCGGGTGGTCTCGTGGCTCAGGACCGTACCGATGTCGGTCAGGTCGCCGTCCAGGAACTGGATCGTGCCTTCCGGGCTGCCGATGAGCAGCGCGCGGGAGTGGGAGCCGACCAGTTCGTCGCAGTCGACGTACACGATGCGGCTGGTGGGGTCGACGGCTTGGGCGACCTCGTGCACGTTCGGCTCCTGCGGCAACCCGCATCCGATGTCGAGGAACTGTCGCACGCCCTGCTCGGCGAGGTAGGCGACCTGACGTTCCATGCACCGGCGTAGTTCCCTGGCCGCCAGGCGGATGCTGGGCAAGGCCTGCTGCAAAGTCGCGGCGGAGTCACGGTCGGCCCGGAAGTTGTCCTTGCCGCCCTGCAGATCGTTGTAGCGGCGGGCCGGCGACGGACGGGTTACGTCGATCGGACTCTCGCCGTAGGCGGCGACGTGACGCGTGAGGTCACGTCGCCGCTCCGCGATCAGGGCGTCGGGGTCGCGCGGATCGGGTGAGGGTTTCGTCATGGCGATCGGGGTCCTAGGTCGAGCGTCGGGCATGGCCTGGGGAGGGGCGTGGGGTCGTCAGCCGTTCCGCGCAGGTCTCCACATGCGGTACAGCACGGTGTCGCCGGTGACCGTGATGGCCGGCGGGTCCATGTCCCGGTAGCCGTGCCGCCGGTAGAGGGCCCGGTTCTGCAGACCGGTGGCTTCCAGGTAGGCGGGGGTGCGGTCGGTGTCGAGCCGGCTGTGGGTGTGGTCCATCAGCCGGCTGCCCAGCCCGTGGCTCCACCGGTCGGGGCGTACGGCGAGGAACAGCAGGTGCCAGTGCGGGTCGGTGGGGTGGTGGGCTTCCATCTGCAGATCGAGGTGCTGGAAACGGGGCAGGTGCTCCCCGGCGAGATCGGCCAGGTGTTTCTCGTACCCCTCGGGCTCGTGCGCTTCGTGGGTGCGGTCGAACCAGACGGCGGCGGCGCCGGCGTCTGTGGTCACGACGACCTGTCCCGCGCCGTTGATGGCGTGGGTGACGTAGAGGCGGTACCAGTCCCGGGTGATCGTCCGGCGCCGGGACGGGTCGGGGACGAGATAGTGGATGACCTTCAAGTGGTCGAACGCGTCGGCGATGATGTCGGCCACCGTGTCGATGTCGTCCGGCCCGGCGAGGCGCAGCGTCGGGGTGGTGTCGGTGCTGGTCATGCGGGTGGGTCCTTTCGGTCAGAGGATGGCGGACAGGCCGGAGGACGAGGCGGTGGCGCTGCGGGCACCGCGGCCGATGCCCTCGTAGACGTCGGGCCGGGTGCGCCGCAGGATCAGGCCCCAGGCGGTGCCGGCGCCGAAGATCGTCAGTAGAGCGATGGGCACGATCCGGGCGGGGCCGGTGCCGGGGGTGACGCCGTAGAGGCCGGCCAGGTTGTCGATGGCGAGGTAGGCGACGACCAGCAGGACGGTGGTGGCGAGCAGGGGTGCGATGCGGCGTTGCCACAGGTTTTCGCCATGGGTGTTGCCGGTGAAGAAGCCGATGACGGCGATGCTGGTCAGGGTGTAGAGCAGCAGGATGCCCAGGCCGCCGGTGGTGGAGCCCCAGTAGAACAACTGCACGAGGGGGTCCCAGCCGGCGATGGCGTAGAGGATCAGCACGGCCAGGGCGAGGGTGGTCTGGGCCAGGGAGGCGTTGCGGGGTGCGCCTTTGATGGTGGTGCGGCCGAACAGCCGGGGGAGGACGCCTTCGCGGCCGAGGGCGAAGGTGTAGCGGGCGATGGCGTTGTGGAAGGCCAGCAGCGCGGCGATCAGGCCGGTGCCGAGCAGGATCTTCCCGACGGTGACGGCGGCGTGGCCGAGCATGACGGTGGCTTCGTTGAAGAACAGGTCGGCGCCTTCGGCGGCGGCCCGGTCGATGGGCTTCGGTCCGGCGGCGGAGATCTGCACCCAGGAGGCGAGGGCGTAGGCGGCGCCGATGACGGCGATGGTGACGTAGGTGGCGGTCGGGATGGTGCGTCGGGGGTCTTTGCTTTCCTCGATGTAGACCACCGATTGTTCGACGCCGGCGAACGAGGTCGCGCCGAGCACGATGAGCACGCCGAGGCTGGGTCCGGACAGGTCGCTGATGTTCATGGCCGGGCCGGAGAACGTGAAGCCGGAGGTGAACATGATGGCCAGGCTGTAGAGCACGACCAGGGCGGTTTCGGCGATGACGAGGAAGACCAGGACGTAGCCGGAGAGTTTGACCTCGTTGGCGCCGAGGAGGGCGACCAGGGCCCAGGCGAGGACGGCCGGGATGAACCAGTGCACGTCGAAGCCGAGCCAGTCGCTGAGCAGGGGTGCGCCGATGGCGGCGCCGAACGCGCCGTAGCAGCAGAGTTGGAAGCTGGTGTAGGTGGCCAGGGCGAACCAGGAGGTGCCGACGCCGAACGGGCGGCCGATGCCGTGGGCGACGTAGGCGTAGAACGCGCCGGCGTTGGGGATGTGCCGGGCCATGGCGAGGTAGCCGACGGCGTAGATCATCAGGATGGCGGCGACGGCGATGATCGCGATCGGAAAGCCCAGCAGTCCGGTCGCCGCCAGGGCGAGGGGCACGACGAGGGTGATGACGGTCAGCGGGGCCACGGACGAGGCGATGGCTGAGCCGATGGCGAACGGGCCGAGCCGGTTACGTGCGAGCGCGTAGGAGACGCTGGTCTGGACGACAGAGGGAGGTGCGGACACCGGGGGTTCCTCCTGCAAAAGGGTTGAGGGGTAAGGAGATGCGTGGGGTGGTCAGCGCATGGCGGCCTCGCCGATCGCGGCGTCGGCCGCGTGCAGCAGCTCGCGCAACATCGCTCTGATGCCGGGCTCGTGGGGGTCGGCCAGACCGGTCTGGATCTGCTGGGTGAGCAAGGACCGCTCGTACGGCGACAGCGTGGCCAGGGCGTGGTGGTGCAGCCCGGTGGCCAGGAACAGACCGGCGAGAATGACGTCGGCCCTGGGCAGGGCTCGTCCGGTCTGCACGGCGTGCGTGATGGAGTTCGCCGGTGTCCCGGACGCGTACGAGTCGAAGGGCACGTATCGCACCGTGGTGCCGCCGAACAGCCGGCGGTGCTCTTCCCGCTGGACCAGGCCGGTGCGGGACAGCCGGTCGAGAACTCGGGCCTCCGCGCGGCTGTCGTAGGCCAGGTAAGAGATCCACGCGTTGAGTGGGTGGCCGGGCCGGCGGTGCCGGGTCTCCTGCTGCACCGGCGGTGGCCAGGCACCGCGTTCCCAGGCCCGTGGTCCCCACTGCTCCTCGTGCGCTGTCGCCCGTACCTGCGCCGGGGCCGGCTGGGGAGGCCAGGTCTGCTCCTCGGCCTGCATGGTGACCAGCACCGGGCGCAGCGCCGGATCGCTCGGCAGGGCGGCCGCCCCGTCCTGCGTGCGGAACAGTTCGCCCTCGCGCAGCTCCAGGAACCGGCCGTGGATCAGCTCGGCCAGCAGCCCGGTGGCCAGCCCGACCCCGAGCGGCCAGTCACCGATCAAGCAAGCGCCTTTGACGCCGTCGTGCGCGGCGAGCCACAGATCGTCGGTGAGCCGCGTCGGCTCCGCTGACGGCATGACGATGTTCCTTTCTGCGTGGGGAGTTCGCGGTCGAAGGCGTAGCGGAGTAGCGACCGGTGCCGGCTCCGGACCGGGCGCTCAGCGGGCGGACAGGCGGGGGACGCCGGCGCACGTCCGCCGGGTGTCCTCGCCTGGGTCGAGGTCCGGCTCTGGGCGCCACCACCCTGGGGTCAACAGTCCGGGGTCGACCAGCAGCAGCCCGTCGAACAACCCGCCGATCTGCGCGGTGGGGTGGGGAATCGGCGGCGTGGTGACATCCGGGTAGGGAGCATCTGCAGCGTTGCCGGTCGCTTCTGGTCGGCTGTTGCTGAGATGTGTCAGCGTCACGTAACTGCCGGGTGGGGGCGCTTCGACATGGGCTTTGCGCGCCCCGGAATTGGCGGCCTGGGCGACCTCGTATGTGGCGGCCTGGGCGACCTCGTGCGTGGCGGCTTGAGCGACCTCGTATGTGGCTGCCTGAGCGACCTCGTGCGTTGCCGCGTGAGCGACGCCGTGTGTGGTGACCTGGTGCGCCGAGTGGGCCGGTGCGCGAGCGGTGCCGGGCCCGGTCGGTGCGCTTGCTGGCCAGCTCGCCTGGTGGTGCCAGGCACTCGCGACGTCCGGCATGCTGACACTTCTGGTGTCGCCGCCCGGCTGCAGGCGGGTGACCGGTGCATTTCGTTTGTTCCGGGCCGGAGGGAACGGCAGTCGTGGTGCGGGGACCAGGCGGTCCACACATGGGGCTGAGAGTCCGCACGAGCAACGTCGCCACCACGATCGCCAGACGCGTTTGTGGGACGGCTCGTGCGGGACCGGGTCAAGACGCCGCCTGCGACGAATGCTCATCCGGCCGCCTTTCCGGGGGTCCGATTGTCAGGGTTGGCCATCCGGCTTCCGGCTCTCGAGGCTGCGCCCGTGCGCAATGGCCGTGAACCCGCGACCAACCGGCGGACGGTCGGCTTGGGAAGTCATGCGGTCACCGTAGTTGACGAGCGACTAGCTGTCCTTTGCGAAGTTGACCCATGACTAATAGTCATACGTCTACGGTCGATCATGTGGGAAGCAAGCCGATTCGATTGATGGGCGCGCACGAGATCCGCCTTCGCCTGGGTGGGGTCAGTCGTCAGCGCGCGTACCAGATCACCAGCAGGGCGGACTTTCCCGCGCCTGTCGCCGATCTGGCCCAGGGCAAGGTGTGGGCGACCGAGGACGTCGAGGCCTGGATGAAGGCGCACCGGCGGGACGTCGACGACGCCGAGGCCTGACGCCGCCGTCTACACCGGATCCGGCGGCGCTCGTCTGGCCGGGCGGGCCAGTGCCACGCCGTCGCTCCGGCGTACCACCAGGCCGGCCATCTCCAGCAGGGAGAGCCGGCGCAGCACCGTGCGTACGCCCAGCCCCGCCCTGGCCGCCAGTTCCTCCGGGCCGACCGTTCCGCGGCGGGGGATCGCCTCCAGCACCAGCGCGGAATCCTCGTCCAGGTCGTCCCGGGCGTGATCCCGGCCCCGGGGTATCTCTGCCAGGTACTCGCCGATCCGGCCGACTTCTTCGAGCACCTGGGCCGGGCCGGTCACGACGACCGTCTCCGGATGCCGGCGCAACAGCTCATGACAGCCCACCGACATCGCTGACGTCACCGGGCCCGGTACGACCATGGCCCGCCGCCCCAGCGCGACCGTCCTGCTCAGGGTCTGCACCGCGCCGCTGCGGGCGGCCGCCTCGACGATGACCGTTCCCACTGTCGCCGCCGCGATGACCCGGTTGCGGATCAGGAACCTGTGCCTCAGCGGGTCCGAGCCCGGCGGCCACTCGCTCATCAGCAGACCGCTTTCCGCTATCTGCTCGAACATGGCGGAGTTCCCCACCGGGTACGGCCGGTCGACCCCGCACGCCAGCACGGCAACCGTCAGCCCGTCCGCCGTCAGCGCCGCCCGGTGCGCCGCCGCGTCGATGCCGAACGCGCCGCCGGACACCACCGTCCAGCCGTGGTCGGCCAGCCCGTACGCGAGCTCGTTCGTCACGTGGATGCCGTAGCTGGTCGCCGCGCGGGCGCCCACCACCGCGACCGAACGAGCGAATGCCTCGTCGAGCCGCCGCGCGCCCCGGACCCACAGGCACAGCGGCGGGCGGACGTCACGGTTGATCCGGTCGCCGCCGTCGAGTTCGAGGGTGCTGAGGGTGTCCACGCCGTCCGGCCACTCCGGATCGGCGGGGACCACCACGCGAGCGCCCAGCCGGTCGGCCCGGCGCAGCGTCGCCTCGGCCAGCCTGCGCGGGTCGCCGGCGCTCGACCGGGAGATGACAGCGGCGCGCAATGTCGACTCCGGGATGTCCCCCTCCAGCAGCCGATGGAGTGTGGCCTCGGCCCCTCCCGCCTGCACGAGCTGCCACACGGCCCGGTTGCCGGGCTCGGCCAGCCAGGTGAGGGCGACCCGCGCCATCCGGTCGGCGTCGTCGCCGGGTCGCGACCCGCTCATGCCGCCCTCCCGCCGTCGTCGTCCCCGGACGGGATCGGGGAGGTGAGGGTCAGCCAGGGCCGGCGTCTGCGGCGGTGCCGCCCGCCGAGCGGCCACCTGGTCAAGGCCCTCGACCCGCCCTCCGGCCACAGCGGGAGGACTGGTGCCAGCTCCGCGCCCGATGCGGCCGGATCCCGCGCCGCACCAGACTCCGCAACGACCCGTGGCGAGGTCAGCGCCGCGGATTGCCGGGCATCCCGGGGCGAGGAGGGTGACAGCTGCTGGTCAGGTCTGGTCTCTTCGGTCATGGGCCTCTCCCATTCGTAGTTGTGCCGCCTCGTGGACGTGCGGGCCCGTCGGCCGGTCCCGCCCGTCCAGATCCGCGATAGACCAGGCGAGTCGCAGGATCCGGTCGAATCCCCGCGCCGACAGCGACCCCCGGTCCAGCCCCGCCCGCAACGCCGCCGTGTCCTTCGCCGCGAGTCGCCACGGCGGCCGCCGCAGGTGCGAACCCGGCACTTCCGCGTTCACCCGCCACCCCGCCTCCGACCACCGTTCGGCGGCCGCCGCCCGCGCTCGGGCCACCCGGGCCGCCACCACGGCCGATGACTCGGCGGGGCCGGCGGTCGTCATCAGCTGGGCGGCACTCAGCGGCTGGATCCGGATCTGGATGTCGATCCGGTCGAGCAGGGGGCCGGACAGTTTCGCCAGGTACCGGCGGCGGGCCGTGGCCGAGCACACGCAGAACTGGTCGCCCGCCGGGTTCGCGCACGGGCACGGGTTCGCCGCCAGCACCACCTGCACCCGGGCCGGATATTCGGTGCTGCCCCGGGCCCGGGCCAGCCGCACCCGCCCGCTCTCCAACGGCTGGCGCAGCGCCTGCAGGGTCGCGTTGGCGAACTCCGGGGCCTCGTCCAGGAACAGGACCCCGCGGTGCGCCAATGACAGCGCGCCCGGCCGGGCCAGGCCCGAACCCCCGCCGACCAGCGCCGCCAGGCTCGCGCTGTGGTGGGGTGCCTGGAACGGCGGGCGGCGTACCAGGCCGCCGTCCGGTGGGAGCACGCCCGCGATCGACTGCAGCGCTGTCACTTCCAGGGCCGAGGTGTCGTCCAGCTCGGGCAGGAGTGACGGCAGGCGCTCGGCCAGCATGGTCTTTCCCGCGCCGGGCGGCCCGATCAAGGCGAGGTGGTGGCCGCCGGCCGCCGCCACCTCGAGCGCGTATCGACCCAGCTCCTGCCCGGCCACGTCGGCCAGGTCGGGTCCGCCGGAGGCCGGCGCCGGCTGCGCGGGTGGCGGCTCCAGCAGGCGGTCCTCGCCCCGGACGTACGCGACCAGCCGGTGCAGCGAGTCGACCCCGCGCACCGTCATCCCGGGCACCACCGTCGCCTCGCGGGCGTTGCCCAGCGGCACGATCACCCGGCTGATCCCCGCCCGCGCGGCCGCCGCCACCATCGGCAGCACCCCGCGGATCGGCCGCACCGCGCCGTCCAGGCCGAGCTCGCCCAGCACCACCACGCCCTCCAGCGGTGCCGGTGGCAGCTCGCCCGCCCCGGCCAGCAGCGCGCACGCGATCGCCAGATCGAACGCGCTGCCGTGCTTGGGCACCGTGGCCGGCAGCAGGTTCACCGTGATGCGCCGGTTGGGCCAGTTCTGACCCGAGTTCACCACCGCCGCCCGCACCCGGTCGCGGGCCTCGTGCAGCGCGGTGTCCGGCAAGCCGGTGAGGACGACCGCCGGCAGGCCGGGCGACAGGTCCGCCTCCACCTCGACCAGGTGTCCTTCGACGCCGACGAGCCCGACGCACAGCACCCGCGCGTAGCTCACCTAGAACGCCGCTCGGACGTGCTCGACCACGGTCGCTCCGCGCGGCTGGGGGAGCACCGCCACGACGTCGAAGCGGACCTCCCGGGGGCGCACTCCCGCCTGCTCGAGCCAGCGGGCCGCCAGCCGGCGCAGGCGACGGACCTTGGCCGGGCGGATCGCTTCGGCCGGCGTGCCGAAGGAGGCGCCGCGGCGGGTCTTGACCTCGCAGAAGACGACGTCGTCACCGTCGCGCAGGATCAGGTCGACCTCACCGTCGGCGCAGCGCCAGTTGCGGGCGAGCACCACCAGGCCCTGATCGCGCAGATGCCGTTCGGCCAGTCGCTCGCCGTACGCGCCGACCGCCCTTCTCTCGGTTGTCATGGCGGCGACCGTCGCGCATCCGGGGGTCCTCGCGCGGGACCGGTTGTGGACAGAGGGCGATTGTGGATAACCGCAGCGTCATCGTCGGCATCTGATAAGTCCCAGCGGTGGCATCCGGACCCCGCGTCACCTACGGTGCGAAATCGTGGAAGGACATCGCCGGTACGCCGAAGAGCCGGAACCCAGCTGGTACACGGGGCAGCGGGCAACCGAGGTCCCGAGCCCGTACGCAGCTCAGGTGCCCGAGACGAACCCGTACGACTCGGCTGTGCACGAGCGTCCCAGTGGTGCGTTCCGGTTGCCGGACCAGCGCTCCGCCGACCCGTACTCGGCGCCACCGGCCGGTTATGCGTCCCCCGATCCGGTGACGACCTCCGGCAGCCACGCGTTGTCGTCCGCCGATTCCGGCTCGATCCGGATCCCCGTACGCGGCCCGGAATATCCGGCGGTCCGGCCGAGCAGCGGCGCCACGTCGCTCGCCGACGCCCCGGCCGTGTCCACGGTCACCACGACCACCACGTACGGCGCCACGCCGGAGCCCCCGCCGCCGGCGGCCTCCCCCTACAACGAGCCGACCAGCATGGTTCCGATGACGGGCGGAGGCGTGCGCGCCGGAGCCCCTGACCCGGTGTACCGCTCGCGCCGTCCGGTTTCGGCCATGATGTTCGCCGGCGTCACCGTCGTCCTGTTGATCCCGGCGTTGCTCTTGCTGATCCGGGCCGCGTTCATCGACGACGCCACTGCCCGGGGCGTCGTGCCCGCGGTTCTGCTGACCCTCGGGCTTCCGCTGACCGGTTTCGGGTTGTACTCGCTGGCCGGTGCCGGCCGGGCGAGTGCTCGTGAGGCCTGGCTGCGCCCGCCGCTCGCGTACCTTCCGATCGGTCTGGTCCTGCTGCTGGCCGCCGCGCTCGCCGTCGCTTAATCCGACAAAAGGCCCGGAATTCGGGCGGCGTCCGCCCGGAAGCGGGCCGCGTCGCTCACGGCGTATGCTTGTCGACGGCGACCGCCCCGTGCGGTCGACTTCGCGCGCCTTCTGCACGAGCCATGATTGATCACTCACCGGCTGCACCTGTCCGGCGAGGGTCATGAGCCGTCAGCGACGGTCCTCCCTGGTCCCGATCCTTTCGGGCCCGCCTGGGCCGGCGACCGGGCGCCAGGACGCACACCGCCGGTGAGCGTGACAACCAGGGAATAGCAGGGAGCAATTCACCATGGCCGTCGTGACCATGCGTCAGCTGCTGGAGAGCGGTGTCCACTTCGGGCACCAGACCCGGCGCTGGAATCCGAAGATGAAGCGATTCATCATGACGGAGCGCAACGGCATCTACATCATCGACCTGCGCCAGACCCTCGACTACATCGAGAAGGCCTACGCCTACGTGCGGGACACCGTCGCCGAGGGTGGCCACATCCTCTTCGTCGGCACCAAGAAGCAGGCCCAGGAGGCGATCGCGGAGCACGCGACCCGCGTGGGCCAGCCGTACGTCAACCACCGCTGGCTCGGTGGCATGCTGACCAACTTCCAGACGGTGTACAAGCGGCTCCAGCGCATGAAGGAGCTCGAGGCGATCGGCGACCTCACCGGTACCGCCGCCGGCTACACCAAGAAGGAGACCCTTCAGCTGTTCCGTGAGCAGACCAAGCTCACCAAGACCCTCGGTGGTCTGCGGGACATGACGAAGGTGCCGTCGGCGATCTGGGTCGTCGACACCAAGAAGGAGCACATCGCCGTCGACGAGGCCCGCAAGCTGGGCATCCCGGTCATCGCGGTGCTGGACACCAACTGCGACCCGGACGAGGTCGACTTCCCGATCCCGGGCAACGACGACGCGATCCGCTCGGCCGAGCTGCTGACCAAGGTCATCGCCGCCGCCGTCGCGGACGGTCTGATCAAGCGCTCCGGCCGCAACCGCGGCAACGCCGACGACAAGCCCGAGCCGGGCACCGTCGCCGCCGGTGAGCCGCTGCCCGAGTGGGAGCGCGACCTCTACGAGGGCGCCGACAAGAAGGCCGCTGACACCGAGACCGCCACCGCGCCGGTCGCCGGGGAAGCCGCGCCCGCCGTTGCCGGCAACGACGCCACCTCGGCCGTCGACGCCGTTCCGGACAACCCGACCGCGGTTGCCGAGCCCGTCGCCGCCACCGCGGAGTAACACCTCAAGGACGCCGGCCGCCGCCCCGCGGCGGCCGGCCCCCGGAAGATCCCGGACCTCAAGCATCGAGAGAGAGTCATGGCCAACTACACCGCCGCGGACGTGAAGAAGCTCCGCGACCTCACCGGCGCCGGCATGATGGACTGCAAGAAGGCGCTCGACGAGTCGGACGGTGACTTCGACCAGGCCGTCGAGTTCCTGCGCATCAAGGGTGCCAAGGACGTCGGCAAGCGGGCCGGCCGGACCGCCGCCAACGGCATCGTGGCGCACTCCGGCAAGGCGCTGCTCGAGCTCAACTGCGAGACCGACTTCGTCGCCAAGACCCCCGACTTCGTCGCGCTGGGTCAGACCCTGGTCGAGCACGGCGAGCAGGCCAAGCTGGCCGACGCCGCCGCGCTGCTGGCCTCCACGCTGGCCGACGGCCGCGCCGTGGCCGACGTGATCCAGGACTTCTCGGCCAAGATCGGCGAGAAGATCGTGCTCAACCGCTTCGCCATCCTCGACGGCAACGTCGCGGTCTACCTGCACCGCAAGGCGCAGGACCTGCCGCCGCAGGTCGGCGTGCTGGTGGAGTACACCGGCAAGACCGACGAGGCCGGCGACGACGACGCCCGCGCGGTCGGCATGCAGATCGCCGCCATGCGGCCGAAGTTCCTCACCCGCGAGGAGGTGCCCGCCGAGACCGTGGAGTCGGAGCGTCGCATCGCCGAGCAGACCGCGCGCGAGGAGGGCAAGCCCGAGCAGGCGCTGCCCAAGATCGTCGAGGGCCGGGTGAACTCGTTCTTCAAGGACTTCGTCCTGCTGGAGCAGCCGTCGGTCACCGACAACAAGAAGACCGTCAAGCAGGTCACCGCCGATTCCGGGATCGAAGTCACCCGCTTCGTCCGGTTCGAGGTCGGCCAGGAGTAATCCAGGCACCAGCGCACTGCGCGGGAGGCCGGGACGCGAGACAAGCGCCCGGCCTCCCCGTCACATAGGGTCTCGGAGTCAGCGAAGGAAAGGGCGGACCGGCATGACGATGGTGACCGAGCAGGCTGTCGTGATGGACGAGGTCACGGCGCCCCGGGCCGAGCGGCCCCGGCGGGTCGTGCTGAAGCTCTCCGGTGAGGTCTTCGGCGGCGGCGCGGTCGGTGTCGACCCCGACGTCGTGCAGGGCATCGCCCGGCAGATCGCCACGGCCACCCGCCGCGGCGTGCAGATCGCGGTCGTCGTCGGTGGCGGCAACTTCTTCCGCGGCGCCGAGCTGCAGAAGCGCGGCATGGACCGCAACCGGGCCGACTACATGGGCATGCTCGGCACGGTCATGAACTGCCTGGCCCTGCAGGACTTCCTCGAGAAGGAGGGCATCGAGACGCGGGTGCAGACCGCGATCACGATGGCCCAGGTCGCCGAGCCGTACATCCCGCTGCGCGCCATCCGGCACCTCGAGAAGGGCCGCGTCGTCATCTTCGGCGCCGGCGCCGGCATGCCGTACTTCTCCACCGACACGGTCACCGCCCAGCGCGCGCTGGAGATCCACGCTGATCTCGTGCTGATGAGCAAGAACGGCGTCGACGGGGTCTACACCGCCGACCCGCGGACCGACCCGGACGCCCGCAAGATCGACCACATCACCTTCGCCAGCGTGCTCCAGCAGGGCCTGCGCGTCGCCGACCAGGCCGCGTTCAGCCTCTGCGAGGAGAACGGCCTGCCGATGCTGGTCTTCGGCGCCCAGGGCGACGACACGATCGTCCGCGCCGTCAGCGGTGAGAAGATCGGCACCCTGATCACCACGTGATCCCGCGCTTACCCCACACTTTCGCAACGACCACGAGGAACAAGGAGGCGACGGAGCGGTGATCGACGAGACCCTCTTCGAGGCCGAAGAGAAGATGGAGAGCGCGGTCGAGCACGCCAAGGAGGAGTTCGCCGCGATCCGTACGGGCCGTGCCACGCCGGCGATGTTCTCCAAGATCGTCGTCGACTACTACGGCGCCCTGACCCCGATCACCCAGATGGCCTCGGTCGGCGTGCCGGAGCCGCGCATGGTGATCGTCAAGCCGTACGACGCGTCCCAGCTGGGCCCGATCGAGCGCGCGATCCGCGACTCGGACCTGGGGGTCAACCCCAACAACGAAGGTACGCAGCTGCGGATCAACCTGCCCCAGATGACCGAGGAACGCCGCCGCGAGATGATCAAGGTGGCCCGCACCAAGGCCGAGGAGGGGCGCGTGGCGATCCGCAACGTGCGCCGCAAGGCCAAGGAGCAGCTCGACCGTCTGGTCAAGGACGGCGAGGCCGGCGAGGACGACGGCCGCCGCGCCGAGAAGGAGCTCGACGACGTCACGCACCGCTATGTCGCGGTGGTCGACGAGCTGGTCAAGAACAAGGAAGCAGAGCTGCTCGAGGTCTGATGTCGTACCTCGAGCCCCGCGGTGGGCAGACCCCTTCCGGTGGCCGGGCGTCCGGGCAACCCGACGTCCCGGCCCCGTACGGCCTCGACGGGCCCGCCGAGGAGCCCGACCCGTACGCCGCGCACCGCCGCCAGGCCGCCCAGGAGGCAGCCGAGAGCGGCCCGGTGTGGAACGCCTTCACGCCCGGCCCCGAGCCGGTCGCCCCGCCCTGGGATCCGCCGGTGGCCGCCACCTCGACGTCCCAGGCCGAGTGGGAGCTGACCGCGACCGAAGCGGAGGGATCCCGTGGGCCGGGCCGGCGCCGCGCCGGGCGTGGCGGCAAGCCACCGGTGAAGCCGGCCGGCCGCGCGGGCCGCAACCTGCCCGCCGCCATCGCGGTCGGGGTCAGCATGATCCTGGTCGTCCTGGCCTCCCTGTTCGTCTGGAAGCAGGCCTTCCTCGGGGTCATCGCGCTCGCCGCCGGCCTGGGCATCTGGGAGATGGTCCGGGCGCTCAAGGTCACCGGCGCCCGGCCGCCGCTGATCCCGCTGGTCGCCGGCGGCGTGCTGATGACCGGCCTGGCCTGGTACGGCAGCACCGACGCGCTGATCCTCGGCCTGGTGGTCACCGTCCTGGCCACGCTGCTGTGGCGGGTGGCCGACGGCCCCCAGGGTCTCGGCAAGGACTTCGCCGCCACCGCGCTGATCGCCGTCTACGTGCCGTTCCTGCTCAGCTTCGGCGTGCTGCTGGCCAAGCCCGACGACGGCCACTACCGGGTCCTGATCACCCTGCTCGCGGTGGTGCTGTCGGACACCGGCGGTTACGCGGCCGGCGTCTTCTTCGGCAAGCGCCCGATGGCCCCCACGATCAGCCCCAAGAAGTCCTGGGAGGGCTTCGCCGGCTCGGTGGTCGCGGCGGCTGTCGGCAGTTCCGCCCTGGCGTACTTCCTGCTCGACGTCCCGTTCTACTGGGGCCTGCTGTTCGGTGCCGTGCTCTCGGTGGTCGCCGTGGTGGGCGATCTGGCGGAGTCGATGCTCAAGCGCGACATCGGCATCAAGGACATGAGCAACCTGCTGCCCGGTCACGGCGGCCTGATGGACCGGCTCGACTCGATCCTCTTCGCGGTGCCGACGGCTTTCCTGCTGCTCTGGCTCATCGCGCCGCCGGGGTAGGCATGTGTGCCCGACGTGGGAGACTGGATACGCCATGACGATTCTTCCGGTCATCCCGACCAGCCCCGACACCCCCGACGCGGTGGTCACCCGCCGTCGCCCCGCGATGCCGCCGCGCCACCTCGCCGACCTTGACCTGGCCGGCCGTCGCGCCGCCGTCGCCGAGCTCGGCGAGCCCGCGTTCCGTGCCCAGCAGCTCTCCACCCACTACTTCGGGCGGCTGGTGCGTGACCCCGCCGCGATGACCGACCTGCCCGCCGCGTCGCGCGCCAAGCTCACCGAAGACCTGCTGCCCATGCTGCTCACCCCGCAGCGCGAGCTGGCCTGTGACGACGGCGCGACCCGCAAGACGCTGTGGAAGCTGCACGACAACGCCATGGTCGAGAGCGTCCTGATGGGCTATCCCGACCGGATCACCGCGTGCGTGTCCAGCCAGGCCGGGTGCGGCATGGCCTGCCCGTTCTGCGCCACCGGCCAGGCCGGCCTGACCCGCAACCTATCCGTCGCGGAGATCGTCGACCAGGTCGTCTATCTCGCCGGTGTCGCCGCCTCCGGCGCGGTGACCGGGTCGCCGCCGCGGCTGTCCCGGGTCGTGTTCATGGGCATGGGCGAGCCGCTGGCCAACTACCCGCGGGTGATCGAGGCCGTGCGCCGGCTGGTGGCTCCGGCCCCGGAGGGCCTGGGTCTGTCACAACGGCACATCACCGTCTCCACCGTGGGCCTCGTGCCCGCAATGCGGCGGTTGATCGCCGAAGGGTTGTCCGTGACTCTTGCGCTGTCCCTGCACGCCCCCGATGATGATCTGCGCGATGAGCTTGTGCCCGTCAACCAGCGTTGGAAGGTGGCCGAGGTGCTCGATGCCGCGTTCGACTACGCGGCGCAGACCGGTCGTCGGATCTCCATCGAATACGCCCTGATCAGGGACGTAAACGATCAACCCTGGCGTGCCGACCTGCTTGGCCGGCTCCTGCACGGCAAGCTGGCGCATGTGAATCTCATCCCGCTCAACCCGACGCCGGGCAGCAAGTGGGACGCCAGCCCCAAGCCGGTCGAGCGGGAGTTCGTCCGCCGGCTGCGCGACGCGGGCGTGGCGACCACGGTCCGAGACACCCGGGGGCGGGAGATCGACGGTGCATGCGGCCAATTGGCCGCAAGCGAGCTGACGGTGGTGGACGCTGGGGGCGCCGTCGCCGACGCGGAGGTGGCACGATGACGGGGCTCAGTTCCCTGCGGACGCTGATTTGGGAGACGTTGTGACGAGTCAGGGACAGCGTTTCCGGCGGCGCGCGCTGCGCCGCGGTTACAAGGTCGACGAGGTCGACGCTTTCCTGGACCGGGTCGAGGCGACCCTGGCCGGCGAGCAGTCCGGGGCGCCCGTCGGTGCCCAGGAGGTGCACGACGTCGTCTTCCGCGTGCGCTTCGGTGGCTACGACGAGTGGCAGGTGGACCTGCACCTGGACCGGGTCGAGCGACAGCTGGCCGAGTTCGAGGACCGCGGCGGGCGGGCCTCCGACCCCCGGATGACCCCGGAGCGGATGCAGCCGGAGCCCATGCGGGGCGGCATGCCGGGCGACCGGATGAGCCAGGCGCTGGGCCGGTCCGCGCCGCCCACCGAGCGCCTGCCCGCACCGGTCCGCGACGACCGGCAGTTCGCCCGCGAGGACCAGTACGCCCGCGACGACCAGTACGCCCGCGAGAGCCAGTTCGCCCGCGAGGACCCGTACGGCCGCGAGGACCGGATGCAGCCGCAGCAGCTCCCGCAGCGCCCCCAGATGCCCGCTCCGGACCCGTACGGCCGCTATGAGGAGCCCGGGTACGGTCAGCCGCAGCAACAGCAGCGGCCCCCGGCTCCGGCGGGCTACGACACGGGCAGCTACGACGGCTTCGAGCCGGGCCGGCACGGCAAGACCGACATGACGGCCGAGATCCGCATGCCCGACCGGGACCGGGGTGGCTTCGGCGGCCCGTCGCCGATGAGCGCGCCCCCGATGAGCGGCCCGCCGATGGGCGGCCCCCCGATGGGTGGCGGCCCCGGCGGCAGCCCCGAGCTCTACCGGGTCGATCAGCTGCGCCGCACGTTCCAGCCGCGCCGGTTCGGCAGCGGTTACGACCCGGTGCAGGTGGACCGGCTGTTCGAGAGCATCCTGCAGGCCATGACCGGCCGCGGCCCGATGCCCGTCCCCGAGAACGAGCTCGACACGCTGCAGTTCGGGCTGGTTCCGGGTGGCTACTTCGAGGCCGAGGTCGACGCGGCCCTGCGCGAGGTCAAGGACATCCTGCTGCGCCACCGCTGAGCACGTACGGCAAAGGCCCGCCCCCGTCGGGGAGCGGGCCTTGCTCGTGTCCGGGGGTTACTGGTCGTTCGGCCGCAGGCCGTTGCGGCGCAGCACGACGTCGATGATGACGATGGCGATCAGCCCGACGGCGATGCCGATGATCCAGATGTTCTCGGTGTTGCCCTCGTGGTTTCCCACCAGGTACAGCAGCAGGACCACGGCCGCGCCGATCGCGCCGCGCTGAGCGCCCTTGCGATTGCCCGGCTTGAGCTGGTCGGGCGCGTAAACCGGCTCGTTCTCGGCTGCCACTGTCGGTTCCTCCTCAGGCACGGACACATCTGCCGTCCAGTCTGACACGGGGCCGATGCGGGCATCCGGGCAACCCGGCGGTACCTTCGATGCCGTCGGATATGGGTGAACCGAGGGAGCTGAACGGTGCGGATCACGGGCACTGGCCACGCGAGCATGCGGATCGACACGGCCGCGGGCAGCATTCTGTGCGACCCGTGGGTCAACCCGGCGTATTTCGCGTCGTGGTTCCCGTTCCCGGACAACTCCCAGCTCGACTGGGAGAGCCTCGGCGACGTCGACTACCTGTACGTCTCGCACCTGCACCGCGACCACTTCGACGCCGAGCACCTGAAGCGCTTCATCAGCAAGAAGGCCACGGTGCTGCTGCCGGAGTATCCGACCAGCCAGCTCGAGGACGAGTTGCGGGAGCTGGGCTTCACCAGCTTCTTCAAGACCCGCAGCAACGAGGTGCACGAGCTCGACGGCGGGCTCAAGGTCATGATCCAGGCGTTGATCAGCCCCACCGACGGCCCGATCGGCGACTCGTCGCTGTGGATCGAGCACGACGGCGTCCGGGTGCTCAACCAGAACGACGCCCGCCCGACGGACCTGTCCACCTTCGCCGAGCTGGGCCACGTGCACGCGCACATGCTGCAGTTCTCCGGCGCGATCTGGTATCCGATGGTCTACGAGCTGCCGCAGGCGGCCAAGACGGCGTTCGGCAAGCAGAAGCGCGACCGGCAGTTCGACCGCACCTGGCGCTACATCGACGACCTGAAGGCCGACCACGTCTTCCCGATCGCCGGCCCGCCGTGCTTCCTGGACGACGAGCTGTGGCAGTTCAACGACATCCACGGTGACGAAGGCAACATCTTCCCGGACCAGTCGGTCTTCATGAGCGAGTACGCCAAGGTCGGCGGCACCAACGGCGTCGTGCTGCTGCCGGGCAGCGTGTCCGAGCTCACCACCGGCTCCATCGAGACCACGCACCCCACCGACGTGGACGGGTTCTTCGCCAACAAGAAGGCCCACCTCGAAGAGATGCGCGAGCGCAAGGCGCCGATCATCGCGGCCGAGAAGGCGTCGTGGCGGCACCCCGAGATCGACGTGCTGGGCGAGCTCAAGAAGCGCATCGAGCCGCTGCTCGAGGAGTCGATCTACCTGGCCAAGGGCGTCGGCGGTCCGGTCCGCTTCGACCTGCTGTCCTACGACGGCGAGTCGGTCGAGTCGATCGTGGTCGACTTCCCGGGCAAGCAGGTCCGGCCGTACGCCGACGAGAAGGTCCGCTACCGCTTCAAGACCCAGCGGGAGCTCATCGAGCACCTGATCTTCATCGACGAGGGCGACTGGGTGAACTCGCTGTTCCTGTCCTGCCGCTTCTCGGCGGCCCGGATCGGCCAGTACAACGAGTTCGTCTACGCGTTCTTCAAGTGCCTGTCCGAGGAGCGCCTGCAGTACGCCGAGGGCTGGTACGACGAGCACGAGAAGTCGGTCGACGCCGAGGACACCGAGCTGGGCGGCTGGACGGTGCAGCGCCGCTGCCCGCACCTGAAGGCGGACCTGAGCCGCTTCGGCATCGTCGACGGCAACGTGCTGACCTGCCAGTTGCACGGCTGGAAGTTCGACCTGCCGACCGGCAAATGCCTCACCAGCGTCGGCCACAAGATCCGCGCCGAGAAGACGGCGGCCGAGCCGGCCGCGCGAGCGGAGTAACGCCGGGCCGTCCCGGAGCGCTCTTATCTCTGGCATTGATCGTCAGAGCGCTCCGGGAGGGACCCATGGACGACATCTGGGCTTACCGTGTCAGCCGGCAGGGCGAGACGTCCCTCGTCACCCTGTCCGGCGAGGTCGACATGAGCGCGGAGGACGAGCTGGCCGAGGTCCTGCTGGCTGAGGTGTCGCGTTCCGGCATCTCGTGCGTGGAGATCGATCTCGACGCGGTGGAGTTCCTGGACTCGTCCGCGATCAACGTCCTGGTCCGGGTCTTCAACGCCGCCCGGGAGGCCGGCCGGGAGCTCCATCTCGTCCGGGCCCACCAGACGCCGCTGAAGGTGCTGGAGATGACCGGGCTCATGCCCCTGCTCGCTCCGGGTGGCGGTGCTCCGGTCAGCGGCCCAGGTCAGTGAGGATGCGCTTGGCGGCGTTGTGACCGGCGGCGCCGATCACACTGCCGGCCGGGTGCGCGCCCGCTGAGCCGGCGTAGAGGCCGTCCAGCCCGGTGGCGTACGGCATGCGCTCGTCGAAGGCCACCGTGTTGTCGACGTGATGGATGTGGCCTCCGGTGATGCCGAAGTGCCGCTCGATGCCCGGCGGGGTCAGCGGCATGGTGTCCGCCACCAGCTCCGACGTGCCCGGTGCGTAGCGGTCGACGATGGCCAGCAGGCGCTCGACGTAGCCGGGCAGCTCCGCGTCCCACGACGACGACGCCAGCTCGTAGGGCACCGACTGGACGAACAGGGCCGACGAGTGGTGGCCCGCCTCGTCCTGCAGCGACGGGTCGACGGTCGTGTGCAGGTACCACTCGATGGTCGGTTCCGCCGGCAGCCGGCCGGCCTGCACGTCCGCCCACATCGCGCGCAGCGCGGCCATCGGCGAGTCCGTCTCGGCCAGGCCGGCCAGACCGGCCGAGCCCGGCAGCAGGTGGATCGTCGAGCCGAACGGCGACGCCGCGTCCCCGGGCAGGCAGGAGAAGCGCGGCAGCCCGCTGAGCGCGAGGTTGACCTTCAGGGTCGTGCCGGGGCGGCGGACCGCCGCCATCCGGTCGGTCAGGGCGGTGGGCAGCGCGCCCTCCGGGACCAGGCTCATCAACCTGTACGGGTCACACGAGCCGAGCACCACCCGGGATGAGATCGCCCGCCCGTCGGCCAGGACCACGCCCGTGGCAGAGCCATGGGACACGGTCACCTCGGCGACCGGGGTGCTCGTGAAGATCGACGCACCGGCGGCGCGGGCCGCGTCGGCGAACGTGCGCGAGACCGTGCCCATCCCGCCCGCCGCGATCATCCACGTGCCGTCCGAGCCCGGCAGCCGGCACATGTTGTGCACCAGGAAGTTGTGGCCGGTGCCGGGGTCGTCGGGGCCGGCGTTCAGCCCGGACAGGCCGTCGGTCACCGTGTACATGCTCATCAGCAGTTCGCTCTTGAAGCCGAACCGGGACAGGTAGTCGGCGACCGAGCCGCGGACCAGGTCGATGAAGGTGCTCTGCAGCTGGGGGCGGATGTGCCGGTCGGCGACCTCCTCGACCGTGCCGGGCTCGCGCAGCCAGGCCGGCGCCAGGTCGGCCCGCAGGGCCGCGATCTCCACCTGCATCGCCTCGTCGGCGGCCACGTCGCGCGGCGAGAAGAACCGTTGCATCTGCGCCCGGGTCGCCTCGCGGTCCGTGCCGAACAACAGGTACGGCGAGCCGGGGCCGCCCGGGGTGGGCAGGAAGTAGTGCGGGTCGCGGCGCAGCACCGGGATGTCCACGTCGAGCGTGCGCAGCAGCTCCGGCGGCATCAGCCCGAGCAGGTAGGAACCGGTGGACTGGCCCAGGCCGGGCACCCGCGGGAACGGCCGCTCGGTGCGGGTGGCCCCGCCGAGCACGTCGGCCGCCTCGAGCACGACGACGTCCAGTCCGGCGCGGGCCAGCAGCACGGCGGAGACCAGGCCGTTGTGGCCGGCCCCGATGATCACCACGTCCGCGCGTTCGGGCAGAGAGCTCATGGCAGCGGAGCCTAGCGCGCCAATCGGCTGACGGTCCGGGCCAATTCGACCTCGAAAAGTGGCTCCACGTCCGTCATGGCCCACCTGAGGTGGCCGAAAACCTCCATCGCGACGATGCCGTACAACCGGGTCCAGGCGGCCACGAAGAGGTAGATCACGGGCAGCGGGAAACGGTCACCGAAGGTGTCCAGGTACGGCTTGAACAGCTCGCGCAGGGCCGGGTCGGGCAGGTCGGGCGCCTCGCCGCCGAACGGGTGCCGGGCGTAGTGCTCACCCAGCACCGTGAAGAACGTCTCCCCGAACCGGGCCCCGGCGTCGTTGAGCGGGCCGCAGCGCTCGGCGTACGGGGTGACGCCGGGCACCGGGCTGCCGAACATCAGCGCGAACTCGGCCGGCCGGTCGAGGGACCACCGGCGGAAGGCCCGGGCCATGTGCCCGACGCGGACCAGCGGCTCCTCGTCGCTGTGGGCCTGGGCGGCGTCGGCGACCGCGGCCCGGAGATCGGCGAACAGATCGGTGACGATAGCCAGAATCAGGGCATCAAGGCTGGCGAAGTACCGATACAGGGCGGGGGCGGTCATGCCGAGGTCGCGGGCGATGGCGCGCAGCGAGATGGCGGCCGGGCCACCGGCGACGAGCAGACGGCGGGCGGCTTGCTTGATCTCGGTGACGGTCTCCGCGCGCAGCCGTTCGCGGCGGCTAGGGGGTGTCTCGTCGATCATGGCGTCGCCGAGCCGAGGTCCAGGTTTCGCGTCGCAAGTGGGCCGGGCGGTCGAATACCGGGGTTGTATTCGGCCGTTCGGACCGCGCCGCGAGGCGGAAGCTGGGCCCGGCGCAGGCCGTCATGATCGACGAGACACCCCCTGAGCGTGGTCGTCGTCATAAGAGGGCTCCGTTGACGAGGCTGAACGGTGTTTGCGAGGGTGAACGGCGTTCACTGAGGTGGCCAAGATCTGAAGCGACTCTAACGGGCCGTACGGGAGGCAGACACATGTTCGGCTGGTGGGGCAGGGCGGTCGTCCGGCTGCGCTGGTGGGTCATCGCCGTCGCGTTTGCGCTGGTCGTACTGGGCGCGACCTGGGGCGCCGGGGTCTTCGGCTCGCTCACCGGCGGTGGTTACGACGACCCGAACAGTCAGTCGAACAGGGCAGCCGCGGGCATCGCCGAGCAGCTCGGCCGGCGGGACCCAGACCTGCTCGTGCTCTGGTCCAGCCCCACCGGCACCGTCACCGACCCGGCCTTCCGGACGGCGGTCAGCCAGGCGGTCGGGCGGATCCGGGCCGAGGCGGACGTCGACCGGGTCGCCGCGTACACCGACGAGAACGCGCCACCGGCTCTGGTCAGCACCGACCGGCGATCCACCTACGCCGCGGTCTACCTGCGGGCCACCGACGAGGACGGCCAGGCCGACGCGTACCACCGGATCGAGCCGGCCTTCGCCGCGCCCGGCCTGACCACGCAGGTCGGTGGGGTGGTCGCCTTCACCGACCAGGCCAACACGCAGACCAAGGAGGACATCACCCGGGCCGAGATCTTCTCGCTGCCGATTCTCTTCATCCTGCTCGTGGTGATCTTCCGAGGGCTGATCGCGGCGCTGTCACCGCTGGTCATCGGCGGTATCGCGATCCTCGGGGCGTTCGTCGCGGTGCGGCTGCTGACCTACCTGACCGACATCTCGGTCTTCGCGATCAATGTGATCACGCTGCTCGGGCTGGGCATGGCCGTGGACTACTCGTTGTTCGTGGTGAGCCGCTTCCGTGAGGAGCTGGCCAACGGGCAGGACGTCAACGGCGCCATCCGGGCGACTGTGGCGACTGCCGGCCGTACCGTCGCGGTCTCGGGCCTCACGATCGTGCTGGCCCTCTCCAGCTTGCTGATCTTTCCGCAGCCCTTCCTGGGCGGCCTGGCCATCGGCGGCATGGCCGCCGTGCTGATCGCGATGCTCGCCGCGCTGACCGTGCTGCCCGCGGCGCTGGTCCTGCTCGGCCACCGCATCGACAAGTTGCGCATCCCGCTGCCGCGCAGTTCGCACCCGGGCGCCGGCTGGGCCCGCATCGCGCACAGCGTGATGCGCCGCCCGGTGCTGTACGTCGTCGGCGTGCTGGTCGTGCTGGCCGCCTTCGCGGCACCGTTCCTGCGGGTGGAGTTCGGCGGCTTCGACGAGCGGGTGCTGCCGCCCGGCACCTCCGCCCGGGTCGTCGGCGAACGGCTCGACAGCGGCTTCCCGGGCGGCGGCGAGGACCCGATCACCGTCCTGGTGACCGGGGCGCCGGCCCCCGGGCTGGCCGAGCGGATCGCCGGGCTGCCCGACGTCACCGCCGCCACCGTCACCGCCGAGCGCGGCGCCTCGTCGCTGATCACCGTGACCTACCCGGGTGAGCTGCCCCGCGCCGGGTCCCGCGAGATCGTCTCGCGGATCCGGGAGCTGCCCGCGCCGGCCGGTGCCGAGGTGCTCGTCGGCGGCCGGCCCGCGATCGACCTCGACCTGCTGGAGAGCCTCGCCGCCGGGCTGCCGTGGATGGCCCTGATCATGGCGGTGGCCACGATGCTGCTGCTCTTCCTGGCCTTCGGCTCCATCCTGCTGCCGATCAAGGCGGTGCTGATGAACCTGGTCTCGATCGGCGCGTCCTTCGGCGTGGTCGTCTGGATCTTCCAGGAGGGCCACCTGGAAGGCCTGTTGCGCTTCGAGTCCACCGGCTTCATCGAGCCCAGCAACATGATCCTCGTGCTGGCCGTGCTCTTCGGGCTGGCCACCGACTACGAGGTGTTCCTGCTCTCCCGGGTGCGCGAGGAGTGGGACGCGAGCGGCGACAACACCGCGGCGGTCGCCTCCGGGCTGCAGCACACCGGCGGCATCATCACGGCCGCCGCGGTGCTGCTGATCACCGTGGTGGCCGGCTTCGCCACCGGCGGGGTGACCGTCATCAAGACCATCGGCATCGGCATGATCGTGGCCATCATCGTGGACGCGACACTGGTCCGGGCGCTGCTGGTCCCGGCGACGATGCGGCTGCTGGGCCGCTGGAACTGGTGGGCGCCGGGTCCGCTGAACCGCTTCTACGGCCGCTACGGGATCCACGAGACTCCCCCTCCACCGAATCCGCCGGCCGCGCCGGAGCCGGATCGGCGGCCCGCACCCGTCTAGCCCGCTGGAAGGCGCTGGCGCTCTGGGTCGCGGCGAAGCCGGCCAGCAGGATGACGTGGAAGAGGTAGAGCCACAGCCCGACGGCGACCACGCCGCCGATCTCGGTGAAGCCGCCGAACGGCACCCCCAGGTCCAGGGGCAGCGAGCAGAAGAGCACGAAGCCGTGCAGGAAGCCGGAGAGGTTGGCCGCGGTGAAGGAGCCGACCAGCGTCGTGGCCAGCCACTCCGGCCGGCCCGGGGCCACCCCGCGGTAGACCCAGATCACCACGGGGGTCAGGACCAGCCAGGCGGCGAAGAAGGACAGGACCACGCCGGCCACCGCGTACCAGCCGCCGCGCACCCAGAGACCGCTGGTCACCGGCAGGGCCAGGAACAAAGCCAGCAGCAGGGCGGGGGAGGCGGCCAGCAGCGGCAGCCACAGGATCCGGCCGCGCCAGCCGACCAGAGCCTCACCCGGCTCGCGCAGGGAGACGAAGGCGCGGCGCAGGCCCTCGCCGTACAGGGTGGCGGGCAGCAGGCTGGCCACGGCCAGCATCGGTGTCAGGTGCAGACCGGCCTCGATCAGGGCGGCGAGCGCGCGGGGCGCCCCGATGGCATCGGGCAGCGCGTCGATCGTGTGCCCGGTGAGCCGGCGGACCCGGTCGGCCCCGGCGATCAGGCCGGTGATCCAGATCGCCAGCAGTGCCACCGGCACCACGGCGATCCCGGCGTAGAAGGTCACCGCGGCCGAGTACAGGGCGAGGTCACGCCCACGGAGCAGCCGGAACGGCGCCGACAGTTTTCGGCGCACGTCCGCCACCCGGGATCTCATGGCACACCCATACCCAGCGCGACGCCACGATCCACCCGCCGGCGCCTGGACGCGGCAGGGGAAGATGAACCTCATGCGTGAGTTGGTACTGCTCGGCTCGACCGGATCCATCGGCGCCCAGGCCATCGACATCGTCCGGCGCAACCCGGACCGGTTCCGGGTGGTCGCGCTCGGCGCCGGCGGTGGCAACGTCGAGATGCTGGCTGCGCAGGCCCTGGAGCTCGCTGTCGACGTGGTGGGCGTGGCCCGCTCCAGCGTCGTGCAGGACCTGCAGCTCGCCTTCTACGCCGAGGCCCAGAAGCGCGGCTGGGCCACCGGCGACTTCAAGCTGCCGAAGATCGTCGCCGGGCCGGACGCGATGACCGAGCTGGCCCAGTGGCCCTGTGACGTGGTGCTCAACGGGGTCGTGGGCAGTCTCGGGCTGCCGCCGACGCTGGCCGCGCTGCGCTGTGGCCGTACCCTCGCGCTCGCCAACAAGGAGTCGCTCGTCGCCGGCGGCCCGCTGGTCAAGGCCGCGGTGACGCGGCCGGGGCAGATCGTGCCGGTCGACTCCGAGCACTCCGCGCTGGCCCAGTGCCTGCGCGGCGGGTCGGCCGCCGAGGTCCGGCGGCTGATCCTGACCGCCAGCGGGGGCGCGTTCCGGGACCGCCGGCGCGCGGAGCTGACGAACGTCACACCCGAGGAAGCGCTCAAGCATCCGACGTGGGACATGGGCCCGGTGGTGACGATCAACTCCGCGACCATGGTCAACAAGGGCCTCGAGGTGATCGAGGCGCACGAGCTGTTCGACGTGCCGTACGACGCCATCGAGGTGATGGTGCACCCGCAGTCGGTGCTGCACTCGCTGGTGGAGTTCGGCGACGGCTCCACGCTGGCCCAGGCCAGCCCGCCGGACATGCGGCTGCCGATCGCCCTCGCGCTGGCCTGGCCGGAACGGGTGCCCGACGCCGCGGCGGCCGTCGACTGGACGCTGGCGCACAACTGGGAGCTGCGCCCGCTGGACGACGAGGCGTTCCCGGCCGTCCGGCTGGCCAAGGCCGCGGGCACGGCGGGCCGGTGCCGGCCGGCCATCTACAACGCCGCGAACGAAGAGTGTGTGGCCGCGTTCGTGTCCGGTCGGCTACCTTTTCTGGGCATCGTCGACACCCTCGAGGCGGTGCTCGCGGCGGCACCCGATTTCGACGAGCCGGGTACCGTCGAGGATGTGCTTACCGCGGAGGCCTGGGCGCGTGCCCAGGCCCAGCGGATGATCGCTACGGCGGCTGAAGGAGCCTGATGCTGTACTGGTTGGGGACGGCGGCCTTCGCGCTGGCTATCTTGATCTCGGTGAGCCTGCACGAGCTGGGCCACATGATCACGGCGAAGCGCTACGGGATGAAGGTCACCCAGTACTTCGTCGGCTTCGGCCCGACCATCTTCTCGTTCCGCCGCGGCGAGACGGAGTACGGCCTCAAGGCCATCCCGCTCGGCGGCTTCTGCAAGATCGTCGGGATGACGCCGCAGGACGACGACGTCTCGGCGCAGGACCAGCCGCGGGCCATGTGGCGCTTCCCGGTGTGGAAGCGCACGGTCGTCATGTCGGCCGGCTCCCTCACCCACTTCGCCCTCGCGATCGTCGCCGCCTGGTGCGCCGCGGTCTTCGTCGGCCTGCCCAACCCCGACGTGCCGCAGACCGTCCAGCAGCAGGTCGCCCTGCCGGCCCGGATCACGGTGGCCGACTGCGTGCCGATCGTGCTCAGTGAGAACGAGTGCAAGGTCGGCGCGGGCACCGATGTTGCCGGGCCGGCCGCCGCCGCGGGGCTCCGGACCGGCGACATCATCACCAAGGTCGGCAACACCCCGATCACCAGCTACGGCCAGCTCACCGACGCCATCCGCGGCAGCAAGCCCGGCCCCACGGTCTTCGAATACACCCGCGACGGCCGGCCCGGCACAGCCACGGTCACCATGATCGCGGCGCAGCGCCCGCCGCTGGACGACCCGGAGGGCAAGGTCACCGAGGTCTCGGTGGTCGGCGTCGGCCAGAGCATCGACATCCCCGGCACGGTCACCTACGGCCCGCTCGACGCCGTCCCGGCCAGCCTGCGCTACGACTGGAGCCTGGTCGAGGGTTCGTTCGTGGCGATGAAGCGGATCCCGGAGAAGATCCCGGCGCTGTGGAACTCGATCACCGGCGACGAGCGCGACCCGAACACCCCGATCAGCGTCATCGGCGCGAGCCGGCTGGGCGGCGAGGCGATCGAGCGCGGCGTGCCCGAGATCTTCCTGCTGATCTTCATCTCGCTGAACGTCTTCATCGGCATCTTCAACCTGCTGCCGCTGCTGCCGCTGGACGGTGGCCACATCGCCATCGCCTGGTACGAGCGGGCCCGCTCGTGGGTCTACGGCAAGCTGCACAAGCCCGACCCCGGCCGCGTCGACTACTTCAAGCTGATGCCGCTGACCTACGCCGTCATCCTGATCGGTGGGGCGTTCACGCTGCTCACCGCCACGGCCGACGTGATCAACCCGATTACCATCTTCTCTAAGTGAGAGTGCGCACATGACCGCTGTCAGTCTCGGTATGCCGGCCGTACCGCCGCCGCCGCTGGCCCCCCGCCGGCAGAGCCGCCAGATCATGGTCGGCAACGTGCCGGTCGGCGGAGGTGCGCCGGTGAGCGTGCAGTCGATGACGACCACGCTGACCGCCGACATCAACGCGACGCTGCAGCAGATCGCGGAGCTCACCGCGTCCGGCTGCCAGATCGTCCGGGTCGCCGTGCCGTCGCAGGACGACGTCGAGGCGCTGCCCGCCATCGCCAAGAAGTCGCAGATCCCGGTCATCGCCGACATCCACTTCCAGCCGCGGTACGTCTTCGCCGCCATCGACGCCGGCTGCGCGGCGGTCCGGGTCAACCCCGGCAACATCCGCCAGTTCGACGACAAGGTCAAGGAGATCGCCAAGGCCGCGGGTGACGCCCGGGTGCCGATCCGGATCGGTGTGAACGCGGGCTCGCTGGACAAACGGATCATGCAGAAGTACGGCAAGGCCACCGCCGAGGCACTGGTCGAGTCGGCGCTGTGGGAATGCTCGCTGTTCGAGGAGCACGGCTTCCGCGACATCAAGATCTCGGTCAAGCACAACGACCCGGTGGTGATGATCCGCGCGTACCGCCAGCTGGCGGAACAGTGCGACTACCCCCTGCACCTCGGCGTCACCGAGGCCGGCCCGGCGTTCCAGGGCACGATCAAGAGCGCCGTGGCGTTCGGCGCGCTGCTGGCCGAGGGCATCGGCGACACCATCCGGGTCTCGCTGTCGGCCCCGCCGGTCGAGGAGATCAAGGTCGGCCAGGGCATCCTGGAGGCGCTGGGTCTGCGCGAACGCGGCCTGGAGATCGTCTCGTGCCCGTCCTGCGGCCGGGCCCAGGTGGACGTCTACACGCTGGCCGAGCAGGTGACCGCGGCGCTTGAGGGCTTCCCGGTGCCGCTGCGAGTGGCGGTCATGGGCTGCGTCGTGAACGGCCCGGGCGAGGCCCGCGAGGCCGACCTCGGTGTCGCGTCCGGCAACGGCAAGGGTCAGATCTTCGTCCGGGGCCAGGTCATCAAGACGGTCCCGGAGTCGATCATCGTGGAGACGCTGGTCGAGGAGGCCCTGCGGCTGGCCGACCAGATGGGCGCCGAGCTGCCGGACGAGCTCCGCGAGCTGCTGCCCGGCCCCACCGTCACCGTCCACTGAGCATGCCGCCGCCCGGTTCCGGCCCCCTCAGCGGGGACCGGGCCGGTCGGCGTGGCGCCACTGGGCCGGGGTCGCCTGGTGCTCGGCGCGGAACCGTTTGATGAAGTAGCTGACATCGGGATACCCGACCCGGTGGCTGATCGCCGCCACGGTCAGGTCGGTCCCGCTCAACAGCAGCCGGGCCTGCTGCATGCGCCGCTGGGCGATCCACTGCTGGACGGTGCGGCCGGTCTTGCGGCGTACCACGGTGGTGAGGTGCCCGGTGGTCAGGGCCAGTTCGGCGGCCACATCGCTCAACGAGATGGGCTCCTGGAAGCGCCGCTCGATCACCTCGAAGACGGCCGCCAGCAACGGCTCGTCGGACGACCGCAACTGGCCGGCGACGTCGTCGGACAACCGGGACGCGCCCACCAGCGCCAGCGTCAGGTGGGCGAGCGCGGCCTCCTGGTAGCCGTCGCGCCGGGCCCGCAGCTCGGCATCAAGCACGGCGAAACGGGCCATCCAGCCGTCCCGGTCGGCGGCGGCCACCTGGAGGCGCTGCGCGCGGTCGATGCCGCGGGCGAACGGGAACAGCAGCGGGTGCGAGCGCCAGGACGAGTAGGCGCCGGGCGTGCCGGGGCGGATGACGTCGGCCGGGAACCAGACCACCCAGCCGTCGGCGGCGACGTCCTCGTGCGGGCCGGTGAAGGACACGACCTGCCCGGGAGCGACGAAGAACAGGTCGCCGTCGGTCACCGGCCACTCCCGTTCGTCGATGACGATCGTCCCGGCGGCCCGGTGCGCGTAGAAGAGCACCAGGAAGTCATGGGTGTGCGCGCCGACGGGCGGCTCTCCGGCCGGGGGGAAGTCCGGAAGGCGGTTGATCGCGATCGGGGCGGCTCCGGGAACGTGGCCGAAGGCGATGACCGGCACACCTTGCCCGGTCGCCCCCACCTGCCGGGTCCGCCCTCGCGCCGGCACCGAAGAACGTCGCATCCCGGCCACGGATCCGCCGTTGTTCGCTCCACCGTCCCGCATGAGGCTGAGAGTACGACGTAATTTCGTCGGACTCGACAGGAGCGCGACATGACCGGACAGGCGCACGCCCGGGACGACCAGCACTATCTGCCCGCCATGGGCAAACACTGGCTGCTGCCCCTCTACGACCCGTTCACCCGGCTGGCCCGGATCGGCCGCATCCACGGGCAGCTGCTCGACCGCGCGGACCTCCGGCCCGGCGGGCGGGTCCTGGAGATCGGCTGCGGCACGGGCAACCTGCTCACGGCCCTCGGGCGCCGGGCGCCCGGCATCGAGGCCGTCGGCATCGATCCGGACCCGGCCGCACTGCGCCGGGCCCGCCGCAAGGCCGCCCGGCGCAAACTACCGATCCGGTACGAGCAAGCCTTCGCCGGCAACCTGCCCCTGCCTGACGCGAGCTTCGACCGCGTCCTGTCCTCGTTCATGCTGCACCACCTCGACGACGAAGAACGCCGGCGTGCCTTGGGCGAGGTCCGGCGCGTCCTGCGCCCGGGCGGCGAGTTCCACGTGGTCGACATCGACGGCACGCCGTCAGGCACCCGCAGAACGCACCGCCATCCACTGGTGGCGGCCAGTGTCCCGGAACGCCTGCTGGCGGCAATGGCAGAGGCGGGCCTGACCGGCGTCACCGAGAACGGCCGCGAACGGGCCCGCTTCGGCGCCTACGCCTTCTACCGCGCCGAGAAGTGACAGCAGCGGTGTGGTGGGGCCACCTTAAGATCGGCCGATGAGAAAGCCGGCTCCGGACGCCGCGATCATCACCGGCGTCCTGCTGACCGCGGTCGGTTACCTGCTGCCCTGGTTCCGCCTCACCCCACGGTTCGAGTGGTGGTACTCCGGAACGCGGTACCTCTCCGAGGGCGCCGGCTGGACCTGGTGGGTGTACGTGTTCCTGGGCCTGACGTTGGTGGCGGGACTGTGGGCCCGTACGTCCCTGGACGCGGCCATGGCGGCAACGGCAGCCGGCGTGGCGAGTGCGCTGTTCGCCGCCGCCGTCGTGGCGTTCAGCTTCGCGCAGTACGACGTCGACAAGGGCATCACCTGGGCGCAGGACATGCCGTTCGGGATCGGCCTGCCGGTCCTGGCCACCGGCCTGGGCCTGCTCGCGGCCGCGTGCGTCCGGGCCGTCGCGGTCAACGCCGTCGAGACCAGCCCCAACTGAAGCGCACCCGATGCGGAGCGCGTCCGATCGCGTGAAGGCCGGCGCGACGGGCGGGTGCCCGGGCGACCATCGCTCTCAGCCCGGCGGCGGGTGATCAGCGGGAGATTCTCCCGGCTCGCCGGTGTGCGGGTGGCCGACGGTGTTGCGGTTGTGGGCTACCGGCCGCCGTAGCGGAAAAGCATGAGAGGGGCGCACCCACCGGAATGGATGCGCCCCGGCGGATCACTCGTCGGCGAGGATCGCGTAGAGCTTGCGCTTGGTCTCGTTCAGGACTTCCAGGGCCTTGTCGCGCTGCTCCGGAGTGCCGTTGAAACCCACCTGGCGCAGCGCGTCCATGATGCCGACCGCCGCGTCGCGGAAGTCCTGGACCTGCGACATGGTGTCGTTGCTGAACTGGGCCCACGGCGGGTTCTCCGCCGCGACGGTGGCCTCCTCGCGGCCCGCGTCCGTCAGGGTGAAGCGCTTGCGGCCGCCGGCCGCCTCGGCCTCGATGAGGCCTTCGTCCTCCAGCAGCTGCAGGGTCGGGTAGACCGAGCCGGGGCTCGGGCGCCAGATGCCGCCGGTGCGGCTCTCCAGCTCCTGGATCATCTCGTAGCCGTGCATGGGCCGTTCGAGCAGCAGCGCCAGCAGGGCCGGTCGCACATTGGGCCGGCTGCCGCGGCCGCCGCGTCGATGGCCGCGTCCGCCGGGGCCGAAGCCTCCGGGCCCGAAGCCGCCGCCGGGACCGCCGAAGCCGGGGCCGCCCTGGCCGAACGGGAATCCGGGCGGGAAGCCGAAGCCGCGCATGAGGCCCTCGCGCAGGCTGCCGGGGTGGACGTGTCCCTCGCGCATGTGGTGGTGTCGCATGACTTTCTCCGATCTGTTGTCGATAGTTAGACGATATATCGGCAACATGTCAGGCGCAAGGGTTTCTCCGATCCGAGGGGGCGGCACGGGTGTATCCGGGCTGCCATCTGGCAATCTGGTACCTGTGTTGACGGTGCCCATCCGCCAGCTCGGCGAGTCCGAGCGGGCGACGGTCGAGCGGATCCTCGACCAAGACCCGTACGCCGGCGCCCAGATCGCCGAGCGCGTGGCGGCGTATGGGCTCAACTGGTGGCGCTCCGACGGCCGGATCTACGGGTACGGCCCGGGCCGCCGCATCGAATCGCTCTGCTGGTCCGGGGCCCACCTCGTGCCGGTGTGCACGACGCCGGCCGCGGTGGCCGCCTACGCCGACCTGCTCGGCGCCGAGCCGCGCATCTGCTCGTCGATCATCGGGCGGGCCGACGCCGTGCTCGACCTCTGGGAACGTCTCGGCGGGCAGTGGGGTCCGGCCCGGGACGTGCGCCCGCACCAGCCGCTGCTGGTCGCCGACCGGGAGGCGCCGATCGCGCCCGACCCCGAGGTGCGCCTGGTGCAGCCCGGCGAGGTGGACCAGCTCTTCCCGGCCGCGGTCGCGATGTACACCGAGGAGGTCGGCGTCTCGCCCCTGGTCGACGACGGCGGCCGCGGCTACAAGCGGCGGATCTCCGAGCTGGTGCGCTCGAAGCGGGCCTACGCGCGGTTCGTCGGCGACCGGGTCGTGTTCAAGGCCGAGCTGGCCATCGTCACCCGGCGCACCACGCAGGTGCAAGGGGTCTGGGTCGACCCGGAGTTCCGGGGGCACGGAATGGCCGCGGGCGCCATGGCGGCGGTGCTGCGCGACGCCCTGCGCCGGGTCGCGCCGACCGTGAGCCTGTACGTCAACGACTACAACGCACCCGCCCGCCGGCTCTACGCCCGCTGCGGCTTCGTGCCGAACGGCAGCTTCGCCACCGTCCTCTTCTAGACCCGGCCCAGCTCTGTTCTAGGGCCGGCCCAGCCCTGTGATGAGCTCGCCCAGAGCTGCCGCGCCACCCTGCTGCAACTCGGGCGTCGGCACCAGGGCCATCACCGGCACGTCGACGCCGGCCGCCGCGTAACGCGCCACGTGCTCGCGGCACTGCGCCGGTGAGCCGTGCACGATCAGCTCGTCCACCACCTCGTCCGGGATCGCCGCCAGCGCGCCCTTGCGGTCGCCCGCCGCCCAGGCCGTCCACATCGGAGCCAGGGCGGGCTCGCGGCCGAGCCAGCGGTGGAACTCCGCGTACGCCGGGACGGTCAGGTAGGCCGCGATCATCCGGCGGCCGACCGTGCGGGCATAGGTCGCGTCCTCGGTCGGGCACACGAAGATGCGCGCCACCACGTCGAAGTCCGGCCGGTCGGTCTTGGCCTCGGCCAGCGCCCGCGGCACGTCGGTGGCTGCCAGCCAGTTCAGGATCACGCCGTCGGCGGCGGACGCGGCCAGCCGGAGCATGCCGGGACGCAGCGCGGCGAGCAGCACTGCCGGCGGGGTCGCGGGTGGGCGTTCGAGGCGGAAACGGCGTACCCGGAAGGTCTCGAACTCGCGGTCGACCACCTCGCCGGCCAGCGCCGCGCGCAGGAACTCCAGCATGTCCCGGCTGCGGGCGAACGGCTTGGTGAAATCGGCCGCGTTCCAGTCGCCGACGACGACCGGGGACGACGCGCCGATGCCGAGCTGGAACCGGCCCGGCGCGGCCTCGGCCAGCGCGGCGGCCGTCATCGCCAGCAGGGCCGGGCCGCGGGTGAAGACGGGGGTGATGGCCGTCCCGAGCCGGGCCCGCGGCTGCCAGGCGGCGGCCAGGGTCAGCGGGGTGAAGGCGTCGGTGCCGGCAACCTCGGACGACCACAGGTCGGTGAAACCCGCGTCGGTCAGGGCCGCGAAGACCGCGGCGTGCTCGGCCAGCGGCACCCCGCCCAGCGGTACGGTCATTCCCCATCGCTTCGGCATCTCCCGATCCTGCCCTGTGATCGAGGTGAGGTCCACCACTGTCACTTCCATCGACGGCCATCACGAGCAACTATTTGTACTGACCAGTCAGTTTGAAAAGTGGGTGCTGTGATGCCGGTTCTGACCGCTTCCGGGGCGGGCGTACGCCACCGCCGCCGGTGGCTCTTCCAAGACCTCGACGTGAGCGTCGAGCCGGGAGAGATCGTGGCGATCGTCGGCCCGCCGGGCAGCGGGCGCACGACGGTGCTGCTCGCGCTGTCGCACCGCTTCAAGCTCTCGGCCGGCCGGGTCACCGGGGCGGCCGCGCTGGGCTGGGTGCCCGGCGTGACGTCGCCCGAACCGGTGCTCACGGTGATCGAGCACGTCCGGGAACGGTTGCTGCTGACCGGTACATCCCCGCGGGAGGCCGGGCAGGTGCCACTGCTCGGCCTTGACCCGCGGATGAAGGGGTACGAGCTGAGCCCGTTCCAGCGGCAGTTGCTCGGGCTCGTGCTGGCCCGGCTGGAGCAGCCCGCGGTCATCGCGCTGGATGCGGTGGACGAGGGGCTGGACGAGGGCGAGACGCGGGAGTTGTGGGCTCAGCTGGAGTCGATCGCCCAGGACGGCGTTGCCGTGCTGGTGACAGCGCGCGAGGTCGACCCGGAGCGGGTGTCCATAGTGGTGCGGCTCGGGGCGACGGTCCGGCCGGCGGAGCAACGCGGAGCGGAACCGGAGCCCGGCGCAGCGGCCGAAGGCGATTCGGCAGCCATGGCCGAGCCCCCGGCCGGGACCGAGCCGACGACCGGAACCGAGACGGAGACGCGGGCCGACGATGAGCACGCGCCAGCGGAGAGCGACATCCAGCCGGACGACGACGCGCAGGAGGAGAAGTCATGACCGGTCCGTCCAGCGTCCGGCTCGCCGGGTTCGAGCTGCGCCGCTTCCTGCGCGGCCGCCTCCCCGCGGCCGCCCTCGTCGTCCTCTGCGTGGTCCCCCTGCTCTACGGCGCCCTCTACCTCTACGCCTTCTGGGATCCCTACGGACGGCTCAACCACATCCCCGCCGCCCTCGTCGTCGAGGACGTCACCGCCACCGCCGGTGACGGCACCAAGGTCCACGCCGGCCAGGATCTCGCCGACGAACTGATCAAGCGGGAGGTCTTCGACTGGCACGTCACCGACGAGCGCGGCGCCGAGGCCGGGCTGGCCGACGGCAGCTACCAGCTCGCGCTGCGCATCCCGCGGGACTTCTCCCAGGACCTCACCACCGGGCCGGATCCCGACGCCACCCCGACGTCCTCGCGGCTGGTGGTCATCAACGACGACGCCACCAACTACCTCTCCGGGGTCTTCTCCCGGACCGCGTTCCAGGAGGTCCAGGCGGCCGCCGCGCAGCGGGCCCAGGCCGGCTACTTCGACAAGATGCTGATCGGGTTCACCGACGCCAAGAAGGAGTCCGAGCGGGCCGCCGACGGCGCCGCGAAGCTGGCCGACGGCGTGAGCGACGCGAGCAGCGGCGCCGACCGGCTGGCCGGCGGCCTCACCGACGCCGACCGCGGCGCCGGGCAGCTCTCCGACGGTCTGGGCAGTGCCGCGCAGGGCGCCGACGACCTCGCCGACGGCCTGGCCACGTTGCAGGCCGGGGCGGCCCAGCTCGCCACCGGTACGCAGCAGGCGGCGACCGGCGGCCGGCAGCTCGCGACCGCGGTCGACACCGCCGCCGACAAGGTCGAGCCGTTGCTGCGGCAGAACGCCGAGCTGATCGCCGACGCCGCCGACCAGGTCGCCGACGGCGCCGAACTGCTCGCCCGCAACGTCGACAAGCTGGACGACGCGGCCGGCGATGCCGTGCAGCGGGCCCGGGAGCTGCAGAAGTACGTCGACGCGCTGCCCGGGGACATCCCGCAGCGGGCCGAGATGAAGGACCTCGCGCGGCAGCTGGTCGCCACCGCCGAGCGGGTGCAGTCCGCGGTCCACTCCGCCGACCTGGACGCGCTGAGCGCCCGGCTGCACGAGGTCGCCGCGACCGCCCGTCAGGTCGCCGCGGCCGCGCCGCACCTGGCCGACGACGTCGCCGCGGCCCGCAGCAGCGTCGACCGGCTCGCCGCCGGTCTCGGCGAGCTCGCCACCGGGGCCCAGCGGCTCAACAGCGGTGCCACCGATGCCGCGGCCGGTGCCGACGACCTGCGCGGGGGCATCTTCCGGCTGGCGTCCGGCGCGCGTGAGCTGGACGGCGGCCTCGACTCGCTGACGGCCGGCGGCCATCAGCTCGCCTCCGGCCTCGGCGACCTGCGCAGCGGTACCGCCAAGCTGGCATCCGGGCTGGCCGACGGGGCGGAGCAACTGCCGGGGTACGGCGACGACCCGTCCCACCGCGCGGACGTGCTCAGCGACCCGGTCGCCCTGAACCGCACGGTGCGCCACCCGGCCGCCACGTACGGCGTGGGTTTCGCCCCGTACTTCCTGGCTCTGGCCCTCTGGGTGGGTGCCATGATCACGTACATGGTGCTGCGCCCGCTGAACCGCCGGTACGTGGTGTCCGGGGCGCCCGCGTACCGGGTGGCGCTGGCCGGGCTGTTGCCGGCGGTGGCGATCGGGCTGACCCAGGCGTCGCTGCTGTTCGCGGTGGTGGTCTTCGGCCTCGGCCTCAACCCGGTGCACCCGCTGCTCACCCTGGGCCTGCTGATGCTCACGGCGACCGCCTTCGCGGCGATCATGCAGGTGCTCGGGGCCGCCCTCGGTCCGGCGGGCCGGATCGCCGCGCTGGCCCTGCTGATGCTGCAGCTGACGTCGTCGGGTGGCACCTACCCGGTGCAGACCTCGCCGGACTTCTTCCAGGCCGTGCACCCGCTGCTGCCGATGACCTACGTCGTGGACGCCCTGCGCCACGCGATCGACGGCGGCCCGGCCGGTACGGTGGTCACCGGCGCACTGGCGCTGCTCGGCTACGGGCTCACGGCGCTGGCCCTGACCGTGGCGGTGGCCCACCGGTCGCGGCGGCTGACCCCGTCCGACCTGCATCCGGAGCTGGTGATCTGACAATCGTGGACGGACGGACCCGCAGGCGCGAGGACACCCGGCAACGCCTGTTCGAGGCGGCGGTGGAGCTCATCGCCGAGCAGGGCTTCTCGGCGACCACGGTCGACGACATCGCGCTGCGGGCCAAGGTCGCCAAGGGCACCGTCTACTACAACTTCGCCTCCAAGACGGCCCTCTTCGAGGAGCTGCTGCGGCACGGGATCGGGCTGCTCACCGACGAGTTCCGCGCGGCGGTCGCCGGCCTGCCACCCCGGGACGCGGTCGACGCCCTGATCCGGGCCCAGCTGGAGTACATCCGCCGGTACCGGGCCTTCGCCCAGCTGCTGCTGTCGGAGATGTGGCGCACCAACCGGGAGTGGCAGCAGACGCTGGTGCTGCTGCGGGAGCAGGCGATCGGAGTGATCGCCGAGACCGTCCAGGCCGGGGTCGACTCCGGGGATCTGCCCGGGGATCTGGACGTGCGGGTGGCCTCGTCGGCGCTCTTCGGGGTGGGGCTGGTCGTGGCGGTCGACTGGCTGGTGTTCCAGCCGGAACGGTCCATCGAGGACGTCGAGCAGTCGCTGCTGTCGATCGTCCGCCGGGTCGCCTGAGCAACCCGGCGGACCAGAAACTCAGCCGACCGTGGAGCGGCTGCGCCAGGCGGTCGCGAAGGACGTCCGCCCGTTGGTGCGCAGCAGCGACCCCTCGTAGACGCGGGCGCCGACGGCGAGGAACACCACCGTGGAGACCGCCAGCACGAGCAGAGACACCACCGGCTCCCAGCCCGCCGCGTCCCCGGTGAACAGGCGCACCGGCATCGCGATCGGCGCGGAGAAGGGGATGTAGGACAACGCCGTCATCGCCGCGTCGTTCTCCCGCAGGAACAGCACCGCGAAGAACGGGCCCATGACCGCGAGCTGCAAGGGTGCCGAGGCGCCGTTGATGTCCTCCTGCCGTGCCGCGAGCGCGCCCACCCCGGCCCACAGCGTGGCCAGCATGACGAAGCCGATCAGGAAGAACGGCAGGAACCAGGCGATCGTCGGCCCGACCAGCGCGGTCACGTCCGCGTCCACCCCGGCGATCTGCATCCCGACCAGCGCGACCACCGCGATCAGGGCGATCTGCCCGAACGCCAGCAACGTCATCGCCGCCACCTTGCCGGCCAGCAGGGCCCGCACCGGCACGCTGGCCACCAGGATCTCGACGATCCGGGTCTGCTTCTCCTCGGTCACGCTCATCGCGATCTGCAGCCCGAAGGTGAACGAGGTCATGAAGAACAGGAAGGCCAGGGCGAACGGCACGACGAAGGCCAGGAACGGGTCGGTGGCGTCCGGGTCGAGCAGCCGCACCGGCGGCGCGGTGCTGAGCGCCTCGACCACCTCGGCCGGTGCTTCCTCCAGGGCGAGCACGGCCGGGCCGGCGACCACGGCCGCCTCCACGTCGCCGTCGCGCACGAGCCGTTCCGCCTCGGCGTCGGTGGTGACCGTACGCACCTCCAGGCCGGCCCGCTGCAGCGCCGTGGCCACCGTGCGGTCGGCCGTGGCGACCTTGGCCGGGCCGCCGTCGAGCAGCCCCGGCAGCACGGTGCTGGCGATGGCGATCAGCAGGAAGAAGGCCGTGCTGATCAGGAAGGTCTTGTCCCGGAGCTTGACCCGGATCTCGCGGGCGGCGACGAGCCGGGCGGCGGCAAGGGTGGTCACTGGTTCACCTCTCGGAAGATCTCGGCGAGCGACGGCGTGACGGGACCGAAGGAACGGACCGGGCCCCGGGCCAGCGCGGCGCGCAGCACCTCCTGGTCGTCGGCCCCGGAGGCGAGGTCGAAGACCGCGCGGGCGCCGTCCAGGTCGACCAGCGTCACCCCCGGGTGGTCGCGCAGCCAGCCGGCGTCGGTGTCGACCTCGACGGCGAAGCGGGGGAGCGCGTAACCGGCCCGCAGCTCGCCCCGGCTGCCCGAGGCCCGGATCCGGCCGGCCGCGATGATCACCAGGTCGTCGCAGAGCCGCTCGACCACGTCGAGCTGGTGGCTGGAGAAGAGCACCGGGGCGCCCGCGGCCGCGCGTTCCCGCAGGACGCCGACGACCACGTCGACGGCGAGCGGGTCGAGCCCGGAGAACGGCTCGTCCAGCACCAGCACCTCGGGGTCGTGGACCAGCGCGGCGGCGATCTGCACGCGCTGCTGATTGCCGAGCGACAACTTCTCCACCTGCTCGCCACCCCGGTCGCTCAGCCCCAGGCGCTCCAGCAGGGCGGCGGTGTTGCGGCGGGCGGCCTCGGCGCTCAGCCCGTGCAGGCGGCCCAGATAGACGATCTGATCGGCCACGGTCATCTTCGGATAGAGGCCACGTTCCTCCGGCATGTAGCCGAAACGGTGCCGCAGCTCCCGGGTGAGCGGGACGCCCTGCCAGGTCACCTCGCCGGCGTCCGCCGCGAGCACGCCGAGCATGATCCGCATCGTCGTGGTCTTGCCGGCGCCGTTCGCGCCGACGAAGCCGGTCATCCGCCCGGCCTCCACAGTGAACGAGACGTCCTCGAGCACCCGCCGGTCCCCGAAGCTGCGACTGACGGCCTCGACTTTCAGCACGTTGGTCATGCTCACCACGCTAGGCGGCGGGCGGCGTCCGCGAGTCCGGCCCGAGGATGATCACCGGGGTCCTCCGCTAGGAGGACCCCGGCCGCACCACTCCCAGCTCGTACGCGAGCACGACCGCCTGCGTCCGGTCCCGCGCCCCGATCTTCATGAGCACCCGGCTCACGTGCGTCTTGACGGTGGTCTCGCCCAGCCGCAGCCGCCCGGCGATCTCGGCGTTGGTGGCCCCGCCGGCCATCAGCACCAGCACCTCGTGCTCGCGCGGGGTCAGCTCGGCCAGCCGGGTCCCGGCGCCGGGCTGCCGCAGGGCCGGGTTGGCGAAGGTCTCGATGACCCGGCGGGTGATCGCGGGCGCGAGCAACGCGTCGCCCGCCGCGAGGACCCGGACCGCCTCGGTCAGCGCCTCCGGGGTGCCGTTCTTGAGCAGGAAGCCGCTGGCCCCGGCCTGCAGCGCGGCGAACAGGTAGTCGTCGCGATCGAAGGTGGTCAGGATCAGCACCGACGGGCCGTCGTGGGCGGTGACCCGCCGGGTGGCCTCCAGCCCGTCCATGCCGGGCATCTCGACGTCCATCAGGATCACGTCGGGCCGCAGCCGGCCGGCCAGGGCGACCGCCTGGGTGCCGTCGGCGGCCTCGCCCACGACCTCGATGTCGTCCTCGCTCTCCAGGATGGCCCGGAAGCCGGTGCGCACCAGCTGGTGGTCATCGGCCAGCAGAACCCGGATCATCGCTGCTCCCCGGCGGTGGTCGGGGTCCGGGAGAGGGGCAGCCGCGCGCGGACGCGGTAGCCGCCGCCGGTGCGCGGTCCGCTCTCCAGCACGCCCTCGTGCACCGCCACCCGTTCGCGCATGCCGATCAGGCCGAGCCCGCCGGCCGGAGCGGGGACGGCGCCGCGGCCGTCGTCGGCCACGTCGACCTCCAGCTCGCCGGCCAGGTAACGGATCCGGATGTCGAGCGTGGACGCGTGGGCGTGCTTCAGGGTGTTCGTCACGGCCTCCTGGATGATCCGGTACGCCGCCTGCGACACGGAACCGGGTAGCGGCACAGGGTCGCCGTACACGTTGCAGGTCGCGGTGAGGCCCGCCTCCCGGGCGCGGGCCACCAGCTCGTCGACCCGGTCCAGGGTGGCCTCAGCCGGTGGCTGCTCGCCGGCGCCGCCGGTGTCGCGCAGCGCGCCGAGCATGCGTCGCAGCTCGTCGACGGCGGTCCGGGCGCTGTCCTCGACGGCCGTCAGGGCCGTACGGGCCCGCTCGGGGTCCTTGTCCAGCATCCGGCGGCAGGCCGAGGCCTGGATGCCCATCACCGACACGTGGTGGGCCACCACGTCGTGCAGCTCGCGGGCGATCCGGACCCGCTCGCCGATGACCGCCCGCTCACCGGCCACCGCCTGCGCCGCCCGCAGCTCGGTCGTCCGCCGTTCGAGCTGCCACTGCCGCCGGGCCGCCTCGCCCAGGGCGTACGCGAAGCCGAAGAACGCCACGTTGATGATGGTGCTGTTGAGCAGGGCGGCCAGCAGCGGGGGCAGCTCGCCGGAGGCGCCGGGCGGACCGTCGGCGAGGACTTCGTCATGGGCGAGGAACCAGGCGATGGCCAGCCAGAGGAACATCACGGCGATGATCGTCAGGCGCAGCCGGCGGCTCCGGCGCCGGTTGCGCCCCCAGGCGCCGAGGGTGTAGATCGCGACGAAGAGAGCCCCGGAGGCCAGCTGCTGCTCCTGCGAACCACGGACCTGGGCGCCGATGAAGAAGATCGCGACCAGCACCGCGACGACATCCGGATGGCTGCGGCGCCAGATCAGCGGCAGCGTCACCGCCAGTGTCCAGCCGAGCTGCTCGGTCACCGTGGGCACCGGACCGGAGGCGAACAGACCGACGCTGCGGGCCAGGAAGACGTTGAGCACCGCGACCGTGGCGATGGCCAGGGCGATGCCGAGGTCGATGCGGCGCTGGCGGGGAGTCGGTCCGGGCCGCGGCCCGTCGTCGACGGTCGGGGAGGTCATCCACCGACGATCGCACGGCTGCCGGGCCGGGGCTCCGGTCGGGTACGGCGGACCGTAGCGGCCACGATCGACGTGCCGACCAGCCAGCTCACCGCCACCACCAGGGCTGCCCGTTCGAGACCGGCGCTCACCGGCCCGCGGCCGGACAGCAGCATGGTCAGCCCGAGCACCGCACCGAGCGGCACGATGATCGCGACAGCGGTGGTGGACAGGCGGCGCAGCACGGGTCCGAAGGGTGCGGAGAGGGCCACCAGGGCCATGGCCCCGGCCAGCAGCACCATGCCGATGACGCTGGCCGCGGTGTGGCTGACGTCGGCCACGGTCGTCGGCTCGTACGGCGGGAGCGGGCAGCCGCTGGTGCACGGCACCACGCCCGACGTGCCGGCCAGCAGCGCCGCGAGGCCGAGCAGGGTGGCCACCGGCCGTGAGTCGCGCCCCAGGACCCGGCCCAGCAGCGCCACCCCCACCGCCAGCCCGACGAGCCCGCAGCGGTACGCGACAGCCAGCGGCATGCCGGTCGTGCCGGCCTCGCTGACGTAGCCCTCGGTCCAGGGACCCGGCGCGGCGACCAGCCCGGCGAGCATGGTGAGCGCACCCACCAGGACTGCCACGCCGGCCAGGGCGGCAACCCGGTCGTGGCGGTACCCGAGCGCAACCATGATCTCCACCGTAGCCCGGCGGAGCTCCCGGACTGATCCAATGGTGGGTGTGGGAGAGCGGCGCACGATCGTGGTCACGGGTGGCAGTTCCGGTATCGGGCTGGCCGCGGCGGCCGCGTTCGCCCGCGACGGCGACGAGGTGGTGCTGCTGGGCCGCGATCCGGGGCGGCTGCGGCACGCGGTCGACGTGGTGCGGGAGGCCGGCGGGAGCACGCCGGCGGCGTACCGGGCCGACTTCGCGGTGCTGGACGAGGTGCGGGCGGCCGGGGCCGCGCTGGCGGCGGCCCACGAGCGGGTCGACGTGCTGGTCAACAACGCCGGGCAGCTCGCGCCGGCCCGGCGGCTGACCGCCGACGGGTTCGACCCGTGCGTCCAGATCAACCATTTCGGCGGCTTCCTGCTCGCCCACATGCTGCTGGACCGGCTGCGGGCGGCGGCGGCCGCGCGGATCGTCACGACCGGCTCCGCGGCCGAGGCGTGGGGCACGCTGGACGTGCGGCGGCCCGGCCGGCGTCAGGTCAGCCGGTGGACCGCGTACGGCGCCAGCAAACAGGCCAACCTGCTCTTCACCATCGAGGCGGCCCGCCGCTGGGGCCCGTACGGGATCGTGCCGACCTGTTTCTTCCCCGGCCTGATCCGCAGCCGCTTCGGCCGGCAGAGTCCGCTCTTCTCCCTCGGCAAGCTGGTCTTCCGCAGCCCGGAGCAGGGCGCGGACACGTTGCTGTGGCTGGCGGACGATCCGGCCGCCGCGGTGCCGGGCGGCTACTTCGCGTGGCGCCGGCCGTTCGGCGCCACCGGGCGTTCCGTCGATCCGGCCCGGGCTCGGCAGCTCTGGGAGGCCAGCCTGGCCGCCGTCTACGGCGCGGAGGGGGAGCGGTCGCCGCGCGGTGAGCCGTAGTAGTGCGTGGTCGCGATGTCCGGCCGGGTCGGGGTCGGCAGGTCCGCGTCGTCGTCGGCGGTCAGCGTGCCACCCAGGTCGACGATGCGCCGGTGCGCCGCCGCCAGCCGGTCCTCCAGCGTCACGATCCGGCAGGCGGCGCTGAGCAGCATGCCCTCGTCCAGCAGTTGCCGGACCCGGACCGCGAGCTGCAGCTGGTGCCGCGAGTAGCGGCGGTGCCCGCCCAGCGAGCGTTCCGGCTCGATCAGGCCGGCGGTGCCCAGGCTGCGCAGGAAGGCCGGCGTCACGCCGATCATGTCGGCGGCCCGGCCCATGGTGTACGCCGGGAAGTCGGCGTCGTCGAACGCGGTGCTCATGGTGCCTTCCGTGCGGGTCTGGACACAGTCCAAGGCCCCGGCGGGTTACCGGGGCCTTGGCTGTTCAATTCTGTGGCCGACCGTCGTCGGCGAGGCTCATCTGCTTGCGTGCCGCTAGCGGATGGCCTGAGTGATGGGCATCGGCTGCGATCACCTCTTGTCGGGTCGGGGACTTGGCGAGTTCGCGTTGCTGCGGTATCTCGTCCTCCTTACCAACTCAGAGTCATTGCCAGTTGCGTGCCGGCTGTGCGTGGCCGACCTCTGTGATGTTATGCCTGCTACTGGCAGATTTCTAGTCTCGCCGCTGTAGATTTTTAGGGCGAAAGGGGCGGCGGCACGGGACGGGCGCGTGGCACAGCGCGATGCTGCGTCGAGAGAGAGGTGACCGCGCCCCGCGCCGCCGCGGGTTGGGGAGCCGTGGGCTGCCCCGAGTCTTCCGCGAAGCCTGCCGAGGGCTCGCGCGCCGAGTGGCGTCGTCAGGGAAGTTGCCCTGACATGTCTACGAGTGTGCGGGTTGCTTCCGGCGCCCGGCAACGCAATTAACGCCGTTCATTGACGGGCGTAACACCGGGGGGAGATCATCACCGGACAGCGGTGGCCCAGGTCACATCTGCCCCTCGGATCCAGGGAGTCGTTATGAGCGTTGAGCCTCCCAGCACCGACGAAGAACGCCTTGCCCAACTCGGCTACCAGCAGGAACTGCACCGCCGACTGTCCGGCTTCTCGAACTTCGCGGTCTCCTTCTCGATCATCTCCATCCTGGCCGGCGCGATCACCTCGTACGGGATCGCCATGAACGCCGGTGGCCCGCTGGCCATCACGCTCGGCTGGCTCTTCGTCGGCATCATGGTCACCTTCGTGGCGCTGGCGATGGCCGAGGTCTGCTCGGCCTATCCGACCGCCGGTGCCCTCTACTGGTGGGCCGCCGCGCTCGCCAAACGCAACAAGGCCGCGTGGGCCTGGTTCATCGGCTGGTTCAACTTCCTCGGCGAGGTGGCCGTCACCGCGGCGATCGACTTCGGCGCGGCCATCACCACGTCGGCGTTCCTCAGCCTGACCTTCGACATGGAGGTCACCAAGGGCCGTACGTTCCTGATCTTCCTGGTCCTGATCGTCGCGCACGGCCTGCTGAACACCTTCGGGGTGAGCCTGGTCCGGCTGCTCTCCGACGTCAGCGCCTGGTGGCACCTGGTCGGCGTCGCGGTGATCGTGGTGGTCCTCGCCGTCGTACCGGACCAGCACAAGCCGATCTCCGAGGTGTTCTTCGAGGTCAGGAACGAGACCGGCTTCACGTTCCAGGGAGCCGCGTTCTACGCGGTGCTGATCGGTCTGCTGATGGCGCAGTACACGTACACCGGTTATGACGCCTCGGCGCACGTGGCCGAGGAGACCCACGACGCCGCCCGGGCCGCGCCGCGCGGCATCGTGCTCTCGGTCGTGGTCTCGATCATCGCCGGCTTCGTGCTGCTGGTGGCCATCACCTGGTCGATCCAGGACTACGACGCGCAACGGACCACCGAGCTCGGACTGCCGCCCGCGCAGATCTTCATCGACGCGGCCGGCCACAACCTGGGCACGTTCCTGCTGTTCATCTGCGTGGTCGCCCAGTTCTTCTGCGGCATGGCGTCGGTGACGGCCAACTCCCGGATGTCGTACGCGTTCGCCCGGGACGGCGCGCTGCCCGGCTCCCGGCTGTGGAAGAAGGTCAACCCCCGGACGGGTACGCCGACCAACTCCATCTGGCTCTGCGTGACCATCTCGACCCTGCTGGTGCTGCCGTCGCTGTGGAACACCACCGCGTACGCGGCGGCGACCTCGATCGCGGTCATCGGGCTCTACATCGCCTACGTCGGCCCGGTGCTGCTGCGGCGGCTCAACCCGGACTTCCGGCCGGGGCCGTGGAACCTGGGCCGGTGGAGTGCGGCGGTCGGCTGGATCGCGATCGTCTGGGTGGTGCTCATCTGCGTGCTGTTCGTCCTGCCGGTGGCCGGCCCGATCACCGCGGCGAACTTCAACTACACGATCTTCGCCGTCGTGGTGGTCGTCGGCGGGGCCACCCTGTGGTGGTTCGCCAGTGCCCGCAAGTGGTTCACCGGGCCGAAGCAGAACCTGATCGAGAAGGCCGCGCACGGAGAGCAGACGATGCCGGCCGGGGAGTGATCTGCTAGAGGCGGGGCCGGGCAGCCGCCCGGCCCCCACACCCTCCGAAGGGAACCGGATGGATCTCGAAGACCTCGACGTCGCCGTCACCAACGGCAGCATCGACACGGTCCTGCTCGCGCTGACCGACATGCAGGGGCGGCTCCAGGGCAAACGACTGCACGGCCGGTTCTTCATGGACGAGGTCGCCTCCGGGGCGAGCGAGGGCTGCAACTATCTGCTCGCGGTCGACGTCGACATGAACACCGTCGACGGGTACGAGATGTCGTCGTGGAACAGCGGCTACGGCGACTTCGTCATGCGTCCCGACTTCAGCACGCTGCGGCCCGTACCGTGGCTGCCCGGCACGGCCATGGTCCTCGCCGACCTGGAGACCACCGACGGCGGGCCGGTCTACGCCTCGCCCCGGCAGATCCTGCGCCGCCAACTCGACCGGCTCGCCGAGCACGGCCTGACCGCGTTCGCCGGCACCGAGCTGGAGTTCGTGCTCTACAAGGACACCTACGAGCAGGCGTTCAGCAAGAGCTACCGCGACCTGACCCCGGCGAATCAATACAACGTGGACTATTCGCTGCTCGGCACCACCCGGGTCGAGCCGCTGCTGCGCCGCATCCGCAACGAGATGTACGGCGCCGGCCTGGTGCCGGAGAGCGCCAAGGGCGAGTGCAACCTCGGCCAGCACGAGATCGCCTTCCGCTACGCCGACGCGCTGACCTGCGCCGACAACCACGTGATCTACAAGAACGGGGCCAAGGAGATCGCCGCCCAGGAGGGCATGGCACTGACCTTCATGGCCAAGCCCAACGAGCGGGAGGGCAACTCCTGCCACATCCACTTCTCGCTGCGCGGCGAGGACGGCCGGTCGGCGATGCTCGGCGACGGCCCGGCCCACCTGAGCGTGACCGGGCAGCGGGTGCTGGCCGGCCTGCTCGCCACCATGCGCGAGTTCAGCCTGCTCTTCGCCCCGAACATCAACTCCTACAAGCGTTACCAGCCCGGCTCGTTCGCGCCGACCGCGCTGCGCTGGGGCGTCGACAACCGCACCTGCTCGCTGCGGATGGCCGGGCACGGCCAGGGCATGCGGGTGGAGAACAGGGTGCCCGGCGGGGACGTGAACCCGTACCTGGCCATCGCGGCGCTGATCGCGGGCGCGCTGCACGGGCTGGAGAACGAACTGGAGCTGGAGGACGAGTTCCGGGGCAACGCCTACGACGACGCCTCCGCGCCCCGGGTGCCCGGGCATCTGCGCGACGCGGTGGAGTTGTGGGAGCTCAGCCCGGTGGCAGCGGAGGCATTCGGGCCCGAGGTGGTCGCTCACTACGCGAACATGGGCAAGATTGAGCTGGCCGCCTTCGACGCGGCGGTCACCGACTGGGAGCTTAAGCGAGGTTTCGAACGCCTGTGACAGATGTCATCAATCCGGCTACGGGGACTGTGCTCACCTCCGTACCGTTGCTCGGTCTGACAGAAACCGACGCCGCGATCGAGCGGGCCCACCAGGCCTTCGGATCCTGGCGCCAGGTGGCGCCCGGGGACCGGGCGCGGCTGCTGCGGCGCTTCGCCGCGCTCGTCGACGACCACCTCGAGGAGCTCGCGGCGCTGGAGGTCGGCAACGCCGGGCACACCATCGGCAACGCCCGTTGGGAGGCCGGCAACGTCCGGGACGTCCTCAACTACTACGCGGGGGCGCCGGAGCGCCTGTCCGGCCGGCAGATCCCGGTGGCCGGCGGGCTCGACGTGACGTTCCACGAGCCGCTCGGCGTGGTCGGGATCATCGTGCCGTGGAACTTCCCGATGCCGATCGCCGGCTGGGGCTTCGCCCCGGCCCTCGCGGCCGGCAACACCGTCGTGCTCAAGCCGGCCGAGCTCACCCCGCTGACCGCCATCCGGCTCGGTGAGCTGGCGCTGGCGGCCGGCCTGCCGGAAGGCGTGTTCACCGTGCTGCCGGGCAAGGGCAGCGTGGTCGGGCAGCGCTTCGTCACCCATCCGGCGGTCCGCAAGGTCTGCTTCACCGGCTCCACCGGGGTCGGGAAGTCGATCATGGCGGGCTGCGCCGACCAGGTGAAACGGGTGACGCTGGAGCTCGGTGGCAAGAGTGCCAACATCGTCTTCGCCGACGCCGATCTGGAACGGGCCGCCGCGGCGGCCCCCGGCGGGGTCTTCGACAACGCCGGCCAGGACTGCTGCTCCCGGTCCCGGCTGCTGGTCCAGGAGTCGGTGTACGACCGTTTCCTCGCCCTGCTGGAACCGGCGGTCAAGGCGTTCCGGGTCCAGGACCCGGCCCTGGAGACCGCCGAGATGGGCCCGCTGATCTCCGCCGGGCACCGGGACAAGGTGGCGTCGTACACCGCGGACGCGGACGTCGCGTTCGCCGGAGAGGCACCCGCCGGGGACGGCTGGTGGTTCCCGCCGACCGTCCTGCTGGCCCACTCCACCGGGGACCCGCACTGGCGCGAGGAGGTCTTCGGGCCGGTGCTGTCGGTGCTGCCCTTCCGCGACGAGGAAGAAGCGGTCCGGCTGGCCAACGACACCGAGTACGGCCTGTCAGGTTCGATCTGGACCCGCGACCTGGGCCGGGCGCTGCGGGTCTCACGCGGGGTCGAGACCGGCAACCTGAGTGTCAACTCGCACTCGTCGGTGCGCTACTGGACGCCGTTCGGCGGGATGAAGCAGTCCGGCCTGGGCCGGGAGCTCGGCCCCGACGCGCTGCTGTCGTTCACCGACGTCAAGAACGTGTTCATCTCGACGGAAGCCTGAGAGGTCAGCTGTGGAGCGTTTGCAGGATCGGGTCGCCGTCATCACCGGTGCCGGTAGCGGTATCGGACTGGCCACCGCCCGGCGGTTCGCGGCCGAGGGGGCCAAGGTCGTCTGCGTCGACATCTCGACGGACGCGGGCAAGGCCGCCGCCGACGAGGTGGGCGGCGAGTTCGTCGCTTGTGACGTCACCGACGAGGAAGCGGTCAAGGCGCTGTTCGACGGGGTGGCCGAGCGGTACGGCCGGGTCGACATCGCGTTCAACAACGCCGGGATCTCGCCCCCCGACGACGACTCGATCCTGGTCACCGGCCTGGACGCGTGGGAACGGGTGCTGCGGGTGAACACCACGAGCGTGTTCTTCTGCTGCAAGTACGCGATCCCGCACATGCAGCGCCAGGGCAAGGGGTCGATCATCAACACCGCGTCGTTCGTGGCGCTGCTGGGCGCGGCGACCTCGCAGATCGCGTACACCGCGAGCAAGGGCGGGGTGCTGGCGATGACCCGCGAGCTGGGCGTGCAGTTCGCCCGCGAGGGCATCCGGATCAACGCGCTGTGCCCCGGACCGGTCGCTACGCCGCTGCTCATGGACCTTTTCGCCAAGGATCCGGAGCGGGCCGCGCGCCGGCTGGTGCACGTCCCGATGGGCCGCTTCGCCGAGCCGGCCGAGATCGCCGCCGCGGTCGCGTTCCTGGCCAGCGACGACGCGTCGTTCATGACCGCGTCCCAGTTCGTCGTCGACGGTGGCATCACCGGTGCGTATGTAACTCCGCTTTGACATCCTCTCCGAACTGAAGGACGGAGATTCCCTCCACGCTGCGCGTGTAACACGCAACGTCCGGGTGGGTTACCGCTTCGCCGCGCGGCGCCGGGACGAGTCCTGGTCTTACCTGCGCTCCACGGTCGTTTCCGTTGTCCGCCTGTCCGGCGGCCAACACGTTCTGGGCGGCGTTCACGTCTCGGTCGTGGTGACTGCCGCACGGGCAGTCCCACGTCCGGACGTCGAGCGCCATCTTGGCGTTGATCCGGCCACACTGCGAGCACATCCGGGTGGACGGGAAGAACCGGTCCACCCGGCCGAACGCCCTGCCGTACCGGGCGGCCTTGTACTCCAACATGCCGATGAAACTGGCCCAGCCCGCATCGTGCACGGACTTCGCCAGCCGGGTCCGGCCGAGACCGGCCACGCACAAGTCCTCGACGTACACCGCTTGCTTCTCGCGGATGATCGTCGTGGACAGCTTGTGCTGCCAGTCGCGCCGGGTGTCGGCCACCTGGGCGTGTGCCCTGGCGACCTTGACGACGGCCTTCTTGCGGTTCTGGCTCCCGCGCTGTTTGCGGGAGAGGGCCTGCTGCAACCGCTTGAGCTTGCGGGCCGCACGCCGCAGGAATCTCGGCGCCGCGACTTTCGTGCTGTCCGAACAGACGGCGAAGTGCGTCAGCCCCAGGTCGATACCGACCTCGGACTCGACTGTCGGCAACGCC
>NZ_JBSGFR010000045.1:0-67555 GCF_053603475.1 Actinoplanes sp. NPDC004185 | reverse complement strand
TAGTCCGCGGACTTCGGATCCAGCTGCGGGTTCACGGGAATGACCTGGTTGAACGGGCTGGTGGCAGCGAACAGACGCCCACCGACACGAGGATCCGCGGCGTTCACCACCACGGCACCATTGACGGCTGCGGCGGCATCGCGGGGCACCATGGTGACCGCGCTCGCCATCGCGAGCAGGGCCGCCAGGACCGGGCGGTGTTTGTGCAGCTTCAAAGGACGCAACTCGATCTCCCCCGTTTGTACGGCCTGATGTCGGCCGTGCATATGAAAGAGATTCAGGCTCGAGCGGTACGCCCTCGGTTCCCCACCCGGTGCGACCCAGTTGCAGGGGACGTCGTCGAATCCGGCGGAACGGACCACGCGTGGCAACTTGGACAGACGGCGAGATGCCAACGGGCCACCGGCACACCAGGGTCACCGGGAGCTGTCACAGGCTCGAAGCAGGGCCCGGTAACGCTGAGCAGTGGCCACCAGGGCGGCAACGCAGATTACCGATGCCGTGGTGGAATCGGCGCTCGTCGAGGAGCGCGGCGGCGAACACCTCGTCGTCGGGCGGAAAGCAGAATGTCAGTGGTCCTGAGCGCCGACAGCGTGGTTGCCCAAAACAACACACTGCACCGGGGGGTCAGCGGGCGCAGCCTCGAGCCGCCCATCCAGGCGACCCAACCCAGCCAACGACCGAAGGCGCCACCTAGGTCAGGTAGCGCCGTCGATGATCCAGCAGTGGAGATGTTGTCGGCCTACTTGAACCCGGCTGAGCCGGCCTCGAAACCTGACGCGAACGACGAGTTCAAGGGCTGGGCACGGCTACCTACACGGTAACCGGTCCGGCATCGATACCGGCCTGGCACTCTTTCCACGCCGGTCCTCGACGCCACACGGACGCAACCCCGACCGATCGAAGAAGTCCGAGATTGTCGCCACCGGCGATCCTCCGAGAAGACGGCCGGCCAGCCCGGCTGAAGCGCAGATTGGTAGAAGAAGTACCGCCGGTGGTCGTGCGCCGAGCACAAGGCCTGACGAATCCGGCGTGTCACCCGAGTGGATGACGCGGCCGATGATCTTGCAGGCGAGGCGCTGGCCGCTTACTCGGGCCGAGCTGGCCGAAATACGCTCGTCCGGCGGTCCCTGAGCTGGAGGAAGGCGTCAGGCGGCGGTGCGCTTCGCCGCGGCCAGCGCCTCGCGGACGACCTGCGTGCTCGCCGGCGTACCGGGAAGCTCTCCGTACGTACCGTAGGGAGTCACGTAGACCGGGGTGTCCCGTTGGGTGCGCCAGTTCTCGGCGAGCGGGCCGGCGTCCACGGTGTCGAAGCCGAGGTTGTCGAAGAGTTCGCTGACCGCCAGCTTGGCAGCGGCGTCGTCACCGGCGATCGGCAGTGCCGACCGGTCCGCGCTACTTGCCGGCCGCGCCAGGGACCGCAGATGCCCGAACCAGATGTTGTTGAATCCCTTTACCACGCGGCTTTCCGGAACGTGCTTCTGCAGCAGCTCACCGGTAGTGCTGGAGCCGTCCTCCAACTCGTCGAAGACGCCGTCGCGCTCCGGGTAGTAGTTGTTGGTGTCGATGACAACCTTGCCCGCCAAGGGTTCCACTGGAACGTCCCGGTACGCCCGCAGCGGCACCGTCACCACCACGACGTCGCCAGCCGAGGCCGCCTCCGCAGGGGTTGCGGCCCGCGCCTTCGGCCCCAGCTCGGACACCAGGTCCTCAAGGGTCTGCGGACCCCGTGAGTTGCTCAGCACCACGTCGTGGCCGGCGGCGACCGCCAGCCGCGCCACTGTGCTACCGATGTTGCCACTGCCAATGAGCCCGATCGTCGTCATGTCAGCGGGAACCTAGGGGGTCCTCGATCGATTCCCCCCTGGCGGCACACCGTGACAGGTGGCACACCGACCGGGACGGTGGTGCGCGATCGGGCACGGCACGATACGGCCGAAGGCGCCACCTGTGAGAGGCGGCGCCTTCGGTGATCTTTCAGTGGAGGTGCCGGGAATCGAACCCGGGTCCTTCGGTGTTTCGTCAGGGCTTCTCCGAGCGCAGCTCACTATGCCTCTACTCGGCCCCGGCGTTCACGTGAGCAAGATGCCGTGACGGGCCCAGTCGCTGATTGATCTCGCCGTGCGGCCCCCGCGACCGGGACCGGTTGGCCAACCTTCTAGCTGATGCCGGAAGTCTGAGACGAAGGTGTTCTCAGCCCGACAGAGTCGCTACTCGCCTCAGGCGGCGAGAGCGAACTCAGCGCGATTGGAATCGGCGCTTATTGGTTTCCGACGATCGATTCTCGAGACGACGTCGGCTTCCTCGGCTCGCTTCCCCTGTCTCCACGTACGAAGTCGAAACCAGTCACCCCCCAGTTGTGTACCCGCCAACTCTAACGCGTCCGGCCCCGGACTTCATTCCGGTATCAGCCCATCCGGCACGGCGCGCCGTCGGCGGTGCAGGAGGTCGGCTGAATACCGCCTCTGACCTGCTTCGACGCCTCGAAGCCGAGCATCGCCGTGGCGCCCGGGGCGAGCGGGCCGCCGGTGAAGACGAAGGTGTTGCCGTCGCGGCTCAGCTGGGCGTTCCAGGTGTTGCCGACGCGGACACCGGCGTCAGGGTCGAAACTCACCTTGACCGTCCAGGTGCGGGCCGGGCCGCTCTTGTTGGTGATCTCGACGCCGGCGATGAAGCCCCGGTCCCAGCTCCGGCCCGTCCGGTATGCCGCCGCGAACGAGGCAGCGGGGGCCGGGGGTGAGGCCGTCGTCCGCCGGGGCGCCGGCTTCTTGCTCGGCGACCGGGAAGCACGCGGGGAGGACGGGACCGGGGTCGGCGAGGCTGAGGTGGGCGAGGCTGAGGTGGGCACCGCTGAGCTGGGCACCACAGACGGCGGGACGGACGTGGGCGGGACGGAGAGCTCGGCGCCCCCCAGGGGCACGGTCGGCTGGACCATCAGCGGAACGCGGCTGTCCGCCTCGGCCGGGCCCACGGCCCGGATCGCCACCCAGGAGACCAGGACCACCAGCAGCGTGGCCGCCCCGGCGATGAACGTGTACCGGCGCAGGGGGATGACGGTGTTGTGCTTGCCGGGCAACTGCGGTCCCTTCGCGCGACGGGTGGGCCGCGGCGACACTACCCGTCAGGCCATGCCCTTGCTACGTCGGCCCAGCGCCTTGTTGATCTCCTTCTGCGCGTCCCGGGCGGCGAGGTCCTGGCGCTTGTCGTACGCCTTCTTGCCCTTGGCCAGGCCGAGCTCGACCTTGGCGTACCCGTTCTGGAAGTAGACCGACAGCGGGACCAGGGTGAGGCCGTCCTCGCGCAGCTTGCCCATCATCTTGTGGATCTCGTCGCGCTTGAGCAGCAGCTTGCGGACCCGGCGGGGCTCGTGGTTGGTCCAGGTGCCCTGGGTGTACTCCGGGATGTGCATGCCGTGCAGGAAGATCTCGCCGTTGTTCTCGTGGCCGAACGCGTCGACCAGCGACGACCGGCCGGCGCGCAGCGACTTGACCTCGGTGCCGGTCAGCACCATGCCGGCCTCGTAGGTGTCGAGGATGGCGTAGTCGTGCCGAGCCTTGCGGTTCGAGGCCACGACCTTGCGCCCCTGTTCGCGTGGCATCGGTCTGCTCCTTGCTGATGGCGGCAAAAAGAAAGGCCCGGCCGACCGGCCGGACCCCTCAATGGTACGCGCGGAGCCTCAGCAGAGGCATCCGGGTAAATAGTCGAGCGGGTTCTTCGGTACGCCGTCGAAGCGCGTCTCGAAGTGCAGGTGGAAGCCGGTCGACGCGCCTGTGGTGCCGACCCGGCCGATCACCTCGCCACGCCGCACGTACTCGCCGGGGTTGACAAGGATCTTGGACTGGTGGCCGTAGCAGGTGGAGAAGCTGCGGCCGTCGCGCTTGCCGTGGTTGATGCAGGTGTAGTTGCCGTACCCCCCGCTCCAGCCGGCCTGCACGACCCGGCCGCCGGCCGCCGCGTGGATCGGGGTGCCGCCGCCGGCGGCGAAGTCCGCGCCCGCGTGCAGTTGCCAGACCCGGTAGTACGGGTCGTAGCGGGTGCCGAAGTTGCTGGACTTCCAGCCGTGCACGGGCATCAGCAGGTTGCCGCCGGTGTAGTCGCCCCCGCCGCCGTTCTTGTCGTCCCAGTCGCGCAGCGTGCCCTGGATCCGGGCCTCCTCGGCCTTGGCGGCCTCGTACCTGGCCAGCACGGCGGCGCGCTGGGAGCGCGCGACCGCCAGCGCCGAGCGGCGGCTCTGCGCGAGTCTGATGACCGCGGAGCGGGCCTGCTGGGCCGCGACCTGCGCCCGCTTCGCAGCCGCGAGCTTGTCGGCGGCCTCGCGCTCGGCGTCCTCGGCGACCCGCTTGGCCAGGCCGGCCCGGTCCTGTTCGGTACGGGCAGAGCGCCGCGCCCCCAGCAGCTCTCCGACGCTCTCCTGCTGCTTCTGCATGACCTGGTCGACGAGGCCGAGGCGGTCCATGGCGTCCTGCGGCCCGCGCGCGCCGACCAGCAGGTTGATGGTGGCGAAATTGCCGCCCATGTAGGAGGCGGCGGCGATCTCGTCGACCCGGTCGCGGGCCACCTCGACGCGTTTCTGAGCCTGCTCGAAGCGGCTCGCCACGGCGTTGTAGGACGCCCGGGCCGTATCGGCCTTGCGCCGGGCGGTCGCCGCCTGGACCGAGGCCGCCGCGACGACGCCGCGGCTGGTGGCGACCTTCTTCTGGGCCTCGGGCAGCGCGGCCGTGGCGGCGGCCAGGCGGCGGGCGGCGTTGCGGGCGGTCACGGTGGCGTGCTCGAGGATCGCCTCGGCGCGGTCGACCGCCCGGCTCGCGCGCTTGGCGTCGTCCCCCGGCTCCGCGGCGGCAGCGCCGGGCGCAGCCAGCGCCACCGCGGCCGCGCAGAGCACGCTCAGTCCGGCGGCGAGCAAGCCGGTGAACCGGTTGGGTCGCGAGTGACTGGAGTCCACGAAGAGTCACCGTACTCTGACTATTGGTGACAATTTGCGGGTTGCGCCGCTTATCGCTCAAAAAACGCAATCGCCGCGCATCCCCCTGGGGATGCGCGGCGATCGGGACGGAACGGGTCAGACCTTCAGGTAGAACCGCAGAGTGATCCAGGCGGTGATCGCACTGACGCCGGCGCCCACGCCGGCCAGCAGCGGCAACATCAGCCACACGTTCCCGTCGGGGATCGGGGTCAGCACGTTCGTCAGCGCCTGCAACCGGCCGTCCAGCAGGACCACCTTGCCGACGAAGATGAACACGAAGCCCAGGATCGCGCCGATCAGGCCGGCCACCACCGCCTCGAGCACGAACGGGGCCTGGATGAACCAGTTCGAGGCGCCGACCAGCTTCATGACCGCGACCTCACGGCGCTTGCTGTACGCCGCCACCTGGATCGTGTTGCCGACCAGCAACAGCGCCGCCATGGCCATGAAGCCGGCGACCACCAGGGCCATCACCTGGATCGCGTTGAAGATCTTGAACACCTTGTCGAGCAGCTCGCGCTGGTCGACGATGTCCTGGATGCCCGGAGTGCCCTCGATCTGGCTGTTGAACTCGGCGTACTGCTCCGGGTTCTTGAGCTTGACCCGCCAGGACTCCGGCAGGCTGTCCGGGGTGACCGACTTGACGAAGTCGGGCGAGTCCCGCCAGAGCACCTTGAACTTCTCGAACGCCTGCTCGCGCGACTCGTACGTCTTCTCGGCGACGAGCGGGTTGGTGCTGAGCAGCTGCTCGATCGAGGCGCGCTGCGCGGCGGTGACGTCCTCACGCAGGAAGATCGAAACCTCGATCTCACCGTAGTAGTAGTTCTTCATCTGGTCGACCTGCATGTACATGAGCACGCTGGCGCCCAGCATCGTCAGTGAGACCGACATCGTGATGATCATGGCGATGGTCATCGTGACGTTGCGCCACAGGCCGACCAGCACCTCGTTGAGGACGTACTTGAAACGCATCGGGGGTTCCTTCCGGGACTCCGCGGCTTACTTCAGATGCAGGGTGGGCGGGGCCCGGCTGTCAGCCGTACACGCCTCGGGCCTGGTCGCGGACGATCCGTCCGCTCTCGATCTCGATGACCCGGCGGCGCATCTGGTTGACGATGTTGGAGTCGTGGGTGACCATCACGACCGTCGTGCCGGTCCGGTTGATCCGGTCCAGCAGTCGCATGATCTCGATGGAGGTGTCGGGGTCGAGGTTTCCCGTGGGCTCGTCGGCCAGCAGGATGAGCGGCCGGTTGACGAACGCCCGGGCCACGGCGACACGCTGCTGCTCACCGCCCGACAGCTCGTGGGGGTAGCGGTGCTCCTTGCCGCCCAGGCCGACGAGCTCGAGAACCTCGGGCACCACCCGGCGGGCGACGGCCTTGGTCTTGCCGATCACCTCGAGGGCGAACGCCACGTTCTCGTACGCGGTGCGGTTGGGCAGCAGGCGGAAGTCCTGGAACACACATCCGATGGAGCGCCGGAAGTGCGGGATCTTCCACGACCGCATGGTGGTGACATCCTTCGCGTTCACCACGACCTTGCCGCGCGAGGGGGCCACCTCGTGCAGCAAAAGCTTGATGATCGTCGACTTGCCGGAACCGGAGGGGCCGATGAAGAAGACGAACTCACCCTTCTCGATACCGACGCTGACATCGTCCAACGACGGCCGAGACGCCTTCGGATACGTCTTCGTCACGTTCTCGAGCTGAATCACGGGTCGTGAGTCTACGCGGTGTAACGGAACTGCCAAGTCCGGCGGGGGCAGGATTTTGGCACATTCAGCGCCGACGAGGTGACCCTCCCCCGCGCGGGCACCCCGGATCACCGACCCGGAGACCGCCGCCTGAACGAACGGTCAGGCGGCGTGTCGGGGCCCGCTCAGGCCTTGATCTGGGTCTGCTTGCGCCACCGGATGCCGGCCTCGATGAACTCGTCGAGGTCGCCGTCGAAGACCGAGCTCGGGTTGCCCGTCTCCTGCTCAGTGCGCAGATCCTTGACCATCTGGTACGGGTGCAGGACGTAGCTGCGCATCTGGTCGCCCCACGATCCGGTGGTGTCCTGCTTGAGGCCGGCCATCTTCGCCTCCTCCTCCTGACGCTTGCGTTCGAGCAGTCGCGCCTGGAGCACCCGCATCGCGGAGGCCTTGTTCTGCAGCTGAGATTTCTCGTTCTGACACGTCACCACGATGCCCGTCGGAATGTGCGTGAGGCGCACCGCCGAGTCGGTGGTGTTAACGCTCTGTCCACCAGGTCCGGACGAACGGTAGACGTCGACCCGGAGCTCGTTGTCCGGAATGTCGATATGGTCAGTCTGCTCAACCACCGGCATCACCTCGACGCCGGCGAAGCTGGTCTGCCGCCGCCCCTGGTTGTCGAACGGGCTGATCCGCACCAGCCGGTGGGTGCCCGACTCGACGCTGAGCGTGCCGTAGGCGTACGGCACCTTGACGGCGAAGGTGGCGGACTTGAGGCCGGCCTCCTCGGCGTACGAGGTCTCGTAGACCTCCGTCGGGTAGCCGTGCCGCTCTGCCCAGCGCAGATACATCCGCATCAGCATCTCGGCGAAGTCGGCGGCGTCCACGCCGCCGGCACCCGCGCGGATGGCCACGACGGCCTCGCGGGAGTCGTACTCGCCGGAGAGCAGGGTGCGGACCTCCATCTCCTCGACGGCCTTGCTCAAGGAGATGAGCTCGTGGCCGACCTCGGCGATGGAGTCCTCGTCGGCGGCCTCGCGGGCCATCTCGAGCAGCAGCTCGGCGTCGTCGATGCGCTGGCGCAGCCGCTCCAGCCGGGAGATCTCCCCGCTGAGGTACGACAGGCGGGAATTGACCTCCTGGGCCCGCGCCTGGTCGTCCCACAGGTCGGGGGCGGAGGCCTGCTCCTCGAGCTCCGCCTTGTCTCGGCGCAGCTTGTCCACGTCGAGGACGTTCTCGATGTTGCGCAGGGTGGCGTCGAGGGCTTTGAGCTGTTCGGGAAAGTCGGCTGCACTCACGACTGTCGAGAATACGCCGCCCGGCCGGTCAACCGGCCGGGCGGCCGTTGTTTCCTGATATCGGTGCTACTCCGCCGGGGCCACTTTCAGCCAGCTCAGGGCCGCCTTGTGGTACGCGACCGCGAACTCCAGGGCGGCCGCGCCGTACGCGTCACCGGCCTTCTTGGCCTCCTTGGCCTGCTCCCGGGCCATCGCCAGAGCCTCCGAGTGGTACTCGTTGGCCCCGGTGTAGAGCGTCTTGAGCTGGTTGCCGGAGTGCTGCTGGCCGAAGGCGACCCGCAGCGCGACCGGGTTTCGGATCGCGTCGCGACCGGGCGACTCGGCGAGCCAGCGGCTGAACGCGCGCTTGCCGCTGGCGGTGATGGCGTAGGGCTGGCTGGACCGCGGCCCGGGCTTGCCGAGGCGGACGAAGCCCATCTCGGCCAGCACGGGCAATTCGCGGTAGACCTGGCTCCGCGTCATCGACCAGTACGGCCCGAGGCGGCGTTCGGCAGCCGCCATGAGCTGTCCACCGGTCATCGGGCCCTCGTGGAGCAGGCCCAGAAGGGCGGCAGCCGTGGGATTGATTTGAGAGTCGGGCATGCCTTCTAAGCTGCCACTTTGTCGTCCCGGCGTCCAGGATTTCGCCCGATCCGTCCAATTTGCGTCTCCACAAGCGACTGTCCCGCACAGACAGTCCGACCACGAGGGTCGGGACCGGGCGTTTTGCCGTTGAGGACGACTCTCGCGAGGTAAAATGGTTCACGAAAACGGTCAGACGGCGCTCTAGGTCGCCAACCCCGGCAAAGTCCTCGCCCGGCCCCGGAAAAAGAGCGGGCCGCCACGTGAAGAACACGCAACGGCCCGCAAACCAGGACGATCAGCCCATATGCGGGTACTGCCAGGACGTCGGAGCCTCGAAGGTTTCCTTGATCGTCCGGGGCGAGACCCACCGGTGCAGGTTCAGCACCGAGCCGGCCTTGTCGTTGGTGCCACTGCCCCGGGCGCCGCCGAAGGGCTGCTGCCCCACCACAGCGCCGGTCGGCTTGTCATTGATGTAGAAGTTGCCCGCCGCGTCGCGCAGGGCGGTGGCGGCCCAGTCCACGACCGAGCGGTCGGTGGCGAAGATGGAACCGGTCAGCGCGTACGGCGAGACGGCCTCGGCCTGGGCCACCGTGTCGGCGAAGGAGTCGTCCTCGTAGACGTGCACGCCGAGGATCGGCCCGAAGTACTCGGTCGTGAAGACCTCGTGCGCCGGGTCGGTGGACTCCACGAGGGTCGGTGCCACGAACCAGCCCTCGCTGTCGTCAGCGGTGCCGCCGGCCAGCACCGTGCAGGAGGCGCTGTTCTTGATCCGGTCGAGCGCCGCGGCGTGCTTGGCGAACGCCCGGCCGTCGATCACCGCGCCGCCGAAGGTGGACAGGTCGGTGACGTCGCCGTACCGGATCGAGGAGACGGAGGCCGCGAGCCGATCACGCAGGCCGCCCTCCCAGATGGAGCGGGGCACGTAGGCGCGGGACGCGGCCGAGCACTTCTGGCCCTGGTATTCGTAGGCGCCGCGGATGAGGGCCGTGTGCAGCATGTCCGCGTCGGCGCTGGCGTGCGCGAACACGAAGTCCTTGCCGCCGGTCTCCCCGACCAGCCGCGGGTACGACCGGTAGCGGTCGATGTTCGACCCCACCTCGCGCCACAGGTGCCGGAAGGTGGCCGTGGAACCGGTGAAATGGATGCCGGCCAGGTCGGGATCGGCCAGCACCACGTCGGAGACGGCCAGGCCGTCGCCGGTCACCATGTTGATCACGCCGGGGGGCAGGCCGGCCGCCTCGAACAGCCGCATGGTGAAGTGCGCCGAGAGCTGCTGGGTCGGCGACGGCTTCCAGACCACCGTGTTGCCCATCAGCGCGGGGGCCGAGGGCAGGTTGCCGGCGATCGCGGTGAAGTTGAACGGGGTGATCGCGTAGACGAAGCCCTCGAGCGGGCGGTGGTCGAAGCGGTTCCACACCCCCGGCGACGACTGCGGCTGCTCGCCGAGGATCTTCTCGCCGAACGCGACGTTGAAGCGCAGAAAGTCGATCAGCTCGCAGGCCGCGTCGATCTCGGCCTGGTAGACCGACTTCGACTGGCCCAGGATCGTCGCCGCGTTCAGGGTGTCGCGCCAGCCGCCGGCCAGCAGCTCGGCGGCGCGCAGGAACACCGCGGCCCGCTCGCTGAACGGCAGGGCACGCCAGCCTTTCGCGGCCCGCTTGGCCGCGGCGACGGCGGCGGCGGCGTCCTCGTGCGTGGCATTGCCGGCGACGCCGAGGACATGGTGGCGCTTGTGCGGCTGGACGACCTCGATCGCGGCGCCGCTGCCGAGCTTGCGGTTGCCGTCGATCGTCATCGTGAGATCCAGGCGCTCGCCGGCCATCGCGTCCAGCCGCGACTGCAACGAGGCCCGCTCGGGGCTCCCCGGGGCATAGCTGCGGACCGGCTCGTTCCGCGGCTCCGGCACGGCAAGCAGGGCGTCCATCACGTACTCCTCAACCTTGTGGGTTCCTGGTCACGACATTGTGTGTCGCGGTCCATCCTCGCACGCGGACAACGGCGTTCCGGTGCCCTCACGAGGCGCTGAGGGCCCGCGTACCCTGAGGGCCATGAGTGAGGCGGACAGCGAGGTCAACGCGGCCCAGGGCGCCCAGAACGGCACCGAGGAGGCGCCCTCGCGGGGGCTGCTGCTGGCCGCCGCCGGACTGGTCTGGATGGCCGGGATGCTCTGGTCGGCCCGGGCCACCATCACCGGCCGCGCGAGCGCCGAGATGGAGGTCACGTCCACGGCGTACGCGATGCCCGGCGCGGTCTCCGCGAGCCTGGTCACCGGCGCCGCCGTCGCCCTGGCCGTCCTCGCCTTCCTGACCCGCGGCGGCCGCACCCCGGGCGTCACGGTCCGCTTCATCATCGCGACCGGGACCGGCCTGGCGGTCGGTCTGCTGGGCGCGCTCTCGATCATCACGATCAACACCGAGGGCTGGCTGTACGCGGTCGTCGGCGGCACGGTCGCGGCCGCGGCGACGATCGGCGGAGCCCTCGCCGGCTTCCGCTACCGGCGGGTGACCGCGGCGGTGTGCTGGGGCGCGATCACGGTCTTCGTCGTGGGTTTCGTGCTCAACGTCCTGCAGGACATGCTGCTGCCGGTGCTCGGCTCGGGCGACTCGGCTGCCTCCCGCACCAGCGCCGCCGGCTGGTTCGGCCTGGTCCAGGCGGTGCTCAGCGGCGTGGCGGGGGCCCTGGTGGCGTACCGCGTGCTGCGCCGGGCCCGGCGCAGCACCGCCGGGCCGGACCTGCGCTGGCCGCTGTACGCACTGGCCGGCGCGGGCCCCGGCCTGCTGCTGGTCATCGGCGAGGGGCTGACCCGCACGGCCGGCTCGCGGGTGCTGGAGCTGGCCGGCAAGGTCAGCGAGCTGGAGCTGACGGTTCAGCAGATGCTGAGCGGGTCACGGCTCAACAACGGCCTCATCGTGCTCTTCGTGGGCGCGTTCACTGCGATCATCGCGGTGGGCCGGACGCTCGGCCCGGCGGCCGCGGGTGCCGAGCCGCCCTCGTCGTCACCGGCAGCCGCGCCCCGGCAGGCCGACCCGGACGAGATCGAGCGGGCGGCCCGCGACGAGCCGCAGACCGTGCCCGCCCCGCACGACGATTGAGCCGGTCCGCCCGGTCAGAGCAGTTCGTCGAGCTCGCTGACCGCGTACCACTCGAGCTCGTGATCCTCGGCCCCCTCCACGGTGAACTGGGCGTCGGGATCCCCGGCCAGGGCCTCCTCGACCACGCCGGCGGCGGCGCCGACGTCCTCGGCGGCGCTCTCACCGTCGACGTGGATCGAAGCGACCTCCTTGAGGGACACCGCCTGGGGCAGGCGCACGGTGCTGGAACCCAGCTCGACGTCCTCGCGGACCAGCGCGGTCGAGGCCACGTCGGCCGACACGACCACCCGGCGGCGCGGGGCCTTCGGGTCGTGCCGCAGCAGCTGCAGGGCGGCCTGGGCGGCGCGGGTGAAGGCCACGTACTCCAGCTCCTCCTCGTCGCCCTCGGCGTACCACTCGCGCAGCGCCGGGGTCACGGCATGCGCGACCGTCGGTCCCGCGCCGAGCTGCCCGGACGCCCGCATCTCGGCGAGCATCGGTACGGTGGCCGGCACGTACACCCGGACCAGATCGGTGATCGGCACTGTTCCCCCTGCGATTGACCGTCCCCGTAGTACACCGCCGGGGAGGCTACCGGAAGGGCAGTTCCACTGGTCGTGTTCCTTTCGGCGTTTTCAGCAGACGATCAGCATCCGCACGGTTTCAGTAGGCGGTCAGCATCCGCACGGCGATACCAGCGGGTCGGCGTCCCGGGCCACCTCTCCGTCCGGGGTACGCAGGGCGAACCCCTCCCGCACCCAGTACTCGGCGCCGCCGATCATCTCGCGGACCGCATACCCCAGCTGGGCGAGGGCGAGAGCCGATTTGGTCGCGCCGTTGCAGCCGGGACCCCAGCAGTACGTGACCACGGGAACGGACGGGTCGAGCAGCTCGGCGGCGCGCTTGGGAATGTCGGCGGTGGGCAGGTGCAGGGCGCCCGGGATGTAGCCCTGCTCCCAGGAGGCGGTCGACCGGGAGTCGATGAGCACGAAGCCGGGCTCCCCGGTGCTCAGTGCGGCCTGGACGTCGGAAACATCGGTCTCGGTGGCGAGACGCTCGGCGAAGATCTCGGCCGCTCGCGAAGGAGTCATCATGGCTCAACGCTATTTTCCCGAGCCGGGCGCCAGCAGAGCCTGTCCACTGTCTGTTCTTGGCAGAGCACTCGAATCAACGGTAGTTTCGCGCCATGGCCGTTGATCCCACGATCGATCGCACCGACTGGCGCCTGCTCGAGGAGTTGCAGCGCGACGGCCGGGCCTCGTACGCGGACCTGGCCCGGGTGGTGGCGATGTCACCGAGCGCCGTCGCCGAACGCGTCCGCCGGATGGAGGAGGCCGGGGTGATCGCCGGCTACCGCGCGGTGGTCGACCCGGAACGCGTCGGTCTGCAGGTCATGGCCATGGTCCGGCTGCGCTACCCCACGGGGAACTACCGGCCGTTCCATGCGCTGCTGGACACCACGCCGGAGATCATCGAGGCGCACCACGTGACGGGCGAGGACTGCTTCGTGCTCAAGGTGCTGACCCGCTCGATGCGCCACCTGGAAGAGGTCACCGGGCGGATCTCCGGCCTCGGCGCGGTCACCACGAGCGTGGTCTACTCGAGCCCGCTGCCGGGCCGCGCCCTCGCACCTGGGGATCAGACTCCACCGTCGTAGGCAAACAGTGGCAAACTAACGCCGGAGATCGGCATCGAGCGGCGTGGGGAGACCAGGCGTGGAGTCCAGGTTCATGCTGCTGTCCGACGTCGCGGCCGAGCTGAACGTCTCGGACTCGCAGGTCTACCACATGGTCCGCAGCGGCGAACTGCCGGCGATCAAGATCGGCGGCCGCGGCCAATGGCGCGTGGAGCGGGCCAAACTCGAGCAGTACATCGAGCAGAAGTACGCCGAGACAGCCTCCTGGGTGGAGCAGAACCCGCTGACCGACCGCGACGCTGACTAGTCCAAGGTTCGTTGTCCACAGGGCTGAGGCTCGCCATTGACGTACCTCGACGCGTCCCGCCACACTCGTCGTCGTAGGCAAACGGAAGCAAACGCAAGGATTGGCGGATGCCCATGTCGACGGTCGAGGTGACCAGGCAAGGTCCGAGGCCCGCGATCAGGCTGCGGCCGGCACCCCGCCACGAGCCCCCGTTCGACGATGAACGAGACCCAAGCACCTGGCCGTCACCGCACCAGCTGGCCCTCGACTGGACGGTCCCGCCCCGCCCACCGGTCGAGCCGCCCCCTCCACCGGTCCGGCGAACTGTGGTGACCGGGGCGTCAGCTGAGGCGAAAACGGCGGTCCGGCGGTTCGTGGGCATGTGCCTCGAGGTGCTGAACGGCTACCGGCCGGCGGCTCACCTCCGAAGCCTGTCCCAGCCCCGCGAGGCGGGGAACGTGGTCGCTCAGGGATTGGTCGGGGCGCGGCGGGTGAGCGAGGCCCGGCAGTCCCGCATGGCCGGGCGAGCTCCCCGCCCTCGGCGGCCTGCTCCGGCGGCGGTGGTACGTCTCCGGCTCTGCGAGCCGCGGGAAGGGGCTGTGGAGGGGGCAGCCGTTGTTCTTCTGGGTGAGCGGACTCATGCCATGGCGTTTCGGCTTGAGCTTCTTGACGGGGTTTGGCTGGCTACTGTTTTTCGGTTCATTTGAGCTGCCTGGGGCGGTCAGTGTGCTTTATAGGCGGTGGGCGTCCTGGGTTTCACTTTTCTGGCGGGTTCGTGGGTGGTGGGGCTTGGGGGCGCACGCTGCATCCGCTGGGCGGGCGGTGCAGTTCTGCGACGGATCTGAGCGAAGCGGTTCTGGCCCGGGCCAGCGCCACCCATCAGCGCCGCCAGGTCAGCACGGCGCGGGTCAGCACAACGCGAGTCAGCGCGATTCCCGTCAGCGCGATCCCGGTCAGTGCGGCGCGGGCGGCGCCGCCCGGGTGCTGGTTACCAGAAGGTGCCTACTTCCCGATGGAGATCTGCTCTCCTACGGTGACTATGCGGCCCGAACCAGGGTCCGGGAGCTTGAGAAGGAAGGTATTTCATGTCCCGCATCGTCGTCATCGGGGGCACCGGCTATGCCGGATCGGCCATCGTCGCTGAGGCCGCCGCCCGTGGTCATGAGGTCACCGCGTTCAGCCGCTCACTCCCCGCCGACGCCGTCGCCGGCGTGAACTACGTCCAGGGCGACGCCACCGAAGAAGCGGCCCTGTCGTCGGTCATCTCCGGTGCGGACGTCGTGGTCGCCGCGCTCGCGCCCCGTGGTCCGCTCGCCGACTCGTTCCGCGACGTGTATCGCACGGTTGCCCGGCTCGCCGATGCTGCGGGGCTCGCCTCTTCGTCGTCGGCGGCTTCTCGTCCTTGCGTCCGGCACCCGGCGCGCCCCGTTTCAAAGAGGACCTCAGCCACTCCCCCGCCGAGTTCCACGCCGAGATCCTTGCCGGCGCCGCACTGATCACCGACGACCTTCCCGCCACCCCGGAATCCCTCAACTGGGTGTTCGTGAGCCCCGCGGCGAAGTTCGGCTCGTACGCCCCGGGCGAACGCCTGGGCAAATACCGCCTCGGCGACGACATCGCGGTCCAGCCCGAAGACGGCGGCTTCATCTCCGGCGCCGACTACGCGATCGGCGTCGTGGACCTCATCGAGCAAGAAACCCACCACCGAGCCCACGTGAACCTGGCCCACTGACCCCACCCCCGCCACACAAGGAAAAACGGCCCCGCGGAGCACATCCGCGAGGCCGTATTTCAGAAAGGGTCAGGAAACTCCGGGAGCACCGTGGCAGCGCTTGTACTTCTTGCCGGACCCGCAGTAGCACGGGGCATTCCGCGAAGGACCGTTGCTGGCCTCAGCCTGCCCGGACGTCCGCGGCCGGTTGGCCGACCCGTGAGCCGGACCGGCCGGAACGACGGGCGATCCGAGCCCGAGAGCCGGAGCCTGCTGCTCCTGCTGGATCTGCGGCGCACCGGCACCGGCCTCGCCGTCGATCGTCGGCGCTGTGTACTGCAGGGCCTGCGGGCGACGGTTGCCGCCCAGTCCCTTGGCCCGGACCTCGACCCGCGAGTCGCCCTCGCCGTCGGTTGAGGTGCCCGGCAGGGCGACGGCCTGGCTCGGGTCGACCGTGACGGTGGGGGCCTCCTCGACCTGGACCTCGAGGTTGAAGAGGAAGCCGACAGCCTCCTCCTTGATGCCCTCCATCATCTGGTTGAACATGTCGAAGCCCTCGCGCTGGTACTCGACCACCGGGTCGCGCTGGGCGTACGCCCGCAGGCTGATGCCTTCCTGCAGGTAGTCCATCTCGTACAGGTGCTCGCGCCACTTGCGGTCGATCACCGCGAGCAGGACCTGGCGCTCGAGCTCGCGGACCGCGTCCTCGCCGAGCTCTTCCTCACGGGCCGCGTACGCCGCCTGGGCGTCCTTCTTCAGCTCTTCGATCAGGTATTCCTGGTCGAGGGTGCTGCGCTCGCCGCCGCTGTTCTCCACGAGGTCGTCGATCGTGACGCTGACCGGGTAGAGGCGCTTGAGGCTGACCCACAGCTGGTCGAGGTCCCAGTCCTCGGCGTAGCCGTCGGAGGTGGCCGCACGGACGTAGTCCGCGATCACGTCGTCGATCATGTGCTGGGCCTGGTCGTGCATGTCCTCGCCGTCGAGCACGCGCTTGCGCTCGGCGTAGATGACCATGCGCTGCTTGTTCAGCACCTCGTCGTACTTGAGGACGTTCTTGCGGATCTCCGCGTTCTGGCCCTCGATCTGGGTCTGGGCGCTACGGATCTGCCGGGTGACCATCTTCGACTCGATGGGCACGTCCTCGGGGATGTTGAAGCGGTCCATGACCGCCTCGACCGCACCGGCGCGGAACCGCTTCATCAGGTCGTCCTGCAGCGACAGGTAGAACCGGGACTCGCCCGGGTCGCCCTGCCGGCCGGAGCGGCCGCGGAGCTGGTTGTCGATGCGGCGGGAGTCGTGCCGCTCGGTGCCCAGGACGTACAGGCCGCCGGCCGCGATGACCTCGGCCGCCTCCACCTCGCAGGCTTCCTTCCAGACCGGCAGGACCTCTTCGAGGGCCTTCGCGTACTCCTCGGCGTCCTCGACCGGGTCGAGGCCGCGCTGGCGCAGCTCGCTGGCGGCGAGGAACTCGGGGTTGCCGCCGAGCAGGATGTCGGTGCCGCGGCCGGCCATGTTGGTGGCCACCGTGACGCCGCCCTTGCGGCCGGCCTGCGCGATGATCGTGGCTTCCTGCGCGTGGAACTTGGCGTTCAGCACGCTGTGCGGGATGCCGCGCTTGCGCAGCAGCGTCGACAGGATCTCGGAATTCTCCACCGAGACCGTGCCGACCAGGACCGGCTGACCGGTGGCGTGCCGCTCGGCGATGTCCTCGATGACCGCGTTGAACTTGGCCTTCTCGGTCTTGTAGATGACGTCCGGGTGGTCGATGCGGATCATCGGGCGGTGCGTCGGGATGGACACGACGCCGACCTTGTAGACCTGGTTGAACTCGCCGGCCTCGGTCTGCGCCGTACCGGTCATGCCGCCGAGCTTGTTGTAGAGCCGGAAGTAGTTCTGCAGGGTGATGGTCGCCAGGGTCTGGTTCTCCTGCTTGACCTCGACGCCTTCCTTGGCCTCGATGGCCTGGTGCATGCCCTCGTTGTAGCGGCGGCCGTGCAGGATGCGACCGGTGAACTCGTCGACGATCAGGACCTCGCCGTTCTCGTCGACGATGTAGTCCTTGTCCCGGCGGTAGAGCTCCTTGGCCTTGATCGCGTTGTTGAGGTAGCCGACCAGCGGGGTGTTCACCGACTCGTACAGGTTGTCGATGCCGAGGCGGTCCTCGACCCGGGCGACGCCGCGCTCGGTGACCGCGACGGTGCGCTTGGCCTCGTCGACCTCGTAGTCGCCCTCGCCGTCCTTGCCCTTCTGCAGGCGGGCCACCAGGGCGGCGAACTCGCCGTACCAGCGGGCGGAGTGCTCGCCGGGGCCGGAGATGATCAGCGGGGTGCGGGCCTCGTCGATGAGGATCGAGTCGACCTCGTCGACGATGGCGAAGTTGTGGCCGCGCTGGACCAGCTCGGCCGCCGACCACGCCATGTTGTCGCGCAGGTAGTCGAAGCCGAACTCGTTGTTGGTGCCGTACGTGATGTCGCACTCGTAGGCGGCCCGGTGCTCGGCGGCCGGCCGGTTCGGCAGGATCACGCCGACGGTCAGGCCGAGGAACACGTGCACGCGGCCGACCCACTCGGCGTCACGCTGGGCGAGGTAGTCGTTCACCGTGATGATGTGCACGCCCTCACCGCTCAGCGCGTTGAGGTACGCCGGGAAGACGCCGGTCAGGGTCTTGCCCTCACCGGTCTTCATCTCCGGGATGTTGCCGAAGTGCAGCGCGGCGCCGCCCATGAGCTGGACGTCGTACGCACGCTGCCCCAGCACCCGCCGGGCTCCCTCGCGGGCCACCGCGAACGCCTCCACCAGCAGCGAGTCCAGCGACTCGCCGTCGGCGACCCGCTCTTTGAACTGCTCAGTGCACTCACGCAACTCGTCGTCGGTGAGGTCGGTGTAGTCGTCCTCGATCGAGTTGACCGCGTTCGCGATCGCCTTGAGCCGTCGCACCATGCGGCCTTCGCCGGCGCGCAGGAATTTTTCCAAAATCGACACGGGTCAACGCTCCCCTAGACGGTCTGCCGAACCATCGTAGGCGTCTTGTCTGGGTGACCGTGACCCGAGCCTCCGGTTAACCTCGCAAAGAGGGTGAAACAGGGCGACAAGTTCGCTGACAGCGCATCCGGACCGGCCGCTGCAACCTTTTGCCGGGCCAGGGCGTGTCGGGGCACGATGTCGGCGTGGAAACGGTCTCGATCCGCACCGGTGACTTGCTCCTGCGCCCCTGGCACGCCCGGGACGCGGAGGCGGTCCACCGGGCGTGTCAGGATCCGGAACTGCAGCGCCGGCTCACCGGCCTGCCATCGCCGTACCGGATCGCGGACGCTGCTGCCTTCGTCGGCGAGTTCGCCCCCCGCCGGCTGGCCGAAGGGACCGCCCTGCACCTCGGCGTGTTCGCCGGCGACGAGCTGGCCGGCAGCGTGGCGCTCAACGCGATCGACCGCGGCGCCGGCACGGCCGCGCTCGGCTACTGGACGGCGCCCTGGGCGCGCGGCCGCCGGGTCGCCGAGCGGGCCGCCCGGGCCCTGGTGGAATGGGCCTTCGGCGCCGGGCTGGGCCTGACCCGGATCGACTGGCGGGCCGCGGTCGGCAACCACCCCTCCCGCCTGACGGCGCTGCGGCTCGGCTTCACGATGATCGGTGAGCAGCCCGGCGCCGGGCCCGAGCGCCCGGACACCTGGCTGGGGGCCCTGCTTCCCGGCGACCTCACGGCCGCGGGCACCGATGTCCCTGATCCGGTACGCCGCACAGCCCGCACGTTCGCCGGGGCCCATCCGACGCTGCCCGCCGGGGTGATCACCCTGCGCCCGCCGGAGCACCGCGACATCCCGGGCATCGTCGAGTGCCGCTCCGACCCGGATACCGCACGCTGGTTCGGGGTGCCGCAGCCCTACACGGCGGAGGACGCCCGTACGCACGTGGACCGCAACGTCCCGCGCCGGTGGGCCCGGGGTGTCGAGGCGGTCTTCGCCATCGCCGACGCCGCGGACGCGTACGCGGGCTCGGTGGATCTGCGGATCCGGCCCGGTGACCCGGCGGTGGGTGAGGTCGGTTTCGCGGTCGGGCCGCGCTCGCGCGGGCGCGGCTACGCGGGCGCCGCGGTGCGGGAGATCTGCCGCTGGGGCTTCGCCGAGCTGGGGCTGAGCCGGATCGAGTGGCGCGCCGAGGTGGGCAATGATGCCTCACGGCGGGTGGCGGAGAAGGCAGGCTTCACGGTCGAAGGTCTGTTGCGGCAGGCCCTGCGGACCGGCGGCGGACGGCGGGACTGCTGGGTGGGCTCGCTGGTGGAAGGTGACTTGCCATGATCGTTGCGACTCTGTCGGGGCCCGGCGTACGGCTGCGCGGCCTCGCGCCCCGCGACGTCGACGACCTCGTGGCCGGTTACGCCGATCCGGTGCTGCAGCGCTTCATGCCGCCGCTGCCGGTGCCGTTCACCCACGCCCAGGCGCGCGAGTACGTCCGCGACGTGGCGCCGGGCATGTTCGCCGACGGCGGCGGGCTGTGGGCGATCGCCGACCCGCTCACCGACCGGCTGCTCGGCGGGATCGGCCTGGACAAGGTGGTGCCGCACCGCGGTCAGTGCGAGGTGGGCTACTGGGTCGGCCCGTGGGCGCGCGGCCGCGGCGTCGCGGTGGCGGCCGTACGCACGCTGACCGAGCACACGTTCCACACCGGCATGGCCCGGATCGAGCTGCTCACCCACCGGGAGAACGCGCCCAGCCAGCGGGTCGCACTGGCGGCCGGCTTCCGGCCGGAGGGCGTACGCCGCGGGGTGCTGCCCAACCGCGACGGCGGCCGCGACGATCTCCTGGCCTACGCCCGGCTGGCCGGCGACGAGCCGGGACCGACCGAGCGGCTGCTGCCCGACCTGCCGGGCGGCGAGCTGACCGACGGCGTGGTGACGGTACGCCCGCTGACCAGCGACGACGCCGATTTCTACGCCGAGCTGCACCACCTGCCGGAGGTCGTGGCCACCGCCGTGCCACCGCTCGCGCCCACGGCTGAGGACGTGACCCGGCGCTGCGCGTGGGCCGCCGCGCACTGGCTCGCCGGCGAACGGGCGGACATGGTCATCACGGACGCCGCCACCGGCCGGAACGCGGGCGAGATCGGGTTGTACTACCAGGAACCGCGCACCGGGCAGGCGATGATCGGGTACAGCATGCTGCGCGGCTGGCGGGGGCGCGGTTTCGCGACCCGGGCGACGCAGCTGGTGTCGTTGTGGGCCTTCGCCGAGACGGGTGTCGCCCGGCTGATCGCGGGAGCCCTGCCGGCCAATCTGGCCTCGCAGCGGGTGCTGGAGAAGGCGGGCTTCAAACGGGAGGCGTACCTGCGCTCACGGCTGCCGGGCGGCGCCGGCCGGCGCAGCGACGACGTGCAGTACGCCCTGCTGGCGGAGGATCTGCTGGCGGACGTGGTGCGCCTCGACGGCTGACGCGCGGGATCGCCGCACGCCAGCCGGAGGGCTTCTCCTCAGCTCAGGCCGTTGCTTCCAGGCTGAGAATGCCGTAGTCGTACCCTCGGCGCCGGTACACGACGCTGGGCCGGCCGCTCTCCTTGTCATGGAACAGATAGAAGTCGTGCCCGACGAGCTCCATCTGGAAGAGAGCGTCGTCGACGGTCATCGGATCGGCGGGGTGTTCCTTCTCCCGCACGATGCGCCAGGGTTGGTTGTCGTCGTGCTCCATGAGGTCGGTCGCGACCGGCGACTCCTCGGGCTGCGGCGTCAGGCTGGGCAGATCGGTCGGCAGCTTGGCGGTGGCTTCGGCGACGGATACCGGCGCGTGCCGTCCCCGGTGCACGCGGCGACGGTCCGCGGCGCGGCGCAGGCGCCCGTCGAGCTTGTTGAAAGAGCAGTCCAGCGCGGCATAGAAGTCCTTGGCACACGCTTCGGCACGGATCACCGGCCCCCTGGTCACCACGGTGATCTCGACGCGCTGGCAGTTGTCCGACTGCCGGGGATTGCGTTCGTGGAAGAGCTCCACGTCGACCCTGATCAGCTTCTGGTCGTAGCGTTCGACCTTCGACAGCTTGTCTGCGACATGTTCCCGGTAGTGGTCGGGAACCTCTACGTTGCGGCCCTTGACGACAATGTCCACTCGTGACCTCCCCCAACGTTACGATCCTGCGGGCGCCCTGCGACGGGGTGCCGGGGGCGCCGTACTGCGACGCGGTGTGCCGGCTTCGGTGTGGCCCGGGATCACGGAGCGAACCCACGCAAATCACCGAATCGGCTTACGAGGACGCTCCTTTCCGGTGCGGCGGGCCGGGCCCCTCCTGAGGAGGCGGGCTGCCGGCTTGGCTCCGGTGGCGGGTAAGACGTGGCCGCTTACCCTCGTCACCAAGACGCTAACCTGCCGACGCCCGCCCGTCACCCCTCGTTCGGGGAACGGACCCGGTGACTTTCGGCCCTGGCGGGGGCCCGGTGGGCGCCCGGACCCGGTGCGGCGACCGGCGGGCGCGCAGACTGGTGGCCGCCACGACCGCGGCCCCGGTGACCTGCATGTCCGCCTCCCGCAGACGACCCGCCACCGCGGCCAGCGTGGCCCCGGTCGTGACGATGTCGTCGACCACTATCAGCGTGCCCCTCATCGTCGGCCCGCGTCGCGGAATCCGGATCCGGGCACCCTTGATTCGCAGCGAATTCTCAGCCGCCGCAGCGCGACCGGCTACGTCCAGTGACGCTGAGTCCGCCCGCGGAAGTGCCCGCAGCGGCTGGACGACGTCAGCATCCCAGCCGGCCGCGCGCAGCCGCCGCACGGTGTGTGCGGCGAGTCGCGCCATGTGGTCACCGTGGCGTTCCCGCGCGGCGGCCGCGGTCGACGGGACAGGGATCAGGCGCACCGGGGTCCGCGGCCCGCCGCCGCCCCGCCGGGCGGCCTCGGCGACCGCCACGGCGAGCAGCGACCCCAGCGGCCGGGCGAGCCGGTGCCGGCCCTTCTCCTTGTACGCCAGCAGCACACCCCGCACCGGCCCCGCGTACGGCCCGACAGCCGTGCAGAACGGCATCCCGGGTGGTGGTGGCACCGGAGCGGTCGGGAACGGCGTCAGGGCCTCCAGGGACGCCACGCAGCCGGCGCACACCCCGAAGCGCAGCGGCACCCGCTCGGCGCCGCAGCCGGCACAGGAGCTGGGCAGGACCAGGTCGGCCAGGTCCGCGCCCAGCCGGGACCACCGCGCCGTCGGCATGCCGCTCCGCTCAGCGCAGGAAGGTCGGCGCGGTGGGCTTGACCCCGGACGGCGGGTTCGGCACCGGGACAGCCAGGTCCGCCACCACGATCCGGACCGGGTCGGACAGCACGTCGAAGGCGTCCCCGTTGGCCACGTACGCGATCGTGTCGGAGCTGTCCGTCCCGCTGACCGGGCTCACCGGGTACGCCGTCAGGTAGCTGACGCTCTCCGTCCCGATGTCGGCGAGCCGCTCGGAGACGAAGGAGCCGTCGAGGGTCATCTCGAAGATGGCCATCCGGTTCTTGTCGACCCGGGCGCCGGCCACCGTCAGCCACGTCTCGCTGCTCCAGTCAACGGCGCTGACCTGCTTCAACGGCGCCGTGAGGACCTGCTCGGCCGACAGCATCCGCACGCCGGCCCCGCTGGTGGACAGCGCCGCGACGAAGAGCCGGCCCCGCGACACCAGCGCGACCCGCCGGCCGTCGGGCGCGACCGCCACCGTCGAGATGCCGTCGCCGGCGCCGTCGACCTTGGTCAGCGGGGCGCCGTCCGAGCTGAAGCTGTAGAGCCGGCCGGCCACCGTCAGCAGGCCGATGGCCGGCACGTCGGGCTCGGTCGACGTGATCGCCCAGACCGGCTGGCCGGTCACGCCCGTCGGCAGTTTGACCTTGGCCAGGGTGGCCTGCGCGCCGGCGGCCCCGGCGCCCACCCGCAGCTCCTCGCGGCCGGCCGTGTTGACCACCAGCGCGGCGAAGCGGCGGGGGCCGGCCCCGGCCAGCGCGGCGGCCCGGACGAGACGGTTGTCCTCCGGGCGCAGCAGCGGGACCGGATCCGAGGCGTTCGGCGAGCCTGACATCCGGCGGACCTGGCCGTTGTAGACCAGGAACCGCTCCGGCGTGGCCTCGAGCGCGTAGGCCGCGTTGCTCGTGAAGTAGTCGGTGCCGGTGTACTCGACGGTGTTCTGGCTGCCGATCCGGAGCCCGAGAGTGCGCCACTGGCCCGACCGCAGCGACCACATGAGCTGGCGCCGGAGCCGTTCCAGCGCGGCCTGGTCGTCGGGCGGCTGCACCGCCTGACCGCTGAGGTTGATCTGCAGCTTTCCGCCGCTGGGGGCCGGCACGTTGCCGTCCAGGGTGGTGTCCTCGCGCAGCGGCTGCACGGCGCCCAGGAGCCAGGGTGACGGACCGGCGATCAGCCATTTGATGATCTCGTTGGGCTGCTGCTCCGACGGCAGGTCCCGGGGCAGGTACCGCTCGTCGGGGACCAGGCCGGTGTTCTCGCGGTTCCAGAAGTAGAGCTTGCGCCGTTCGTAGAACACGTCCAGGGCGTCGTCGGAGATCAGCAGCACGTCGGGCGCCTTGGTGACGAACAGCCCGCTCTGCCCGGCCGTGCTCGACACGGTGAACCGGTATTCCTGGGCGGAGCCGTCCGCGGCCGGATCGAGAATGCCGTTGTGGTCGAGCACGCCGACCGTCTGGGCGCGCAGCCGCACATCGACGCTGCCCGGGTTGACCAGCGGGGTGTCGACGAGATGAATGACCCTGACCTCGGCGGCCGGCTTGAACGTCGAGGCCGCCGGGGACGAGAGGAACTGCTTGACGCGTTCCATCGCTGTGTTCGGGTCGCCGGCCGCCGCTTCCAGGTAGTAACGCATGAAGAGGTCGAGATCCGAGCTGGCGAGACGGTCGTGCCGGGTGGGGGTGACGTCCCCGCCGGTCGAGACCCCGGTCGACGGTCCCGGCCCGACCCGCTGGACGTCGGTGCCGTCCGGGATGCCGCAGCCCCCGGCCAGCAGCGCGGCCACCAGCGGGGCAGCGAGAAGCGTGCGCAGCCGCCGGGTCACCGGACCACCTCGGCGGCCTCGCCGGTGATCTCGCCGGCGGTCTCGCCGCCGGACGCCGCCGCGACGGCGAGCGGCACCGCGTCCACCGCGCGGTCGCGTGGGATCAGCGGCAGCGGCGCGGCGACCAGGCGATCGCCGGAGCGCACCGGCACGGTGAGCCGGAACTGCGCGCCGCCGCCGGGCTCGCCCCAGGCCTCCAGCCAGCCGCCGTGCAGCCGCGCGTCCTCGACGGAGATGGACAGACCCAGACCGGTGCCACCGGTCTGCCGGGCCCGGGACGGGTCGGCCCGCCAGAACCTGTTGAACACCAGGCGCTCCTCCCCCGGTTTGAGCCCGACGCCGTGGTCGCGCACGGTGACCGCCACGGCCGCCTCGTCGGTGGCCAGCGTGACCTCGACCGGCCGGCCCTCGCCGTGCTCGACGGCGTTGCCGACCAGGTTGCGCAGCACCCGTTCGATGCGACGCGGGTCGACCTCGGCGATGACCGGGGTCTCCGGCAGCCGCAGCTCGATGGTCACGCCGACCCGCTCGGCCAGGCCGGCCAGGCGCTCCGCGACCCGCTCGACGATCGGCACCAGGTCGGTGTGCTCGGCGTCGAGGGCGGCGAAGCCCGCGTCGAACCGGCTGATCTCCAGCAGGTCGGTGAGCAGGCTCTCGAAGCGGTCCAGCTCCGCCTGCAGCAGCTCGGCGCTGCGGGCCACCGCCGGGTCGAAGTCCTCGCGCTCGGAGAAGATCAGGTCGGCCGCCATCCGGACGGTGGTCAGCGGGGTGCGCAGCTCGTGCGACACGTCGGAGGTGAAACGGCGCTGCAGCCGGGACATCTCCTCCAGCCGGACGATCTGACGCTGCAGGTTGGCCGCCATCTGGTTGAAGGAGGCGGCCAGCAGGGCCAGGTCGTCCTCGCCGTCGACCTTCATGCGCTGATCGAGCAGGCCGGCCGAGAGCCGCTGGGCGGTGCGGGCGGCGACCCGCACCGGCGTGACGACCATCCGGGTGACCAGCCAGGCCACGATGCCCAGCAGGATGACCAGGGCCAGCCCGGTGACCAGCACCGTGGTGCGGATCTGGTTGGCCGCCCGGTCCTCGGTGGTCAGCGGCACGAGATAGTAGAGCTCGACGTGACCGAAGCTGGTCGGCACCGGGGAGCCGTACACCAGGTATTTGGTCCGGGTCCCGGCCACCTCGAGGGTGCGGATCTGCTGGGCCACCTGTTCGGACTCGGCCACCAGGCGCACCATGTCGCGGGTGATCAGCGGCTCGGTCTCGACCGCGGTCGAGGAGTCCGGCTTGATCTCGGGGATGGTGTCGGCCCGCAGGGACACGATGGCGCCGCCGCTCTCGGTGGAGTCGCCGTCGGCGAGCCGGTCGACCGTGGCGGTGATGGTCGCCGGCAGCTCCTGGTCGCGCACCTGCCGGTGGACGGAGAGCTGCTGATAGGCGTACTCCACCTTGCCCTGCATCTGCGCCTGGACCTCGTCCTCGGCGCGGTCCAGCAGGATCTGGGTGCTGCGGTCGGCGATGAACCAGCCGAAGCCGCCGACCAGCAGGCTGGAGGTCACCAGGGTCAGGGTCACCACGCGCAGGTGCAGCGAACGGCGCCAGGCGCGGCGGGCGGGTGCGGACAGCCGGAGGCCGTGGCGCACGCCGATGCGCCATTGCCGCCGCACCACCCTCAGGGTGCGGCGGATGGGCATCGGTAGCCAGGCGGGAGCATGCATCTCGGGGGCAAGGTTAGCCCCTGGGAGCTCTTAACCCGTGCCCGCCTTGTATCCGACACCGCGCACCGTAAGGATGATCTCCGGGCGCTCCGGGTCCGGCTCGATCTTTGCGCGCAGCCGCTGGACGTGCACGTTGACCAGCCGGGTGTCGGCCGCGTGCCGGTAACCCCACACCTGCTCGAGCAGCACCTCACGGGTGAAGACCTGGCGTGGCTTGCGGGCCAGGGCGACCAGCAGGTCGAACTCGAGCGGCGTCAGCTTCACCTCCTCGCCGTCGCGGGAGACGGTGTGCGCGGGCACGTCGATGGTGATCTGATTGCCGGGCGGCCCGATGGTGAGCATCTCGGGCGCGGCGTCCTCGCCCCGGCGCAGCCGGGCGCGCATCCGTGCGACCAGCTCCTTGGGCTTGAACGGCTTGACCACGTAGTCGTCGGCGCCGGACTCGAGGCCGAGCACCACGTCGACCGTGTCGCTCTTGGCGGTCAGCATGACGATCGGGATGCCGGACTCGGTGCGGATCGCCCGCGCCACGTCGATCCCGCTCATGCCGGGCAGCATCAGGTCGAGCAGGACGATGTCGGGCCGGCTCTCCCGGAACGCCGCCAGTGCGCGCTCGCCGTCGGCGACGAAGGAGGGCAGGAAACCTTCGCTGCGCAGGACGATGCCGAGCATCTCGGCCAGCGCTGGGTCGTCATCGACGACGAGTACCCGGGCTCTCATGCGATCCAATATTGCACTGTCCCCTTCAGGCCCGTGTGACCGCCCGGCGATCATGCGCCGGCGGTGCTGCTGATCATGGCCCGCCGGCGCCCGAAAATCCAGGCTATGAGAAGAGCGCCCGGCCCCAGAAGTCCGCCGGCCCGGTCACGCCCGGCGGGCAGGCGAACAGCGCCTGGGAGACCGGCTTGAGGTACTCGTTCATCTCGTCCGACCGCGACAGGTTGCGCTGGATCGGCACGAACTGCTTGCGCGGATCACGCTGGTACGCGATGAAGAACAGCCCCGCGTCGAGCCGCCCCAGCCCGTCCGAGCCGTCCACGAAGTTGTAGCCGCGGCGCAGCAGCCGGGCGCCGCCGTTCGTGCTCGGGTGGGCCAGCCGGACGTGCGAGTTCACGGGCAGCACCGGCTCGCCGTCGGCGCCGCGGGCGTGGAGATCGGGCTCCTCGAACTCGCCGGTCTTGCCCAGCGGCGCCCCGGAGCCCTTGCGCCGGCCGACGATCATCTCCTGCTCGGCCAGCGAGGAGCGGTCCCAGGTCTCGACGATCATCCGGATCTTGCGGCTCACCAGGTACGACCCGCCGGTCATCCAGTCGGGCCCGTCGCCCGGCTGCACCCACAGGTGGTCGCGCAGCAGCTCCGTCTCCTCGAGCTTGAGGTTGGCGGTGCCGTCCTTGAAACCGAACAGGTTGCGCGGGGTCGCCTGCGTCGTGGACGTCGACGACGTACGCCCGAAGCCCAGCTGCGACCAGCGCACGCTGACCACGCCCATGCCGATCCGGGCCAGGTTGCGGATCGCGTGCACGGCCACCTGCGGGTCGTTGGCGCACGCCTGCACGCACAGGTCGCCGCCGGAGATGCTGTCGTCCAGCCGGTCGCCCGCGAAGTGCGGCAGGTCGGCCAGCGCCTCGGGCCGCTTCGCGGCGATGCCGAAGCGGTCCTTGCCGGTGGCGTCGCGGAACAGCGTGGGGCCGAAGCCGACCGTGATGGTCAGGGCCGAGGGCGGCAGCCCGAGCGCCTCGCCGGTGTCGTCCGGCGGCGCCTCGGGGATGCCGCCGACCGCGCCGATCTCGCCGGCGTCGCGCCCGGCGGTCATCCGGGCCGCGGCTTCGGTCCAGTCCTTGAGCATGCTGACGAGGCGGTCGCGGTCCTTGGTGATGACGTCGAACGCGACGAAGTGCAGCCGGTCCTGGGCGGGGGTGACGATGCCGGCCTGGTGCTCGCCGGTGAAGGCGACCGCACCCTCGGCCGGGTGCGACTCGTCGGCGGACGCGCCCTTGACCAAGGCCCCGCCGACGGCGGCGGCGCCGGCCACCCCGGCCACGCCGACGCCGGCGAGCGCGATGGCCCGCCGGCGCGAAACGATGCTGTCCGACATCGAAGGGTCTCCCTACTTCTTCGAGACGACCGCGGCAACCTTGCTGATCGGCTCGGCGAGCGCGTTGATCGCGTCGGAGAGGCCCTTCAGGTCGGCCTTGCTGAGGGTGTTGTGCAGCTTCCAGCCGTCGCCGTCGCGGTGCTCGGCCAGCGCGGTGTCCACGTTGGCGAACTCCGTGTCGAGCGTCTTGACCAGTGCGGGGTCACGCTCGGAGAGGACCGGGCGCAGCGACGCGATGGCGGCCTTGGACCCCTCGACGTTGGCGTTGAAGTCCCACAGGTCGGTGTGCGAGTAGCGGTCCTCCTCGCCGGTGATCTTGCCGGTGGCCACCTCGTCCAGCAGGCCCTTGGCGCCGTTGGCCAGCTGCAGCGGGGAGAGCTTCTCGGCGTTGGCCTTGGCCACGATCTCCTTGACGTCGACCAGCAGCTGGTCGGCGATCGGGCCGTCCTTGGAGACGTCGGGCTTGGCCGCCCACAGGTCCTTCTCGAGGCGGTGGAAGCCGGTGAACTCCATGCCCTCCTCGATGACCTCCTCGCGACCGTCGATCTTGGGGTCGAGGTCGCCGAAGATCTCCGCCACCGGCTCGATGCGCTCCCAGTACGTCCGGGTCACCGGGAACAGCGCCTTGGCCTTGTCGACCTCGCCGGCCTTGACCGCGGCCACGAACTCCTCGGTCTTGGGCAGCAGCGCGGCGGTCTGGCTCTTGACGTAGCGCGAGTAGCTGGCGGTGGCGTCGGCGAGCTTGGCGTCGTCGGTCAGCGGGGCCGAGGAGCCGGAGACGGTCAGCGCGGTCCGGATGCCCTTGCCGCTCATGCCGGGCTTGCAGGCGGTCTCGTACGAGCCGGCCGGCAGCTCCACGTGCAGCTCGCGGGTCAGCCCGGGAGCGATGTTCTCCACCTCGCCCATGACCCGGTCACCGGGGGCGTACACGTAGAACTCGGTGACCTTGTTGCCGCCGTTGGTGATGGTGAAGACGCTGGTGCCGGCGTCGGCCTGGGTCCGGGCGACCTCGCAGGCCGTGTCGGAGGCCTTGACGGTGATCGGCCCGCCCGTGGCACCGGCGGCGGTGTCGTCGGCCTTGTCTCCGCCGCACGCGGCCAGAGCGCTGCCGAGGACGCCGACCGCGGCGAGCGCGAGGATTCGGGTGGTACGCATGGACGGGGCTCCTACTGCTGCGGCGCGGGCGCCGGGGTGGGTTCCGGGGTGACGACCGGCGCCTTCTTGCGCGCCGGCCGGAGGAAGAGCACGAGCACGGGGATGCCGTACGCGGCCCAGGCGATCGTCTCGAGCACCGACGCGGTCGGGGTGATGTTGAACATGCCGGTCAGCAGGGCGGTGTACCAGGCCGAGGGGTCGAGGACACCGCTGATGTCGTACGCCAGGTTGTTGAGGCCGGGCAGGGCGTTGGCCTCCTGGAAGTCGTGCACGCCGTACTTGAGGATGCCGGCGGCGACCAGGATGAGCAGGCCGCCTGTCCAGGAGAAGAAGACCGAGAGATTGATCCGCACCGCGGTCGCGTACATCAGGTAGCCGATGATCACCGCGGACGCGATGCCGATCAGCAGCGCGTAGAGCGGGCGGCTGTTGTCGGCGGCGCCCTGCACGGCGGAGTAGAAGATCAGCGAGGTCTCGAGGCCTTCGCGGACGACGGCGAGGAAGGCCATCACGGCCACCGCGATCGAGCCGACCTCCAGCGCGTCCTGGAGCTTGCCGCGCAGCTCACCGGCGATCGAGCGGGCGGCCTTGCGCATCCAGAAGATCATCCAGGTCACGAAGACCACGGCCAGGACCGAGGTGATCGCCTCGAACAGCTCGCGGTGCTCGTACTTCTGCAGCAGGGTGGTCGAGGTGTAGCTGAGCAGCCAGCCGAAGAAGACGGACAGTGCCACGGCGAGCCCGACGCCGGACCAGACCTGCACGAGGCGGTCCTTGCGGTCGGACTTCACCAGGAACGCGATGAGGATGCTGACCACCAGGGTGGCTTCCAACCCCTCACGCAGGCCGATGAGGTAGGTGGCGAGCATGGCACTCCGTCGCTAAGGCATCCCTAAGTAAGGCTCGGCATACCTTAGTCACGGGCGAACCACATCCGTCAAGCTGAGCCGCTATCGAGCCGGTCACACGTCAGGGCGGCCCTCCTCCGGGGAGAACCGCCCTGCTCGGGAGATCAGCGGTCGAAACGGCCCGCGCGGACGGCGCCGAGGAAGTCGGCCCAGGGCCGGGTCCCGAACTCCAGGACCGGGCCGGCGACGTCCTTGGAGTCCCGGACGAACACCGCGGCGGCGGCCGTGGCGATCTCCACACAGTGCCCGGCGGCGGCGCTACGGGTGCTCTTTCGCCAGGTCAAGCCTTGGTTCTGCAATGTCATGCCCTTCCGCGGATGGATACTCGCCTCGGGTAACGCCCATCGGCTACCGCAGGCCATCCCCCGTACGAGCGATCAGATCCCGAGTCTCGTCCACGGTCAGGGCCCGCCGCCGGAGATCGGCGAAAGCCTCCCGGTAGACCCGCACGTGCGAGTGTTTCGTGCGCAACTGACCGCCGACCAGGTCCTCGCTGTGCACGACCGGCGCCCGTTCGGAGTCGCCGAATTCGAAGATGACGAACGTCTCACCCAGCGCGGCGTGCGCTCCCGCGGCGAACGGGAGCACGTGCAGCTCGACGCCGGGCCGCTGGCTGGCGTCGTGGAGGCGCTGCAACTGTCGGCGCAGCACGTCACGGCCGCCGACCTCACGGCGCAGGGCCGACTCGTCGAGGACCACGCAGAGCCGCGGTGGCGGGTCGCGGGTGAGCACGCTCTGCCGGGCCATGCGCAGGGCGGTCCGCTGCTGCACGGTCTCCGGGTCGTGCAGGTCGGCACCCACCTCGATGACCGCGTGCGCGTACTCGTCGGTCTGCAGCAGGCCCGGCACCACCTGCGCCTCCCACTCGCAGATGACGGCGGCCTCGGCCTCGAACGCCACGTACTCGTCGTAGGGCTCGGCGACCGACGAGCGGTAGGGCGCCCACCAGACCCGGGCCCGTCCGCGCCGGGCCAGGTCCCGCAGGCGGGACTGCTCACCCGGCGTACCCGCGTAGAGCCGGAGCAGCCGGTCGAGGTCCGCCTCGCTGATCCCGGTCCGGGCCGTCTCGATCCGGCTCAGTTTGGACTCGGACCAGCCGAGCCGGGCCGCCACCTCGGCACCCCGGCGCTCGCCGCGCAGCCGGCGCAGCTCGCCGCCGAGCTCCCGGCGTGCGGCCATCGATGTCGGCCTCGCCACGGGACCCACCGTACCGGTGACTTACTGCAACTTGCACGACACTTTCTGCACTTGCAGGTGAGCCCGAACCGTGTGGTAATGGGAGTGGAAGGCAGACTTTGGTGCGGGTCGCCGGGCGGGAGGCAGCGCACCAGGCCGCGGGTTGCTGCGGCCACCTGCGGGCCGCCTGCGGGGGTGGCCGGCAGACAGGGAAGCGGACCGGTGGCGGCAACCGCCGGTTCGCTTTTCCACGCCGCGGCCCGACCCCTCAGTAGCGGTAGTGGTCGGGCTTGTACGGGCCCTCGACCGCAACCCCCAGATACGACGCCTGCTCCTTGGTCAGCTCGGTGAGCTTGACCCCGAGCGCGCCCAGGTGCAGCCGGGCGACCTTCTCGTCCAGGTGCTTGGGCAGCACGTAGACGCCGACCGGGTATTCCTCGGTCTTGGTGAACAGCTCGATCTGGGCGATCGTCTGGTTCGAGAAGCTGTTGCTCATCACGAACGACGGGTGCCCGGTCGCGTTGCCCAGGTTCAGCAGGCGGCCCTCGGAGAGCACGATCACCGAGTGCCCGTCGGCGAACCTCCACTCGTCGACCTGCGGCTTGACATTGATCCGCTGCACGTTCGGGCGCCGGGCCAGGCCGGCCATGTCGATCTCGTTGTCGAAGTGCCCGATGTTGCCGACGATGGCCTGGTGCTTCATCCGGGCCATGTGCTCGCTGGTGATCACGTTGAAGCAGCCGGTCGCGGTGATGAAGATGTCGGCCGTCTCGACCACGTCGTCCACGGTGGCGACCTGGTAGCCGTCCATGGCGGCCTGCAGCGCGCAGATCGGGTCGACCTCGGTGACGATGACCCGGGCGCCCTGGCCGCGCAGCGACTCGGCGCAGCCCTTGCCGACGTCGCCGTAGCCGAAGACCACCGCCACCTTGCCGCCGATCAGCACGTCGGTGGCCCGGTTGATGCCGTCGATCAGCGAGTGCCGGCAGCCGTACTTGTTGTCGAACTTGCTCTTGGTGACCGAGTCGTTGACGTTGATCGCCGGGAACAGCAGCGTGCCCTGCTGCTGCATCTCGTACAGGCGGTGCACGCCGGTGGTGGTCTCCTCGGTGACGCCCTTGATGCCGGCGGCGATCCGGGTCCAGCGCCGGTCGTCCTCGCGCAGCGACCGGGCGAGCACGCCGAGGATCACCGCGTACTCCTCCGAGTCGGCGGTGTCCGCGGCCGGGACCGAGCCGAGTTTCTCGAACTCGGCGCCCTTGTGCACCAGCAGGGTGGCGTCACCGCCGTCGTCGAGGATCATGTTGGGGCCCTCGCCGCCGGGCCAGCGCAGCACCTGCTCGGTGCACCACCAGTACTCCTCCAGCGTCTCGCCCTTCCAGGCGTAGACGGGCACGCCGGCCGGGGCCTCGGGGGTGCCGTCCGGGCCGACGACGATCGCGGCGGCGGCGTGGTCCTGGGTGGAGAAGATGTTGCAGGAGGCCCAGCGGACCCGGGCGCCCAGCGCGGTCAGCGTCTCGATGAGGACCGCGGTCTGGATCGTCATGTGCAGCGAACCGGTCACCCGCGCACCGCGCAGCGGCTGACTCGGGCCGTACTCCTCGCGCAGCGACATCAGGCCGGGCATCTCGTGCTCGGCCAGCTCGATCTCCTTGCGACCGAACGCGGCGAGCGAGAGATCCGCGACCTTGAAGTCGCCCTCGGCGACGATCATCCGGGCTCCTCCAGAGACGGGGGGTCAAGGCAGCCGTCAACTTTACGCCGACGGCCAGTTCTTTTCCGGTACGCGCACAGAGTCGACAACCGCAACACCGGGCCCCGACCGGCACCCCGGCCCCGCGGGCGTGGCGTCGCGCCCCGTCACCCGGCCGCCGGGAGGATCGTCCGGTAGGACCCCCGCCCGCGGGTTCCGGACAGCGAACGGGGCGACGGATCCGAAGATCCGCCGCCCCGTTCATCCCCCCGGTTTGGTACCGCGCGCGTCCGTGGGACCCCCCGATCACCAATGACGCTGCGTGTTTATAGATTCACACTCCGCACACGCCATGTCAAGCAAATCGCCAAATTTCGGGTCGAATCCTCAAGTTATGGCTTGCACGGCGGGTGACGGGGGTCATCGAGGCGGTCCTGGAGCAGCTGTCCCGGCCACGCGGGGGCGTTCTCCCGGGCAACCTCGAACAGCGTGACCCGCTGGAAGCCCTGAAGTTCGTAGTAGCGGATCAGCGCCTGGTCGTCACCGGCATAGCAGTCGACCCGCACCAGGACCGCCCCGCGCGCCCGGCCCAGCTGCCGGGCGTGGTCCAGCAGCCGTCCGCCGACGTTGTGACCGGGGTGGTCGCGATCGGTGACCAGGAGGTTCACGTACAGCTCGGGCTCGGGAGCCGGCGGAACGTAGGCGGGCGTCGTGCCCACGGTCAGCGCGCCCACCGGCCGGCCGTCGAGGTACGCCAGGAACAGATTGCCGGCCCGGGCCGCGTCGCCGGTCGAGGCGTGCAGCTGAGGCCGGGCGGACAGCGGTTCGGTGCCCCACTGCCCGGGCCGGCCCCGCGCCACCAGCCAGCGGACCGCCTTGTCGAGCAACCCGAGCACGATCGGCACGTCCTCGACAGCGCCCGGGCGGATGTCGATGATCTCAGCACTGGCCATGCGAGAAATCCTCGCAGAGCTCGAGGGCGGTCAGGAGGCGACGGCCGCCACGAAGACCTCGCCGACGCCGGCCACCGTGGCCGGGCCCGTCTCGGCCGGGACGTAGGCCGCCGTCCCCGGCGTCACCTCGACCGGCGTGCCGTCGACTGCCTCGGCCACGAACACGTCGCCGCGGACGCCCAGGACTATGCGCGGGCCCTCCCCCGGCAGCCGCAGCGGCGGGCCGGCCGGCGTGAGCTCGAGGCGGTAGAGCGCGAACTCACGCACCGGCACCGGCCACGTCTGCACGCCCGGCGCGATCTGCGTCGCCGGCAGGATCGGCTCGGCCAGGACCTCGAAGCGCAGCACCCGCAGCAGCTCGTCGACGTCCACCCGCTTCGGGGTCAGCCCGCCGCGCAGGACGTTGTCGCTGGCCGCCATGATCTCGACACCCGTGCCGCTCAGGTAGGCGTGCAGATTGCCGGCCGGCATGTAGATCGCCTCGCCCGGCGCCAGGCGGACCTGGTTGAGCAGCAGGGCGACCAGCACCCCCGGGTCCTCCGGGTAGCGGCCGGCCAGGTCGCGCGCGAGGGCATAGCTCTGGGCGTACTCGCCGTCGGCCCGGGCCGCCGTGAGCACGTCCCCGATCAGGGCCGTACGGTCCTCCGCCGGCCAGGACAGCAGCTCCTGGACGGCGTCGCGCAGCCCGGCCGGACCGGCCCGCAGGGCGGCGATCACCGGGGCCAGGCGCGGGATGTGCAGACCCTCCAGCACCGCCGCGGACACGTCCGGGGCTCGGAAGCCACAGAGCGCGTCGAACGGCGTGAGCGCGACCAGCATTTCCGGCTTGTGGTGCGCGTCGGTGTAGTTGCGCACCGCCTGCGGGTCGGCCTCCTGGGCCGCGTACGCCTGCTTGGCGTACTCCGCGTCCGGGTGGGCCTGCAGCGACAGCGGCGCCTCGGCGGCCAGCACCTTCATCAGGTACGGCAGCCGGGCCCCGAACTCGTCGACGACCTCGGCGCCCAGCTGACCCTTCGGGTCGTCGCCGATCAGCGCGTCCAGGCCGACCGGGCCGTCCGGCCCGGTCACCGTGGACGGGTCACCCGGATGGGCGCCCAGCCACAGCTCCGCCTCGGGAGCGTCGGTGGGCGCCGGCCGGCCCTGCAGCTCGGCCAGCGCGCTCCGCGAGCCCCAGGCGTACGGCCGGATGACCCCGCGCAGGGGGAGAACAGCAGCCACAGCCGCCCCGTTTCGTGAAGAGTTACGCCGTCGCGGGCAGGGTGCCGGCCTCGGCCGCCGAGGCCGCCCCGGCCTGCGGGTGATAGATGTCCGGCTCCAGGTAGATGACCCGCGCGATGGGCAGCGCTTCCCGGATCCGCGACTCGGTCTCGTTGATGTGCCGGGCCACGTCGGCGGCGAGCTCCGACGGCTGCACCGCGATCTTCGCGGCCACCAGCAGCTCTTCCGGGCCCAGGTGCAGCGTCTTCATGTGGATGATGCGCTCGACGCCGGGACCGGCCATGATCGCCTGCTGGATCTTGGCGACGTCCTCCGGGTTGGCGCCCTCGCCCAGCAGCAGGCTCTTGGTCTCCAGGGCCAGGATGGCGGCGATGGTCACCAGCAGCAGGCCGATCGCCGCGGTGCCGATGCCGTCCCACACGCCGTTGCCGGTGATCAGCGTCAGCACCACGCCGAACAGCGCGAACACCAGGCCGACCAGCGCGCCGGCGTCCTCCAGCAGCACCACCGGCAGCTCGGGAGCCTTGGCCCGGCGCACGAAGTTGACCCAGGAGGTCTTGCCGCGGGTGTGGTTGGACTCCTTGATGGCCGTCCGGAACGAGAAGCCCTCCAGGCCGATCGCCACGACCAGCACGGTCACCGGCACCCACTGCCAGCTGTGGATGCCCTCCTTCTCCTGGATCTTGTGGTACGCCTCGTACAGCGCGAACAGGCCACCGACACTGAACAGCACGATGGAGACGATGAACGCGTAGATGTAGCGCTCACGGCCGTACCCGAAGGGGTGCTCCGGGGTGGCCCTGCGCTTGGCGCGCTTGCCGCCGAGCAGCAGCAGCGCCTGGTTGCCGGAGTCGGCGACCGAGTGGATGGACTCGGCCAGCATCGACGACGAGCCGGTCAGCAGCCAGGCCACGAACTTGGTGGCCGCGATGCCCAGGTTCGCCGCGAGCGCCGCGATGATCGCCTTGGTGCCGCCGCCCGCGCTCACTGGAGTCCCTCCGGCATCGGGTTGCTGAGCTCCTTCATCTCGTTGATGGCCGGCACGGCCATCGGGTCCAGGCCGTGGGCCAGCGCCAGGTAGATCGAGGCGAAGTCGGGGACCGCGACCAGCGACGCGAGCCGCTCCAGGGCCGAGCCGCCCTCGGCGGTGACCACGTCGCAGCGCACGCCGCGGCGCTCCGCGAGGGTCTGCACCGCGTCCGCGCGGCGTTCCTCGACGGCCACCGGCTCGTCGGCCTCCTCCTCGGGGTTGAGACCGCCGTCGCGCAGCACCACCAGCCGCAGCCGGGTGCTGAGCTCCTCCAGCTCGTCCGGGTCGGCGAAGATGTCGCGCGACGACTCGGCCAGGCCGCCGAACGGCCCGTCGAGCAGGCCGACCCGGCCGCGGCCGGCCTCGCCCAGCGCGCCGGCCATCACCGGATAGCGGGCGTTGGCGGCCAGCGTGTCGGCGAAGCGGCGGGCGGCGACCGTGGCGAGCGGGGACGAGCCCCACACGATCGGCACCGAGCCGGCCAGCCCCAGCGCCAGCGACTTCGCCGGGTTGACGAAGGACTCGGCACCGGCGCGGCAGCGCTCGGCGTCGGCGTCCAGCCGGGCGGCGGTCTCGGCCAGGTCGGCCTCGTTGACCTTGACCAGGCCCAGGCTGCGAGCGGCCAGCAGCACCGGCACGGCCAGGCCCCAGAGGCTGGCCCGGGCCGGGGCGCGCCGCGGCACCGGGATGAACGGCGCCCGGGCCCGCTCGGCCATGGCCTGCAGCTCGGAGTCGGGGTTGCCGATCGCCACCAGGCGCGCACCGCGGCGGGCGGCGGCGTCCGCGGCGGCCAGCGCCTCGGGGCTGCGACCACTGGCCGAGACGGCGATGACCACGTCGGCCGCGCCGACCCAGCCGGGGACCCCGGCGCTGCGGTGCCCGATGACCGGGACCGGGCAGCGCGGGCCCGCGACGGTGGCGAGGATGTCACCGGTCAGGCCGGCGGTGCCGATGCCGGCGACGACGACCGCGCGGGGCCGGCCCTCGTCGGCGAGCACGCTCAGGTTGGCCTCGGCGGCCAGCGCGGCCGACTCGCGGACCTGGGCGCCGGCGGACGCGGTGGCCCGCAGCATGCCGCCCGGGTCGTTCTCGAGCATCGCCTTCTCGTCGGAGAGCAGCGACTCGTCGGCCACCCGGCGGCCGGTCAGTCCGGCTCCCTCGAACGGGCCCGCCATCAGGACGCCTTCCCGTCGGTGATCGCCTCGTCCAGGAGGAGAACCGGGATGTCGTCACGCACCGGGAAGACCCGTCCGCACTCGGTGCAGGTCAGCGTCTGGGCGCCGGCGTCGTACTCCAGCGGCGCGTGGTGTGTGTCCGGGCAGGCCAGAATCTCCAGCAACTGCGGGTCGAGGGCCACCGAACGGCTCCTTATAACGTGCGCGGGCTTTGCGGATCCAGGTGATCCTAACCGCGAACGATGGCGAGCACCTGGTCGCGCAGGGCCGCCATCCGGTCCGGCTTCGGCGCTTCCACGTTCAGCCGCAGCAGCGGCTCGGTGTTGGAGGCGCGCAGGTTGAACCAGGCGCCGTCGCTGAGCCGCAGCGTCATGCCGTCGAGCTCGTCCAGCGTGGCGTCGGGGAACGCCGCACGGACCTCGGCGACCTTGGCGGGCGCGTCGGCCACCGTGGAGTTGATCTCACCCGAGGCGGCGTAACGCTCGAACTCGGCGGCGAACTGCGACAGCGGCTGCGGCTGGCCACCGAGCGCGGCGAGCACGTGCATCGCGGCGAGCATGCCGGTGTCGGCGAACCAGAAGTCACGGAAGTAGTAGTGGGCCGAGTGCTCGCCGCCGAAGACCGCGTTGGTGCGGGCCATCTCCGCCTTGATGAAGGAATGGCCGACCCGGCTGCGGACCGGGACGCCGCCGTTCTCGGTGATGATCTCGGGCACCGCGGCCGAGGTGATCACGTTGTGGATGACCGTGCTGCCCGGGAACTTGGCCAGCTCCCGCTTGGCCACCAGCGCGGTGATGGCCGACGGGGAGACCGGGTCGCCGTTCTCGTCCACCACGAAGCAGCGGTCGGCGTCGCCGTCGAAGGCCAGGCCCAGGTCGGCGCCGTGCTCGCGGACGGCCGCCTGCAGGTCCACCAGGTTGGCCGGGTCCAGCGGGTTGGCCTCGTGGTTCGGGAATGAGCCGTCCAGCTCGAAGTAGAGCGGCACGATCTCCAGCGGCAGCGCGGCCAGCTCCTGGTCGCCGAGCACGGCCGGCACGGTGTAGCCGCCCATGCCGTTGCCGGCGTCGACGACAACCTTCAGCGGCCGGATGCCGGACAGGTCGACCAGCCCGCGCAGGTGCCGGGCGTAGTCGGCGAGCAGGTCGCGGTGCTCGATCGCCGGCGGCACCTCGCCCACCGCGTCGAGGTCGTCGAGCAGCTCCTCGGCCCGCTGCCGGACGATGATCAGGCCGCTGTCCTGGCCCACCGGGCGGGCGCCGGCGCGGCACAGCTTGATGCCGTTGTATTGCGCCGGGTTGTGACTGGCGGTGAACATGGCGCCGGACAGGCCGAGCACGCCCGAGGCGTAGTAGAGCTGGTCGGTCGAACCGAGGCCGATGTGCACGACGGTGGTGCCGGCCGAGTTGGCCCCGGCGGCGAACGCGGCGGCCAGCGCGGGGCCGGTCTCGCGCATGTCGTGCGCCAGCACGATCCGTTCCGCGTCGTCCCCCGACTCGCGCAGCATCTCCACGAACGCCGTGCCCAGCGCCCGGGCCACGGTCTCGTTGAGCTGGTCGGGCACGACGCCACGGACGTCGTACGCCTTGACGAGCTGGGACAGATCAGACAACGGTCACTCCTCGGCACGATGTTCGACCCGCCGACACTATCGGAGCGAGGGTGACCGCCGGGTCGCAACAGCGTGGCGTCACCGTCTCGGGACTGTTACATCCCGCTGCCGCAATCCGTCCCGGCAGGCCCGGTCGGCGGCCCGCGTGGTCTCCGGCAGCCGGAAGCGTGGCGTGAGCCCGAGAGTGAGCGCGCAGGCGGTGTCGAGGTCCATCCGGTGCCCGGCCGAGACGAAGACCGGCTTCACCGCGTCCCGGGTCCGCAGCACGGCTCCCACGGTCTCGCCCCCGTCGACCAACGCGGACCGGTCGCCACGGCGCTCACCGGGCGGCGTCCAGCTGCCGACCAGCGGGGTCTTGCCGACGCCGAACGACGGCAGGCCGGTGAGCACACCCAGGTGGCAGGCCAGCCCGAAGCGCCGGGGATGCGCCAGCCCGTGCCCGTCGCAGATCAGCACGTCGGGCCGCACAGTCAGCCGGTCCAGGGCCGCCAGCAGCGCGGGGATCTCCCGGAAGGCGAACAGTCCGGGCACGTACGGGAAAGCGGCCCGGCCCTGCACCACGGCCGTGTCCACGACGCGGTGGTCGGTGGCGTCCAGCACGACGATCGCCGCCGCGAGCCGCTCGCCGTCCTCCTGGTAGGCCACGTCCAGGCCCGCGACCGTCGCCGGCCGCTGCGGGCCGGGCCCGCCCAGCAGCTGCGGCCGGAGGGCGTCCTGCACAGCCAGCGCCTCGGCTTCGGTACGCGGCCAGTCGTCGTCGGTCACGGGCGGAGACCCTAGCGCAGCGACAACCCGGCCGGGCGGCGGTTTCCCACCGTCCGGCCGGGCCCGGTCACGACGGCAGCGCCGCCAGTTCCTCGGGTGTGAGGATGCGGCTGCGGATCAGGAAACGCACCCCCTCGGGCGCCTCCAGACTGAAGCCGCTGCCCCGGCCCGGCACCACGTCCACGGTGAGGTGGGTGTGCCGCCAGGCCTCGAACTGCGAGGTGCTCATCCAGAAGGACACCGGTTCGGCCACGCCTTCGACGTGCAGCTCCTCGAGCAGCACATCGCTCGCACCGGTACGGAACTCGCCCTCCGGGTAACACATCGGGGCGCTGCCGTCGCAGCAGCCGCCGGACTGATGGAACATCAGCGGGCCGTGCTGTCCCCGCAGCGACCGGATCAGGTCGGCCGCCGCGGGTGTCACGTCTACTCGGGCTCCCATGGCCTAGAAGAATCCCATGGCCTTGGGCGAGTAGCTGACCAGCAGGTTCTTCGTCTGCTGGTAGTGGTCCAGCATCATCTTGTGGTTCTCGCGGCCGATGCCGGACTGCTTGTAGCCGCCGAACGCCGCGTGCGCCGGGTACAGGTGGTAGCAGTTGGTCCACACCCGGCCGGCCTTGATCGCCCGCCCCGCCCGGTACGCGGTGTTCATGTCCCGCGTCCACAGGCCGGCGCCGAGGCCGTAGAGGGTGTCGTTGGCGGTCTTGATCGCGTCGGCGTAGTCGGAGAACGAGGTCACCGACACCACCGGGCCGAAGATCTCCTCCTGGAAGATCCGCATCGAGTTGGCGCCCTCGAAGACGGTCGGCTGCACGTAGTAGCCGCCGTTCAGGTCCCCGCCGAGGTCGGCCCGGGCCCCGCCGATGAGCACCTTGGCACCCTCCTGCCGGCCGATGTCGAAGTACGACAGGATCTTCTCCAGCTGGTCGTTGGAGGCCTGCGCGCCGACCTGGGTGTCGGTGTCCAGCGGGTTGCCCTGCTTCATGTTCTCCACGCGCTTGACGCCCGCGGCGAGGAAGTCGGAGTAGTGGCCCTGCTGGATCAGCGCGCGCGACGGGCAGGTGCAGACCTCACCCTGGTTCAGGGCGAACATCGAGAAGCCCTCGAGCGCCTTGTCCATGAAGTCGTCGTCCTGGGCGCTGACGTCGTCGAAGAAGATGTTCGGGCTCTTGCCGCCGAGCTCCAGGGTCACCGGGATGATGTTCTCGGAGGCGTACTGCATGATCAGCCGGCCGGTGGTGGTCTCGCCGGTGAACGCCACCTTGGCCACCCGGCTCGAGGAGGCCAGCGGCTTGCCGGCCTCGACGCCGAAGCCGTTGACGATGTTGACCACGCCCGGCGGCAGCAGATCGGCGACCAGCGACATCCAGTAGTGGATCGACGCCGGGGTCTGCTCGGCCGGCTTGAGCACGACGGCGTTGCCGGCGGCCAGCGCGGGCGCCAGCTTCCACACCGCCATCAGGATCGGGAAGTTCCACGGGATGATCTGCGCGACCACGCCGAGCGGCTCGTGGAAGTGGTAGGCCACGGTGTCGTCGTCGATCTCGCCGAGGGTGCCCTCCTGGGCCCGCAGCGCGCCGGCGAAGTACCGGAAGTGGTCGATGGCCAGCGGGATGTCGGCGGCCATCGTCTCGCGGACCGGCTTGCCGTTCTCCCAGGTCTCGGCGACGGCGAGCTGCTCGAGGTTCGCCTCCATCCGGTCGGCGATCTTGTTGAGGATGTTCGCCCGCTCAGCGACGGAGGTGCGGCCCCACGCGTCGGCCGCGCCGTGCGCCGCGTCGAGGGCCCGCTCGACGTCGTCGGCGGTGCCCCGGGCGATCTCACAGAAGTTCTGGCCGTTCACCGGCGAAGGGTTCTCGAAGTACTGGCCCTTGACAGGAGGTACGTACTCGCCACCGATCCAGTGGTCGTAACGGGATTCGTAGCTGACGACCGCACCGTCAGAGCCGGGCGGGGAGTAGATAGCCATGCGTGTCCTCCGTACCAGTTCGGGTACGGCTGACGTTAGTTACGACGAGGTTGCAAGACCGTTGCGAGCCCGTATTCCGCCGTGAGCGCCGCGACCCTCCGGGCAGCCAGCGAGAGGGCCGGCGAGCGGGGTGGCAGGACGGCGGCGTAGGCCTCCCACATCGACAGGTCCTCGGCGCCCCAGGGGGTGGTCACCCAGGACTGGATCAGGGCGGGGTCGGCGCGGCGTAGCACGGCGTCGCGCAGCCGGGAGTCGATCAGGCGGCGCAGCCGGGCCACGCCGGGGGCGTCCGAGGAGGGCAGCAGCGGTCCGGCGTAGGCGGCCAGAGCCTCGGCGACCAGGCCGCGTTCCAGCAGGCGGGTCACCGTCAGGAAGTCGGCGTCGACCTCGGCGCGCAGCCGGTAGGGCCGGGAGTCCAGCAGCTCGGGACCGAGGACGCGGCGCAGCCGGGAGAGCTCCGCGCGCACGGTCACCGGGTTGAGGTCGTCGGCGTAGAGATCCACGGCGAGCTGGTCGCCGGTGCGCCCCTCGGGATGGACCAGCAGCAGGACCAGCAGCTCCGAATGCCGGCGGCCCAGCCGGTGCGGCCGGCCGCCGATCGAGATGACGGCGTCCTCGCGGCCCAGGGCCGACACCGTCGCGCCGCGCGCGGGCTGACCGGCCCCCAGGTACGCCTCGGCGGCCAGCGCCGTGGCCCGGACCAGCGCGAGGCTGTGCGGGTTGGCCAGGTGGTCGCCGCCGGTCACGTCGATCGCGCCGAGCAGCCGTCCGGTCGCCGGGTCGTGGATCGGCGCGGCGGCACAGGTCCAGCGCTGCACGCCGCGGCTGAAGTGCTCGGTGGCGAAGATCTGCAGCGGGTGGTCGACGGCGAGCGCCGTGCCCGGCGCGTTGGTGCCGGCGTGCGCCTCGTCCCAGCGGGCGCCGGGGACGAAGTTCATCGACTCGGCGCCGCGCAGCACCGACGCGGTGCCCTCGACCCAGAGCAGGCGCCCGTGCGCGTCGCAGACCGCCATCAGGTGGTCGCCGTCGTCGGCGAGCCCGCCGAGCAGGTCGCGGAAGATCGGCAGGACCCGGGCCAGCGGGTGCGCGGCCCGGTACGCCTCCAGGTCGCCGTCGCTGAGCTCGATGGGCGCGGTGCTGTCCGGGCTGACCAGCGCGCCGGCCGAGCGCCGCCAGGACGCGGCCACCACGTCCCGCACCTGGGTCACCGGTTGCTCACCGGTCACGAACCGCTCGTGGGCCCGGCCCACCTGGGTGATGCGTTCCGCGGGGTCGGTGCCGAGGGCGAGCGCGAGCCACGGGTTGGACATGCGCACCTCCAGTCCCGTCCATCGTGACCCGCATCACGCCCTACGACAACCACCTGTTCAGCGGGCCATGATCAGCCTTCGAGCCGGGGAGCGGATCGGCCCAGGAGCAGGGTGTCGAGCGCGGCCGGCAGCCCGGTGCCCAGCGACCACTCGCCGGACTCGTCGATCAGGAACACCCGCCCCGCGGGATCGATGGCCAGCAGGCCCTCGTAGCCGGCGGTCCCGAGCGGGAAGAGCGGCGCACCGACCCGCCGGGCCACCCGGCCCAGCGTGTCGGCGGTGTCGGCGGCCCACCCCGGATCGATGTGGAACGGCGCCGTACGCACCGAGCGGCCCGGCACCTGCACGGCGGAATCCGCTCCGAGATAGCGCTCGAGCGCCTCGACCGCCGCCGGGAAGACCGTGTGCTCGTGCTCGACCCCGCGGACGGCCAGCACCTGCTCGATCCGCTCGGCGACGCGCTCCTTGGCCGGGGCCGGACGGCGGTGCAACCGGCGGCGGGCGAGCCGGCGTTGCCAGGCGGAGTCACCGGCCTTGCGGCCCGACCGGTCCGAGGGCCACAAGGGGCGGTGACCGAGGACCTCGGTGCAGGTGGCGCACGGTCCGCCGTTGGCATGGCCCTGACGCGGATCGGACGGCTCCCGCACCCGCCACAGCCGTACGTGCGGGGCGACGTCGCCGGGATCGCGCACGAGCTCGCTGAACGCCACCAGCTCGGGATGCCACTCGGCGCCGCGGACCCGGGCGCGGGCCGGGACGGCGTCGAGCCGGGCCCGGACGAGCGGATGCAGCACCGGCGGCTCCGCGGTACGGACGCTGCTCGCATGCACGGTCGCGGACGACTCCAGCGCCACCTCCGCGACGGCCCCCGGCGCTTCGACCTCCGCTCCCCCGAAGCCGGGCCGTGGCGGCACGCCGCGCTCGTACTCGAGCTGCTCGCGGTACTGATCGTCGAGGTAGGCCGGATTGGCGAAGCTCACCACCCGGCCGGTGACCTTGTCGACGAACGTGGCGTAGCTCGCGCGGACCCCGGGCGCCTGCACGGCCCAGCCGAGCTCGTCCTCGCGCAGCACCACCTGCCCGGGCTCACAGCCGGCGCGCTCCGCCCAGCGCAGCGCGATGCGTTCGAGCACGTGCGGCGGCAGGTCATGGGCGTCCGCCGGAGTGTCGCGGCGCTGCAACGTCACACCGCTGGGCAGCACCAGCTGCATAGTCATCGATCCTCCCGAGCCGAGCGCCGACCATACCGGCGGGCGGGGACATAGGCTGGCCGGGTGGACAGCACAGCGTTCTATGTCGCGGGCGAAACAGCGCACGGTGACGACGAAGTCACGGTGACGCACCCGTACGACGGGCGGCCGGTCGGGCGTACCACCTGGGCCACCGCGGCGCAGGTCGAAGCCGCAGTCGCGGCAGCGGCCGAGGTCGCCGACCGGGCCGCGGCCCTGCCCGCGCACGTCCGCGCGACCGCCCTGGACCACGTCTCGCGCCGCCTCGCCGAACGCCGCGAGGAGATCGCCGCGCTGATCACCGCCGAGAACGGCAAGCCGCTGAAATGGGCCCGGCTGGAGGCCGACCGGGCCGTGTCGGTCTTCCGGTGGGCGGCCGAGGAGGCCCGCCGGTTCACCGGCGACCTGCAGCGCCTCGACACCGACGCCGGCGGCGCCGGCCGGCTCGCCCTGGTCAAGCGCGTGCCGCGCGGGCCGGTGCTGGGCATCGCGCCGTTCAACTTCCCGCTCAACCTGGTCGCCCACAAGATCGCCCCGGCGATCGCGGTCGGCGCGCCGATCGTCCTCAAGCCGGCACCGGCCACCCCGCTGACCGCGCTGCTGCTCGGCGAGCTGCTGGCCGAGACCGACCTGCCGGCCGGCATGTTCTCGGTGCTGCCGGTCCCGAACGACCGCGCCGCCGCCCTGGTCGCCGACCCGCGCCTGCCGATCGTGTCGTTCACCGGCTCGGGCCCGGTCGGCGCGCAGATCCGCCGGTCCGCGCCGGACAAGCACGTGACTCTCGAGCTCGGCGGCAACGCGGCGGTCCTGCTCTGCGGCGACTACGGCAGCGACGCCGACCTGAGCTGGGCGGCGCAGCGGGTGGCGACGTTCGGCACCTACCAGGCCGGCCAGAGCTGCATCGCGGTCCAGCGGGTCTATGTGCACGCGAGCCTCACCGGCTTCCTGCCGCGACTGCTCGACGCGGTGAACGCGCTGCGCACCGGCGACCCGCAGGACCCGGAGGTCGAGGTCGGACCGATGATCAGCGAGGACGCGGCGAGACGCGTCGAGGAGTGGGTCGACGAGGCGGTGGCCGCCGGCGCGACCGTGGCGGTGGGCGGCAAGCGCGACGGTGCGACGTACCCGCCGACGGTGCTGACCGGCGTCCCGGCCGACGCCAAGGTGGTCACCGAGGAGATCTTCGGGCCGGTGCTGGTGGTGGCCGAGGTGAGTGACGACGCCGCCGGCTTCGCGGCGATCAACGACTCGGCGTACGGGCTGCAGGCGGGCATCTTCACCCACAGCATCCAGACGGCGTTCGCCGCGCACCGTGACCTGAAGGTCGGTGGCGTGATCGTGGGCGACGTGCCGTCGTACCGGGCCGACCAGATGCCGTACGGCGGGGTGAAGGGCAGTGGCGTGGGCCGGGAGGGTGTGGCCAGCGCGATGGACGACTACACCGAGCCGCGCGTCATGGTGCTGACCGGCATCGACCTCTAGACCGCCACCGAGGGGTCGGTGCGCAGCCGGCTGTAGAGCAGTCCGTCGCGCCACTGGCCCGCCCGGAACTCCGCCGACCGGACCGTGCCCTCGAGCCGGAAGCCGGCCTTGACCAGCGACTTCTGCTCGGCGATGTTCTCCGGCTGGGTGCCCGCCTGGATGCGCTGGGCCGGGGTGTGCAGAAAGAGGTAGTCGCACAGCATGGCCTGGGCCCGCCAGCCGAGGCCGCGGCCGCGCCACTGCGGGAGCAGCACGATGCCGATCTCCCAGTAGCTCGCCGCGCCGCCGTACCGGCCCTCGGACCAGGTGACGAAGCCCGCCGCCTGGCCCTCGGTGGCGACGATGAGCCGGCCGTTGTCGGTGCCGAGATAGCCGTCCTGGGCGAAGCGGCGGTCCTGGGCCAGCGGATCACGGAAGCCGAACCAGTCGTTGCCGATCAGGCCGGGTTCGACGGCGAAACGCCGCAGCATCGGCAGGTCCGCTTCGGTCACCGGGCGCAGGTCGAGGTCTGTCATCCACACAGGATCGTCTATCCGGGCAGTGCCCGACGACTTTCGGGCAACCGGCCATCCGCAGTCGCGTGGTGCCCGTACTGGGAGGCGACACACCTATCGGAGGAGATCACTGCCATGCCCCGTACCCGAACCCGCGTCCGTGCCCTGACCATGGCCGCCGCCGCCACCGTGCTGGTGGGCGTCGGTGCGATCAGCTACAACGCGTCCGCCGCCGAGCTCACCCCGGGCGCCCGGCCCCGGCCGAGCGCGTCGCCGTCGGTGATCGATCCTCCTGCGGGCGCGGTCCGGCTCGGCAGTTACCGGGTCGTCAGGGGCACCCAGACGTACACCTGCACCGGCGGCGTCTTCACCGGAGGTTCCGTGCCCGAGGCCAAGCTGGCCGGCCCCGGTGGCCTGCTGCACCACTTCAAGGGCCCGAGCTGGCAGTCCGAGCGCGACGGTTCCCTGGTGACGGCGACCAAGACGGCGGAGCGGGCGCGCACCGGCACGATCGCCGAGCTGCTGCTCACGATCAACAGCCACAGTGGCCCGGCCGACGGCCTGCTCGCCAAGGCCACTCACATCCAGCGGCTCTACACCTCCGGCGGCGTGGCCCCGGCCGGCGCCTGCACCGACGGCACGACCAAGGCGGTCCCCTACGGCGCCCTGTACGTGTTCTGGAGCGCGTGACCCGGTGATCCGACCGATCCGGCCGGGGGCGTCGCCCCTTCGTCACCGGCCGGACGGATCTCCCCGATGCGTGCCAGCCCTGCGGGGGATCGACCTTCGCGGCGGCCCACGGGACCATATTTGCTCCGTCCTCGTTGGTGACTGACGGACGGAGCTCGTCTGCGATGCGTACCCCCAAGGTGTTGCTGCTCGGCCTCGCGCTGAGCGTCCTGGCCGGCTGCGGCACGGCCGCGGCCGCCGAGAGCGACCCGCGCTGGGTCAGCGCTGCCCCGGCCACCTCGGTCGCGCCGGCGCCGTCGCGGTCCACCGCCAAGGCCCCGAAATCAGCGCCGACGAAGCCGGCCCGGCATGGGCCCGCCCCGGCGAAGCCCGCCGCGGTCCCCGTCAAGGGCCCGGCGCCTTCCCGCAAGAAGCCGGCGAAGCGCGTCCCGGCCCACGCCGGTGGCCCGGCCGGCAGCCTGATGCGCACCGGCAGCGCCGCGGTGGCGCTGACCTTCGACGACGGGCCCGACCCCGTGCAGACGCCGCGGATGCTGGACCTGCTCAAGCAGAAGCGGGTCAAGGCCACCTTCTGCGTCGTCGGGCAGAACGTCGCCGCGTACCCCGGACTGGTCCGGCGGATCGCCGCCGAGGGCCACACCCTGTGCAACCACACCTGGCGGCACAGCCTGACGCTCGGTAAAAAGAAGCCCGCGGTGATCCGGGCGGATCTGCAGCGCACGAACGACGCCATCCGTAAGGCCGTGCCCGGGGCCCGGATCAGCTATATGCGAGCGCCGGGCGGAAACTTCACCCCGGCCTTCGTGGCGGCCGCCGCCGAGCTGGGCATGACCTCGATCTACTGGCAGGTGGACCCGCGCGACTGGGAGCACCCGGGCGGCGAGTCGGACGCGGCGCACCGGGCCAAGGTCGTGCACGCGGTGAAGAAGCATGTGGGCAAGGGTGCGATCGTGCTCTCCCACGATTACGGGCAGCCGACCACGATCGCGGCGTACCGGGAACTGATCCCGTGGTTGCAGAAGCGCTACCGCCTGGTCGCGCTGCCCAGCCAGGGCCTCAGTGCGAGGGCGGGATGACCCGCAGGTGGCCGCGGCGGCCGGTCTGGTGCCCCGGCAGGTTGTCGTGCTCCTCCGGGCGCGGCGGCGGCGCCGGGCGGGCCGCCTCGCGGACGGCGTCGGCCAGCGCGACCAGGTCGTCGGTGGTGGGCGGCGGCGGGGCGAAGTCACCGTCGTGGCGCACCAGCTCCCAGCCGCGCGGAGCGGTCAGGCTGCGGGCGTGCGGCTCGCACAGGTCGTACGTGTGCGGCTCGGCGAACGCCGCCAGCGGGCCGACCACCGCGGTCGAGTCGCTGTAGACGTAGGTCAGAGTGGCGACCGCCTGTCGGGGACAGCCGTTCCGGGAGCAGCGCCGTGGTGACCTCACGGCGGCACGTTATCTCCCCGCGGCGGCCGGTAGCCGCGACACGCCGACCCACCATGCATCACGATTTCGACATGGCGCACCGACACGCCGTCCCAATGGGACGAATTCCCGGCGACGAAACGCGGTGGACACAGCCTGACCACGGGAGACGGCCGGTCCGGGCTAGGCTGACGGCGTGACTACCAGCCCCGACCGCCGCCGGTCCGGCGCCGATCCCGGCCGGTCGGCCCGCACCGCCGGGCCCGGCCGGCCCACCCGCCGCGATCGCCACGGGCGTGGCCTGCGGGGCCGGCTCGTGCCGGCGACGGTGCCGCTCGCCCGGACCAAGGCCGAGATCTTCGACGACCTCGTCCTGGACACGGTCGAGGGCCTCGAACGGCGCTACGCCAAGGAGCTCGCCGGCGTTGAGTTCGCCGTCGAGGACGTGCCCCCGGAGCTCAACGTCTACGACTCCGACGTGCTCGAGGACGGCGAGGTGCCCCTGGCCCGCCTGCTGCCGGGCCGGCCCGGACGCCAGGAGCTGCCGCCGCGGATCGTGCTCTACCGGCGGCCACTGGAGTTCCGGGCGATGGACCGCGAGGACCTCGCCGACCTCGTGCATGACGTGATCATCGAGCAGGTCGCCAACCTGCTGGGTGTGGATCCCGACGAACTTTCCTGAGACGGCCCCCCGGCGTCTGCAGGAAGGCCGCGTCAGGCCACGCGCCGCTTGAGCTTGCGACGTTCGCGCTCGCTGAGCCCGCCCCAGATACCGAAGCGCTCATCGTGACCGAGCGCGTACTCCAGGCATTCCGCCTTGACGTCGCACCGGCCGCAGATCCGCTTCGCCTCGCGCGTCGAACCGCCCTTCTCCGGGAAGAAAGCCTCTGGATCGGTCTGCGAGCACAGGGCCCGCTCCTGCCACTCGGGCGCGTCCCCGAGCAGGTCCACCCCTTCAACCTGCGCTTCCATCGGCGTGCCTCCTTTTCCGCGCCGGCAGCGATGCCTGCGCTGACCCCCCACGCACGCGGCGTGTTTCTTGCGGGAAATACGCGGTTCGCGACGCGCCTTTCCCACAACCCCACCGAAATTACACGCGTGTAAGACGTGCGTCGTCAAGCCGAACCTGATAAATAGGCCCGTTTCCCCGAGGCGCCATGGCGCCCTCGCGGTCCCGTTCCAGCCCTATCTGTCCGGGCCACCGGAAGGTAACGCGAGGTCGGCGCGTCGAGTCCAAATTACCCCATTTTGTGACCTGTTGACTAGGGGTGTCCGGGAGGGTGATCTAGCGGCGGCCATAAACCGTCGTGCGTTCGGCGGCGGGACGGCCGGCCGCCGCTGCCAGCTCTTTCAACTGCGCGACCGTACGGGCCGAGCCGTGCTCCGACCCGGCCATCCGGGAGATCGTCTCCTCCATCAAGGTGCCGCCGAGGTCGTTGCAGCCCCCGTTGAGCATCGCGATCGTGCCCTCGTCACCGAGCTTCACCCACGAGCACTGGATGTTGCCGATCCGGCCGTGCAACAGGACGCGGGCCATCGCGTGGACGACCCTGTTCTCCCGCCAGGTCGGGCCGGGACGGGCGATGCCGGCCAGATAGATCGGGGCGTTGGTGTGGATGAACGGCAGGCCCACGAACTCGGTGAAACCGCCGGTCACATCCTGGATGCCGGCCAGCACCCGGAAGTGGCCCAGCCACTGGCGGGGGTGGTCGACGTGGCCGTACATCATCGTCGAGCTGGACCGGATGCCGACCTGGTGCGCGGTGGTCACCACGTCGATCCAGGCCGAGGCGGGCAGCTTGCCCTTGGTCAGCACCCAGCGCACGTCGTCGTCGAGGATCTCGGCGGCCGTGCCCGGGATCGTGTCGAGCCCGGCCTCGTGCAGCTCGGTCAGCCACTCCCGCACCGACACCCCGGCCTTGGCCGCGCCGGTGACGATCTCCATCGGGGAGAACGCGTGCACGTGCATCCCGGGCACCCGGCGCTTCACGGCCCGCACCAGGTCGGCGTACGCGGTGATCGGCATCTTCGGGTCGATGCCGCCCTGCATGCAGACCTCGGTGGCACCGTCCCGCCAGGCCTCCTCGGCCCGGTCGGCCACCTGCTCCACCGACAGCCGGTAGGCGTCGGCGTCCTGCTCGCGCTGCGCGAACGCGCAGAACCGGCAGCCGACGTAACACACGTTGGAGAAGTTGATGTTGCGGTTGACCACGTACGTGACGTCCTCGCCGTTGACCTCCTTGCGCAGGTCGTCGGCGAGGCGGGCAAGCTCGTCCAGGGCGGAACCGTCCGCGTTGAACAGCGCCATGGCCTTGGCCTCGTGCGCCGGGTCCAGCAGCGCGGCCGGATCCTCGGCGGCGAGCTTGAGCCCGGCCAGCACGTCCGACTCGATGCGCGGGACGACCTTGCCGGCACCGGCGGCGACAGCCTCGGCGGAGATGTGCGCCGCCACCTCGTCCCAGTCGCCGTACACGCTGTCGAAGTCGCCGCGGCGGTCACCGGTGCGGCCCTCGGTGTCGATCGTGGCGAAGAGGTCGGTGCGGCCGCTCGCGTACGCGTCGTCCGGCTCCTGCCAGGGCAGCCCGGCCGGCCTGGCCTCCTCGCGGGCCAGCCCGGTCGCCGGGTCGGCCAGCGCGGCCACATGCGCGGCCAGGCGCGGGTCGAGCCAGCTCTCGCTGCGGCGGACGTACTCGGGGTAGATGGTGAGGCGCTCACGCAGCTCGAAGCCGGCCGCGCGGGACTGCTCGCGCAACGCCTCGATCTGCGGCCACGGGCGCTCCGGATTGACGTGGTCGGGCGTCACCGGGGAGACGCCACCCCAGTCGTCGATGCCCGCCCGCAGCAGCAGGGCGTATTCGCCGGCGATGAGATTGGGCGGGGCCTGGAGGCGGGCCCGGGGACCCATGATGATCCGGGCGACCGCCACCGTCGCGGCGAGCTCCCGCAACTCGGCGTCGGGCATGCCACGCATCGCCGTGTCCGGCTTGGCGCGGAAATTCTGGATGATGACTTCCTGGATGTGGCCGTACTCGCGGGCACTGCGGCGCATCGCGAAGACGGCGTCGATCCGCTCGGCCGGTGTCTCGCCGATGCCGATCAGGATGCCGGTGGTGAACGGGACACCGACCCGGCCGGCGTCGTCGAGCACCCGGAGCCGGACGGCGGGCTCCTTGTCGGGCGAGCCGAAGTGCGGGCCGCCGGGCTCGGACCAGAGCCGGGTGGCGGTGGTCTCCAGCATCATGCCCATGCTCGGCGCGACCGGCTTGAGCCGCTGCAGGTCGGCCCAGCTCATGACGCCCGGATTGAGATGGGGCAGCAGCCCGGTCTCCTCGAGCACGGCGATCGCGCAGGCCCGCACGTAGTCCAGGGTCGAGTCGTAGCCGCGCTCGTCGAGCCACTGCCGGGCCGCCGGCCACCGTTCCTCGGGCCGGTCACCGAGGGTGAAGAGGGCCTCCTTGCAGCCCTGCGCGGCGCCCTCCCGGGCGATCGCGAGCACCTCGTCCCGCTCCAGGAAAGCCGCGGGCAGCCGGTGCGGCACCGTCGCGAAGGTGCAGTAATGGCAGCGGTCGCGGCACAACCGGGTCAGCGGGATGAAAACCTTCTTCGAGTACGTGACCACGCCAGGGCGGCCCGCCTCCCGCAACCCGGCGTCACGCACCCCGCCGGACACCGCGAGCAACTCGTCGAACAGCGGCCCGTCGGCGGCGAGCAGAGCCGTCGCCTCACCGGCATCGATCGCCTTGCCATCGCTCGCCCGCTTGAGCGCACGACGGATACTGGCCTCAGTCACGTCTGCCACCTGTGCAGCCTAGGCCGGATCGAGAGCAACTGCGGCCGAGGCGACCTGCCGACGGCAGTGGTCTGGAACACGCCTGCCGGCCGATGCCTCCGGGTCCCGGTTCGGTCGGCTTCCGCTCACGCCGGCTCGGCGGCCGCCGGGAGGGTGTCGTCCTGGTGCTGCGCGCGCACCGCGGCCTGCAGCAGGGCGGCGTCGACGGCTACCTGTCGCTGCGCTGCCCGCAGGGCTGACTCGCGGATCAGCTGGGCCTCGCGGTCGCGTTTGCGGAGTGCGCTCTGCCGCTGGGCTGCTTCCTCGGCGTCGAGACGGTGGGCTGCTCGGGTCGCGGTCAGCCGGGCGGCGGCCTCGGCGGCGGCGAGACGCTGTGCTGCCAGGGCCGCGGTCCGGCGGGCGGCGGCTTCGGCGAGGTTCAGGCGCTGGGCTGCGAGTGCCGCCGTTTCGCGGGCGGCGGCTTCCGCACGATCCAGGCGCTGCGCTGCTTGGACCGCGGCCTCGCGGGCGGCGGCCTCTGCGCGATCCAGCCGCTGGCTGGCGAGAACTGCAGCTTCGCGGGCCGCGGCCTCCGCACGCTCACGATGCTGTCCCGCGAGGAGCGCGGCCTCGCGCGCGGCGGCTTTTGATTGGCCGCGACGCTGCGCCGCGAGGGACGCGGCTTCCCGGCTGGCTGCCTCCGCGCTGTCACGACTCTGGGCTGCGAGCAGGGCGGTGTCACGAGCGGCAGCCTCCGCGCCGCGGCTCTGTGCCGCAGGGAACGCTGCCTCGCGAGCGGCCGATTCCATCCCGTCACGACTCTCGGCCGCGAGCATCGCGGTCTCGCGAGCGAAATCCTCCGTGCCGCTGCGAGGCTGCGCTGCCGGCTCTGGGCTTCGCTGCCTGGGCACGGACGGCTGGGGTTGGGCTGCTTGCCCGGCCGGACGGCGCGATCCCGCGTCGTCGGTCTCGTGCGCTTCCACGCTCGGTCTCCATGGGAAAAGCGACGGCGCCCCGGGGTGGGGCGCCGTCGGCGGGTCGGGCTCGGTCACTGGCGGGGCGGGGGCTCCTCGCCCACGACGCGGGTGCGGTCGGCATCGTCCGGGTTGTGGTGCGGGAGCGCCTGCGTCGGGTCCGCATGACCACCCGGCTGCTGCTGGGGCTGGCCGTAGGTCGGCGGCGGGTACGCCTGCTGGCTGTAGGCGCCCGGGGCCTGCGGGTGGCCCGGCGCCGGCGCGAACGGTCCGGGCGGCGTGCCCGGCGCGGGCTGAGCCGAGGCCGGCGGCGCGGAAGCGGGCGGCGCGGACGCCGGTGGGGCCGAAGCGGGCGGGGCCGAGGTCGGTGCCCCCCAACCCGGCCCAGCCGGCGGCTGACCCCATTGCCCAGGCTGCTGGGGACCGGGCTGCTGCGGGCCGGGCTGGACGTAACCCGGCTGGCCCGGCGGCGGGGGGAAACCGGGCTGACCGGGCTGACCGGGCTGCTGTGGGTAGCCGGGCTGCCCGTACGGCTGCTGCTGCCACTGCTGCGGCTGGCCGTACATCCCGGGCTGGGCCTTCGGCTTCGGCGTGTAGAACAGGTTCCGCCAGATCAGGTACACCGCGTAGGCCGCCGCGGCGAAGACCGCCAGCCAGGCCGCGCGGACCAGGAATTCCTCGAACGCCACCCGGACGCTCCAGCCGGCGATCTTCACCAGCGCGATCAGGAAGCCGAAGATGATCGCGAAGAACGCCGCCACCGCATACTCCACCAGCGCGGCGATCGTGATCAGCTTGGCGTGCTTGTGCACCGGCTGGACCAGGGTCGCCAGCAGCACCGCCGCCAGCGGCAGGGCGATCAGCTCGATGTTGACGAAGCTGTAGAAGCTGTTCTGCACCCGGGTGAGGAAGTCCTGGCCCACCCCGGACGGGATCAGCCGGATCACCGCGACGAACAGCCAGATGGCGGGCGCCGCCACCAGGGCGTACGCGGTGAGGTCGCGCAGCGGCCGGATCACCTGGGCAACCGGGCGCCCCGGGGGCTGGGCGGGCTGCGGCGGCGGTGTGCTGGTCACAGCTGAACTCCTGACACGGGATGAGGACACGGGGACGAGATACACGGGGGTGGAGACAAGCCGGCTCAGCCTAGACCCGATACGCACATCACACCCGCGCCCCGTGGGCCGCATATCCGGCCGGGGTGCGCAAGGATGGTCGGATGCGGATCGTGGTCCTGACCGGGGGGATCGGCGGCGCCCGGTTCCTGGTGGGTGTGCGCGCCCACGCGCGGAAGATCGGTGCCGACGTCACGGCGGTGGTGAACGTCGGTGACGACGTGCGCATGCACGGCCTGCAGATCTGTCCCGACCTGGACAGCGTGATGTACACGCTGGGCGGCGCGGCCGATCCCGAGCGCGGCTGGGGCCGCGTCGGCGAGACCTGGGTCGTCAAGGAAGAGCTGGCCAAGTATGCCGCCGAGCCGACCTGGTTCGGCCTGGGCGACAAGGACACGGCCACCCATCTCGTACGCACGACGATGCTGAACGCGGGCTATCCCCTGTCAGCGGTCACCGCGGCCCTGTGCGAGCGCTGGCAGCCGGGCATCAGCATGCTCCCGGCCACCGACGACCGGCTGGAGACCCACGTGGTCGTGGAGGTCGAGGGTGAGCGCAAGGCCATCCACTTCCAGGAGTGGTGGGTGCGCTACCGCGGCGACGTGCCGACGCACCGTTTCGTCTTCGTGGGGGCGGAGGCGGCGAAACCGGCGGCCGGGGTGCTGGAGGCGATCGGCCACGCGGACGTCGTGCTGGTGGCGCCGAGCAACCCGGTGGTCAGCATCGCGCCCGTTCTCGCCGTACCGCAGCTCAAGGAGGCCGTGCTGGACGGCCCGGCGCCCGTCGTCGGGGTTTCGCCGATCATCGGCGGCGCGCCGGTGCGCGGCATGGCCGACCGCTGTCTGGCGACGCTCGGCGTCGAGGTGAGCGCGGCCGGGGTCGGCGGCCTGTACGGCGGCCGCACCGACAACGGCCTGCTCGACGGCTGGCTGGTCGACACGACCGACGAGGGCACGACGATCCCGGGCGTGACGACCCGGGCCGTGCCGCTGTGGATGACCGACGAGGACAGGACGGCGACGATGGTCGCCGCGGCCCTGGAGCTGGCAGGAGTCGCCTGATGGACGGACTCGAGGTGCTGCCGGTGCGCGGCATCGGCGACGTGACGGCCGGCGACGACCTGGCCGCGCTGATCACCACCAACGCGCCTTGGCTGCGCGACGGCGACGTGCTGGTGGTGACCAGCAAGATCGTGTCGAAGGCGGAGGGCCGGCTGGTCGAGGTCCCCGCCGACGGCCCGGAGCGCGAGGAGGCCCGGGAGCGGGCCCTGATGGCCGAGACCCGGCGGGTGGTGGCCCGCCGCGGGCCGACGGCGATCGTGCAGACCCATCACGGCTTCGTGATGGCGGCGGCGGGCATCGACGCGTCCAACGTCGACAAGACCCATCTGGTGCTGCTGCCGGCCGATCCGGACGCCTCGGCCCGCGCTCTGCGCGACGCAATGCTCGGACGCGGCCTGCGGGTCGGCGTGATCGTGTCGGACACGATGGGCCGGGCCTGGCGCAACGGCCTGACGGACGTCGCGCTGGGTGCGGCGGGCATCGAGCCGTTCCGCGACCACCGGGGCGAGATCGACCCGTACGGCAACGAGCTGCAGCTCACCCAGATGGCCGTGATCGACGAGCTGGCCGGGGCGGGCGAGCTGGTCAAGGGCAAGTGCGACCAGGTGCCGGTCGCGGTGGTGCGCGGCTACCCCGGAGCGGGGGCGGACGAGGGCGCCGGCGCGGTCGCTCTGCTGCGGGACGCGGCCAGCGACATGTTCTCCTTGGGCACGGCGGAAGCACAGGCAGCCGGCCTGCGCGCCGCGGCGACCCTGCCCGATGCCCCGGCCGCGGAGGCCCCGCGGGCAGCTGACGACGCGGCGATCAGCCGCGCGCTGACCACTGTGGCGGAATCGCTCGCCGAGGGCACGGCCGTGGAGACGACGTCGGCGGGCGTGCTGCGCTGTTCTCCCCCGGATGTGACGGCGGCCGGCCTGATGCGCTTCGGTGCCGACGTCCATCGGCTGCGGGCGGCCCTGTCCGCAGAGGTCCTGACCTCGACCGTCACCTACGACGCCACCACCGCGATCCTCACAGTCTCCCGAGCGTGACCAGCTTGCCCCGCCGCCCCGACCGGCGTCCTCGCCGGCGCGCCGGACCGGTCGCCGGCCACACGAAGGCCGATTGCCAGACCTCACGAAGGATGATGCCGTGACCCTGTTCGACGATGCCGTCGCGACGCTCGGCCGCTGGCAGGCCACCTCCGAGGCGGCCGACCTCGCGCGCAAGCGCACCCTCGAGCTGCTCGGCGCGGGCCCGGTGGCGATGACCCGCGAGCACCGGCCCGGGCACGTCACCGCCAGCGCGCTCATCGTCGACGAGCAGCGTCGCGTGCTGCTCTGCCTGCACGGGCGGCTGGGCATGTGGATGCAGGTCGGCGGCCACTGCGAGCCGGCCGACGGCACGCTGGCGCAGGCCGCGCTGCGGGAGGCGACCGAGGAGTCCGGCATCGCCGGGCTGCGGCTGGACCCGGACCCGATCGACGTCGACATCCACCCGGTGACCTGCGCGCCGGCCGCCGGCGAGCCGGCCGGCCCCACGCACCACTACGACGTGCGCTTCGTCGCCGTCTGCCCGCCGGGCGCGGTCGAGCAGATCAGCGACGAGTCGGCCGACCTGGCCTGGTTCACCGCCGACAACCTGCCCACGCCCCTGGCCGACGGGGTGGTCCAGCAGCTCGCGCCGGCGTTCGCCCGGCTCACGCCGAGCCACCAGCCGACCGCCGGACGGCCGCGCCGAGGCTGAGCCACCGCAGCCGGGCCGGCATCGCGGACGTCTAGATGTAGTGCAACTCGCCTTTGTTGCGCAGGTCGTCGACCAGAGACTTCACTTCCTGGGCGCGGTCGCGCGGGCAGACCAGGACCGCGTCCGGGGTGTCCACGATGATCAGGTCGCGGACGCCCAGCGCGGCCACCAGCCGGCCGGAGTTCGGGACCACGACCAGGTTCTCGGTCTCGCGCAGCAGCACCGACTGCTGGCCCGACACGTCCTTGCCGACGACCACGTTGCCCGCGCTGTCCGCCGCCAGCACCTCGCCGAGCGTGTGGAAGTCGCCGACGTCGTTCCAGCCGAAGTCGCCCGGAACCGTGCCGACCCGGCCGACCGCGGCCGCGCCTTCCATCACCGCGTAGTCCACCGAGATGCGGGGCAGGGTCGGCCAGACCTCGCCCAAGACCTCCTCGCGGGACGGGGAGTCCCAGGCCTGGGCGATCCGGGAGATGCCGGCGTGCAGCTGCGGCTGCTGACGGGCCAGCTCGTTCAGGAAGACGTCGACCCGCCAGACGAACATGCCCGCGTTCCACAGGTAGTTGCCGGACTTCACGTAGCTCTCGGCCACGTCGTACGAGGGCTTCTCCTTGAACTCCTCGACCGCCAGCACCGCGCCGTCGCCGACCGGGCCGCCGCACTGCACGTAGCCGTAGCCGGTCTCCGGGCGTGTCGGGGTGATGCCGAGGGTCATCAGCAGCCCCTGCCGGGCCCCGGCCATCGCCTGCTCGATCACGTCGATGAAGCGGGAGCCGTCCGCGATGAGGTGGTCGGCGGCGAACGAGCCCATCAGGGCCTCCGGCTCGCGGCGGGCGATCACCGCTGCCGCGAGGGCGATGGCGGCGCAGGAGTCGCGCGGGGACGGCTCGACGATGATGTTCTCGACCGGGACCGCCGCGAGCTGGCGGGACACCTCGGCCGCGTGCGCGACGCCGGTCACCACCAGCACCTTGTCCGGGGCGGCCAGCGGGGCCAGCCGGTCGACGGTGGCCTGCAGCAGCGAGGCGTCCGTACCGGTCAGCGGGTGCAGGAACTTGGGGTGACCGGCCCGTGAGAGCGGCCATAGACGAGTACCACTGCCACCTGCGGGAATGACGGCGTACAGGGCGCCCTGGTTCTCACTCATGCGCACGGAGTGTAACGAGCGGAAGTTACCGGCGGGCGCCAAGTCTCACGCCGCCACCCTGTTCCAGGTGGCGACGTGCACCTCCGCGCTGGTCGACCAGTTGAATTCCTTGGCCCGGTCGAAGCCCGCCTTGGCCAGGGTGAGCCGGCGGGGCTCGTCGTGCAGCAGGTCGGCGAGGTCCTCGGCGATACGGTCCGGGTCCTCGGTCGTGTACGCCACCGCGTCGCCGCCGACCTCCGGCAGGGACAGCCGCGGTGTGGTGAGCACCGGCGTGGCGCAGGCCATCGCCTCGAGGATGGGCAGGCCGAAACCCTCGCCGAAGGACGGGTAGCAGGCCACCAGCGCGCCGCCGAGGAAGCCTGGCAGGTCCGCGTACCGGAGGTAGCCGGGGCGCAGCAGGCGCAGGTGCGACGGCACCTCGGCCACGGCCCGGTCGATGTCGTCGTCGTGGCCCTGGCCGCCGGCGATGACCAGCGCCGGCGGGTGCGGCCAGTCGGCGACCGCGCGGGCCCAGCCGCGGATCAGGTTGGGCACGTTCTTGCGGGGCTCCTTGGCGCCGAGGAAGGCGACGTAGCCGGCGTCCGTGAGCCCGAGCCGGGCGCGGACCCGGGCCTTCTCCTCCTCGGTCGGCGCGTGGAACGCCGTGTGGTCGACGCCGTGGTAGGCCACGTCGATGTGCGTGGGGTCGGCGTCGAGCAGGCGGATCAGCTCGTCCCGGGTCGCCTTGCTGGGCACGATCACCCGGGCCGCCCGGCGCAGCGAGGTCTTGATGGCGCTGCGGAAGAACGTCCGCTTGGTGTTGTCGTAATGCTCCGGTTCGGTGAAGAACGTCGCGTCGTGCACAGTCACCGTGACCGGGCAACCGGCCCGCAGCGGACACGTGTAGAAGGGCGAGTGCAGCACCTTGGCCCCGACCTGCTGGGCCAGCAGCGGCAGACCGGTCTGCTCCCAGGCCAGCCGGGCCGGGCGGTGCGCGACCGCGGACGGGCCGGCGATGACCTCGGCGCCGGTGAGCATCCGGGAGTAACGCTCCGCATCCGAACGCTGCGCGACGACGGCCAGGTCGACCCGCTCCGGGCCGATGGTGGCCAGGGCACCCAGGAGGCCGTCGACGTATCTGCCGACACCACCCCGGTCGGCGGGGACGCTGGTGGCGTCGACGAGGACTCGGGGCGGACGACCGGCGGTCACGTGGCAACTCCTCGGGGGCTGTGGGCCAGACCACTGGCAAGGGTACGCCGCTCGATGGGTCTCGTGTCGACCGCGACACCGCTGGACTTCCGACGTTCGCGGGTCCGTCGCACAGCCGCGCCGAGCCGAGATCAAATGGTCACCCACCGTCAACGGACTATCGTCAGCACCGATGATTGACACGATTCCGGCGGCCCTCGCGGCGGCCGTGCGCCGCGACCCCACCACTCCCCTGCTGACCTGGTACGACGACGCGAGCGGGGACCGCACCGAGCTGTCCGGCGCGACGATGGACAACTGGGTCGCCAAGACGGCCAACCTGCTGGTGGACGGCGTCGGCCTGGGCTCGGGCGACTCGGTGGCCGTCCTGCTCCCGCCGCACTGGCAGACGGCCGCCGTGCTGCTCGGCGGATGGGCGGCCGGGCTCGCCGCCGACCTGGGCCCGGACCCGCAGCCGGTCGAGGTGCTCTTCACCACACCCGGGCTCGTGGAGATCGCGGCGGCCTGGTCCACCGGCGACCGGTACGCGACCGGCCTGCTCCCCCTGGCTGCCCCGCTGCGCCAGGTCCCGCCCGGCTTCATCGACTACACCGTCGAGGTCCGCGGCTTCGGCGACCGGTTCGTCGCCTCGGCCCCGGTCGGCGAGAACGACCGCGCGCTGGCCGGCCCGACCGAGGAGAGCCACCTCTCGGTCTGCCGCACCGCCACCGAGCGCGCCGCCGAGCTGGGCATCAAGCCCGGCGACCGGGTCCTGGTCGACGCCCGCGCCTACCCCGACCCGGCCGACTGGCTTCTGGCGCCGCTCATCGCCGGGGCCAGCATCGTGCTGTGCGGCAACCTGGACCCGGCCAAGGTCGAGGCCCGGGCGCAGTCAGAGAAGGTCACGCTCCTGCTGACGTGAGGCCGCCAGCCGCTCGAAGGCGGTCAGCGACTCCGGGTTGACCAGGGCGCCCGTGGCGGCGGCCCGGTCGGCCGGGGTGCCGGTGAGGATGCGTTTCACCGGGACCTCCAGCTTCTTCGCCGACAGCGTGCGCGGCACCGCGCGTACCTGATGGATCTCGTCGGGGACGTGCCGGGGCGAGAGCGCGGCCCGCAGCTCGCCGCGGATCCGGCCGCGCAGCTCGTCGCCGAGCTCCAGACCCTCGGTCAGCACCACGAAGAGCAGCAGCTCGTCCTGGCCGTCGGCGTCGAGGTGCACGACGACCGAGTCGACGACGCCGGGCACGTTCTCCACCACCGTGTAGAACTCGGCGGTGCCCAGCCGCACCCCGCCCCGGTTGAGCGTCGCGTCGGACCGGCCGGTGATCACGCAGGTGCCGTCCTCGGCGATGGTGATCCAGTCGCCGTGGCGCCACACGCCCGGGTAGACGTCGAAGTACGCCTCGAAGTAGCGCCGGCCGTCCGGGTCGTTCCAGAAGCCCACCGGCATGCTCGGCATCGGCGCGGTCACCACCAGCTCGCCGAGCTGCCCGAGCACCGGCTTGCCGTCGGCGTCGTACGCCTCCACCCGCGCACCGAGCGCCCGGCACGAGATGACGCCCTCGATCACCGGCAGCAGCGGGGTGCCGCCGACGAACCCGGTGCACACGTCGGTGCCGCCGGACAGCGACTGCAGCTGCGGGCGGTCGCCCAGCGCCTCGTACACCCAGTGGAATCCCTCGGCCGGCAGCGGCGCACCGGTCGAACCCACCCCCCGGACGGCGGTCGGCGGCGGGACGACGCCGGCCTTGCGGCACGCCATCAGGAACGGTGCGGACGTACCGAAGTAGGTGATGCCCTGCTCGGCGGCGAGCCGCCACAGCGCGCCCAGGTCGGGGTGGCCCGGGTTGCCGTCGAACAGCACGATGGCCGCGCCCACGGCCGGGCCGGAGACGAGGAAGTTCCACATCATCCAGCCGGTGGTGGTGAACCAGAAGAACCGGTCGCCGGGGCCGAGGTCGTGGTGCAGGGCCAGCATCTTGAGGTGCTCGAGCAGGATGCCGCCGTGGCCGTGCACGATCGGCTTGGGCAGGCCGGTGGTGCCGGAGGAGTAGAGCACGTAGAGCGGGTGGTCGAACGGGACCGCGGCGAAGGTCAGCGGGTCGTCGCCGTCCAGCTCGGCCCAGTCCCCGCCGCCGTGCAGGTAGCCGAGGCCGATGAAGTGCTCGACGCTGGGCAGCGCGGCGCGGATCTCGGCGACCTCGGCCCGGCGGTCCACCGCCTTGTCGCCGTAGCGGTAGCCGTCGACGGCCACCAGCACCTTGGGCTCGATCTGGGTCCACCGGTCGATGACGCTGCGCGACCCGAACTCCGGCGCGCACGAGGAGAAGACCGCGCCGAGGCTGGCGGTCGCCAGCATCAGGACGTAGGTCTCCGGGATGTTCGGCGCGTAGGCCGCGACCCGGTCGCCCGGGCCGACGCCGAGCCGGCGCAGCCCGGCCGCGACCCGCCGGACCTGGTCGCGCAGCTGCCGGGCGGTGAGCGTGACGGGCTCCCGGGTCTGGGAGTACGCGAGGACGACCGGATCGTCATCGGCCAGCCCCGGCATCCGCAGCACGTGCTCGGCGTAGTTGAGCGTGGCGCCGGGGAACCAGCGCGCGCCCGGCATGGTCGCGTCGGGCAGCGTCGCGGTCGGCTCGGTGTGCGCGATGACATCGAAGTAGTCCCAGACCGCCCGCCAGAAGCCGGCGAGGTCGGTGACCGACCACTGCCACAGCTCGGCGTAATCGGCCGCCTCGACCCCGCGCTCGGCGCGCAGCCAGGTCAGGAACCGGCCCATCCGGGACGTCTCCAGGACGTCCGCCGGCGGGGTCCACAGCACTGTGCCCGTCGTCATGCGCTTACCTTAATCATCATTCAGCTGGCGTGCTCCTGGCGTCCTGGATCGCCTTGCGGCGGGCCAGGCGGTGCTCGCGGCGGATGATCGCCTCCCGGAAGCGGCGCTCGTCCTCCGGCGACTCGGGCAGCACCGGGGGCACGGCCCGGGGATGCCCCGAGACGTCCACGGCGACGAAGACCAGGTACGCGGTCGCGACGGTGAGCGGCTCCCCGCCGGCGGTGTCCCAGCGCTCCCCGGTCAGCTTCACGCCGACCTCCATCGAGGTGCTCCCGGTCCAGTTCACCTGCGCGTACGCGTGGACCAGATCACCGACCCGCACCGGCTCGACGAAGATGATCTCGTCGATGGCGGCGGTGACAGCCGTACCCCCGCTGTGCCGCGCGGCAGCCGCACCGGCCACGTCGTCGACGAACTTCATCAGCACGCCACCGTGCACCGTCCCGTACAGGTTGACGTCGGTGGCGTTCATGATCCGGCTGAGGGTGACCCGCGAGTGCGAGGTCGGCCGGCCCGCGGGATGCTCGCTCATGGCCGACACGTTACTTCCGCACCGTTGCCGCTGACCGGTACGGTCCGCACGTGCGCCATCTGAGATCCATCCTGTATGCCCTCGTCCTCGCCCCCGCGGTCTGGATCCTCTGCGGTGTCGGCTTCGACCAGGACCTGACCGGCCGGGCCCGCGACAACGGCGGCATCGAATCGCTGTCCGGCGTGCTGCTGCTCGTGCTGGCCGGGACGGCGTACGCGATCCTGCTCTTCTCCCCGATCTCCCCGCTCGGACCGCTCCTGGCCGGCCTGACCTTCCTCGGCGTGGGCGCCTGGGCCCGGATCGCCCCGGCGTCGTATGCCGGGGTGTGGCCGGAGAATCTGGCGTCGGACGGCTTCAACCTGAGCACGCCGGGCTACGGCCTGGCGGTGCTGCTGGCAGTGCCGCTGCTGGGCACGGCGCTGAGCGCGCGGCGGTGGCGGGGCTTCGAGCCGCCGGAAATCTTGTTCGTGGGCACGATCGGGCGGGCGCGCGGGGAGGCCGCGGTGGCCGGGACGCCGATGGCCTCGGAGCGGACGGCGGTGATCCCCCAGCAGCGGCCGGGGAGCGAGTTCGTGCCGGGCTTCGGGCAGTCGGCTGACGCTACGCAGGTCATCGGCAACGGGCAGACGACGGTGGCGCAGCCGACCGTGACCCTGCCGGGCGGGTCCGGTTCCGGTTCCGCTGCGGCCGATGGGGATGAGAAGACGACGGTCATGCGGCTCGGGCCGCAGCCGGTTCCGGAAGAACCGACCCAGATCGTTGCGCCGGCCGCCGAAGAACCCACCGCAGCCGTGACGCCGGCCGGGGAAGAGCCGACGGAGGCTGTGCCGTCGGGCAGTGAGGAAGCCACGGCGGACGTCGCGGCCGGCGAGGACGCCACCGCGACCATCTCCGGGCCGGAGGATCCGACGAGCGACATTCCGGGGCCGAATTCGCCGGGCGCCGGGGAGGAGACCACTCGCGACGTCACCAGCGGCGAGGCGGCGGAGGGCAAGACGACCCTGCTGACGTTGCCGGCGAGCGACGACGGGGACGACAAGACGCAGTTGCTGACCCTGCCCACGGCGAACGGCCCGGCACCGGACCAGGCCGACCGGGGCGAACGGACGCAGGTGATCCGGGCCGGCACGGTCGAGCCGCCCGGCGACCGCACCCAGTTGCTGAGCTTCCCGGCCCCGGCCGAGCCGGTCACGGTGGCGACGCCGGTGGCCTCGGCCGAGCCCGTCACGGTGGCGACGCCGGTGGCCCCGGCCGGCGAGCAGACCTCGATCGTGGCCGCCGAGCGGCCCGATCCGGGCGAGGATCCGACGACACGGCTCACGGCCGTGGCGTCGCCACCCGGCGAGGCGACCACCCGGGCGAACACGGCCCGCCCGGCCACGACGGTGACCAGCCTGGAACGCCCGGCCGACGAAGCCGCGGACGACACCCGGCCCCTGAAGCTGCCGGCCCAGCGCCCACCCACCTAGGAGCTGCGACCCGCCGCTTGTAGTTCGGAAGCGATACTTCGCTGAACCCTTACTTACACTTCCTCCAAGAAATGTAAGTAAGATGCAAGCGTGGTCACTCAAGAGCCCGCCATGCAACAGTCCGTTCCGGTCCTGGCTGCCACGTTCGATGAACAGAGCTGGACGCCCAACGAGCGCGGGTACTACTCCCGAGCCGAAATGCGCCGTCAGCGCGGGACCTACCAGTCGATCGTCCCCATTCCGCTGGCTGATTGGCAACCGGACCTACCGGCGCCTGTCGCCGCGGACGTCGAGGACGGTGCACGCGCGCTCGTCGACTTCGACCTGCACGCTCTACGGATCCTCGGCGCCGAGAGCCCAGCCCTCGGACCGATGTCAGCGATCCTGCTTCGCACAGAGAGCTCGTCCAGTTCCCAGATCGAGAACCTGACGACCAGCGCCCGCCAGCTGGCACTCGCCGAGATCGGCCAGGGCGACAAAGCGAACGCCCAGACCGTCATCGGCAACGTCCGCGCCATGGAAGCCGCCCTGCGGCTCTCCGACCACATCGACGTGTCGGCGATCCTGACAATGCACCGCGAACTGATGGCGCATCAGCCCGGCTTCGAGCGGCACGCCGGACGGTTCCGGGAGGAGATCGTCTGGATCGGACCGGACAACGCCGGGCCGATCGGTGCCGATTTCGTCGCTCCCCACCATGACCGGGTGCCGACCGCGGTCCAGGACATCGTCGAGTTCGCCGAACGTGACGACCTGCCGGTGCTGGTCCAGGTGGCGGTGGCGCACGCGCAGTTCGAGACGATCCACCCATTCGTCGACGGCAACGGCCGCACCGGGCGTGCTCTCGCGCAGGCCATGCTCCGGAGCAAAGGTCTCGTCGAACACGTCACCGTGCCGATCTCAGCCGGCCTGCTGACCGACACCAGCACTTACTTCGACGCCCTCAACGCGTTCCGGGCCGGTGACGCCGGGCCGATCGTGCACCGCTTCGCCGACGCATCTCGCTTCGCTGCCGCCTCGGGCCGCACCCTGGTCGATGACCTGGCGGCGCAGCTGACCGAGGCCCGCGACAAGCTGGCCGGCATTCGACCGCACGCGGCAGCCTGGCGGGTGCTGCCCCGGCTGGTGGGGCAGCCCATCGTCAACGCCAGATATCTGACGTCAGAGCTGGCGATGAACGACGTCACCGCACAGCGCACCCTGGAGCTGCTGGCCGATCGGCAGGTCCTGGTGGAGCGCACCGGCCTGCGCCGGAACCGGGTCTGGCAGCACACAGGCATCCTGGATGTGCTCGACAACTACGCTTCCACCATCAGGCGCACCGCTCCCTGATCCGCGCGGGCGCGGCGCACCTGACGGACGCCGGTCAGTCCTTGAGGAGCTGGCGGGCCATGACGATGCGCTGGACCTGGTTCGTCCCCTCGTAGATCTGGGTGATCTTGGCGTCGCGCATCATCCGCTCGACCGGGTAGTCGCGGGTGTAGCCGTACCCGCCCAGCAGCTGGACCGCGTCCGTCGTGATCTCCATCGCCGCGTCCGAGGCGAAGCACTTCGCCGCCGCGCCGAAGTACGTCAGGTCGGCGTCGCCGCGCTCGCTCTTGCCCGCCGCCACGTACGTGAGCTGGCGCGCCGCCTCCAGCTTCATGCCCATGTCGGCGAGCATGAACTGGATGCCCTGGAAGTCGGCCACCGCCTTGCCGAACTGCTTGCGCTCCTTCACGTACCCCTTGGCGAAGTCCAGCGCGCCCTGCGCGATGCCGACCGCCTGCGCCGCGATGGTCACGCGGGTGTGGTCCAGGGTCTTCATCGCCGTCGCGAAGCCGGTGCCCTCGTCGCCGATCATCCGGTCCAGCGGGATGCGGACGTTGTCGAAGTAGACCTCGCGGGTCGGGCTGCCCTTGATGCCGAGTTTCTTCTCCGGGGCGCCGAAGCTGACGCCCTCGTCGGACTTCTCCACCACGAACGCCGAGATGCCGCGGGAGCGGGCGCTCGCGTCGGTGACCGCGAAGACCGTGTAGTACTCCGAGACGCCGGCGTTGGTGATCCAGCGCTTCACGCCGTTGAGGACCCAGTAGTCGCCGTCGCGGACCGCGCGGGTCGACATGGAGGCCGCGTCGCTGCCCGCTTCGGGCTCCGACAGGCAGTACGAGAACATGGCCTCGCCCGCCGCCACCGGGGTCAGGTAGCGCTCCTTCAGCGCCGCCGAGCCGGCCAGGATCAGCGGCATCGTGCCGAGCTTGTTCACCGCCGGGATCAGGGACGAGCTGGCGCAGGCCCGCGCGACCTCCTCGATCACGATCGCGGTGGCCAGGGCGTCCGCGCCGGCGCCGCCGTACTCGACCGGGATGTGCGGGGCGTGGAAGTCCGACGACCGCAGGGCTTCGTACGAGGCCTTGGGGAACTCGCCGCTCTCGTCCGCTTCCGCCGCGTTGGGCGCCACCCGGGCGTCGCAAACCTCGCGGACGGCTGCGCGGATGGTCTCGTGGTCCTCCGGCAGCTGGTATACGTCGAAATCAGGCATGGTGGTGGCCCTCTCCTCTGCGGCTCCGGCCTATGTTACCGACGCGTAGGGTACGCGCACTATCCTTCCGGACGGCGCGCTGATCGTGGAGGCGGCGCCATGAGAAGGTGAATGCCACGTTTCGGCGCAGGTCCCCCTCCCGCGCCCCATGTGAGTGGAGTTTCTCCCCGTGACCATCCCGTACCCGACCCATCCGGCCGTGCCCGCGTTCGCCGAGGTCGAGCCGTCCTCCGGCGCAGCCCGCCCCCGGCTGGCCTTCCTCGGCACCGGGTACCTCGGCGCGACGTACGCCATCTGTTTCGCCGAGCTCGGCTACGAGGTCCTCGGCTTCGACGTCGACCAGGCCAAGATCGCCAAGCTGGCCGCCGGGCAGGTGCCGTTCCACGAGGCCGGCCTCGACGAGCTGCTGCGCACCAACCTGGCCTCGGGCCGGCTCAGCTTCACCACCTCGTACGAGGAGGTCGCCGCCTTCGCCGACGTGCACTTCATCTGCGTCGGCACCCCGCAGCGCGCCGACGGCATGGGCGCCGACCTGTCGTACGTCGAGACGTCGGTGACCAATCTCGCCCGGCACCTGACCCGCCGGGTCCTGATCGTCGGCAAGTCCACCGTCCCGGTCGGCACCGCCGAGTGGATCGAGCAGCTGGTCGCCAAGCACACCGACCCGGAGCTGGGCATCGAGGTGGCCTGGTCGCCGGAGTTCCTGCAGGAGGGCTTCGCCGTCGAGGACGTGCTGCGGCCCAACCGCATCGTCGTCGGCGTCAAGTCCGAGTGGGCCAACGGCATGCTGTACGCCGCCCACAAGGGCGTCTTCGACCTGGCCGCCACCGAGGACCGCGAGGTGCCCCTGGTGGTCACCGACTTCGCCACCGCCGAGCTGGTCAAGGTGGCCGCGAACGCGTTCCTGGCCACCAAGATCAGCTTCATCAACGCGATGGCCGAG
>NZ_JBSGFR010000044.1:0-75207 GCF_053603475.1 Actinoplanes sp. NPDC004185 | reverse complement strand
CGCACGAGAACCTGCACCGTCCCCGAGCCGTCGGCCTCGATGTCCAGCACGCCGGGCTCCTTTCCGCCGGCCGATTGCCGGACCGGATGCCGCTGGTGGTGCGGGTGGCGGGCGTCCGGCGGGGCTCGATCCGGGTGGCGGCGGTGTCGCGGCTACGGGCGGGGCGAGCGGCCGTACGGCTGCCCGGGCGTCCCGCATGACCGGTGGGACGACGGGCCGGGCCCTGACCACTCGGTGTGCGGCGCTGCGTCATCCCTGCCCCTCCCCCGGAGCTCGCCCAAGACCATGGAGTTGCGGCACCTGCCACTGGACACTATGCCCAGGCGACGCGGAGCCACAACTCCATGATCTGTCGACGCAGCGTTACGCGGTGCGGTAACGCGGGAACGCGCCCGCACCGGCGTACCGGGCGGCGCTGCCGAGCTCTTCCTCGATGCGCAGCAGCTGGTTGTACTTGGCGACGCGGTCCGAGCGGGCCGGCGCGCCGGTCTTGATCTGACCGCTACCCACAGCCACGGCCAGGTCCGAGATCGTGGTGTCCTCGGTCTCGCCGGAGCGGTGACTCATCATCGTCTTGAAGCCGGCCCGGTGCGCCATGTCCACGGCGTCCAGGGTCTCGGTCAGCGAGCCGATCTGGTTGACCTTGACGAGGACCGCGTTGGCGGCGCCCTCGGCGATGCCCCGGCCGATGCGGGTCGGGTTGGTCACGAACAGGTCGTCGCCGACGATCTGCACCTTGCCGCCGATCTGGGCGGTGAGCGCGGTCCAGCCGGCCCAGTCCTCCTCGTCCAGCGGGTCCTCGATGGAGACGATCGGGTACGTCTCGGCGAGCTTGGCGTAGTAGTTGATCATCTCGTCGGTCGACTTCGGCGAGCCCTCGAAGACGTACGCGCCGTCCTTGTGGAACTCGGTCGCCGCGACGTCCATGGCCAGCACGATGTCGGTGCCCAGGGTGAAGCCGGCGGCCTGGACGGCCTCGGCGATCAGGTCCAGCGCGGCCGCGTTGGTCGGCAGGCTCGGCGCGAAGCCGCCCTCGTCGCCCAGCCCGGTCGACAGGCCCTTCTTCTTCAGCACCGACTTGAGCGCGTGGTAGACCTCCGCGCCGGTGCGCAGCGCCTCACGGAAGCTCGGCGCGCCGATCGGGGCGATCATGAATTCCTGCACGTCGACGTTCGAGTCGGCGTGCGCGCCACCGTTGAGGATGTTCATCATCGGCACGGGCAGCACGTGGGCGTTCGGTCCGCCGACGTAACGGAACAGCGGCAGCTCGGCGGAGAGCGCGGCGGCCTTGGCGACGGCGAGCGAGACGCCGAGGATGGCGTTGGCGCCGAGCTCGGACTTGTCGGCGGTGCCGTCGATGTCGAGCATCTTCTCGTCGATCAGGCGCTGCTCGCTGGCCTCGTAGCCGAGCAGCTCGTCGGCGATCTTGTCCTCGACGTTGCTGACCGCCTTCTCGACGCCCTTGCCGAGGTAGCGGCCCTTGTCACCGTCCCGCAGCTCGATCGCCTCGAAGGCGCCCGTGGAGGCGCCGGACGGCACCGCGGCGCGTCCGACCGTGCCGTCGTCCAGGCCCACTTCGACCTCGACGGTGGGGTTGCCCCGCGAGTCGAGAATCTCCCGGGCGACGATCGCTTCAATGGTGGCCATCTGTCGTGTCGCTCCTCATGCTCGTATGGATAGATTCCAGACCGCGACCCTGCGGCCCACCACGGGCTAGAGCGTATCGACCCGGGGTGTCGCCCGTGGCGGCGGCCGGTGAACTCACGCCGCCACATGCCTCAGGCGGGGCCGGAAAATGCCGATCTCGGGTATCGCCATGACTTCTACCGTGCTCCTTCCCGATGCCGGCTCGTACGTCGAGATGACCGCCTCCGACGAGCAGGCCTCCCGTGTCCGTGTCGTCCACGCGGAGGGTAAAGGTCTGACTCTGTCGGCCCCGCTGGTCGCCGTCCCCGTCGTGGGCGCGGCCGTCACCCTGCGCTGGTCGGCGGCCCCTCGCGGCCGGTACGCGCTCACCTGCGCGGTGCTGGAGGTGGCCGAGAACCGCCTGCAGGTCGAGGCCCGCGGCGAACCGCTGGTCGAACAGCAGCGCCACTTCGTCCGCGGCGGTGGCGGCGAGCAGGTGATCATGCACCGGGCCGGCTTCCCGGACGCGAACGGCTGGATCCGCGACATCAGCGAACACAGCATGCGGGCCCACTTCGAGGACACGAACGTCCGCGACGGCGAGGACCTGCAGCTGCGGATCGAACTGGGCAGCGAGATCATCGACGTGGGCGCGACGGCGTCGAAGGTCGAGCGGCTGGCCCAGCAGGTGCCGCCGGGGCCGATGTCGGTGGAGCTGGTGGCCATCTTCGCCGTGACGGAGGCGCAGGCCCGGGTGATCCGCCGGTACGTGATGCGGCAGCAGCTGCTGAGCCGGACCCGGGCCTGAGAACCGGTTTGCGCGGGGTTGCGCGCGTCGGCCAAGGTGGGCACGTGCCTGTTCTCAGCCGACGCCTCGCCACGGCCGTACTCCTGCTGTGCGCCGCGACGGCGGGCTGCTCGGACCTGGACGAGTCGAGCCAGGGCCTGACCCGCAACGACCTGGTGGCAGACCTGGCGGCGCAGATGACGTCGGCGGCCGACCTGACGTACGAGGCGAGCTACCAGCTGCCGGGGGGCGAGAAGGCAACGGTGGCGCAGACCCGGAAACCGGCCCGGACGGCGTACGTGTACCCGGGCGGCAAGGTGACGGTGACGGCGGACGCGACCACGGAATGCCGTACGCAGAAGACAACGACGTGCACCCTGACGGCGCCGGCAACCGCGGCGAGCCCGGCCCCGGCAACGGTCCTCGAAGGCGCGGGCGAAAGCGGCCTGGTCCCCCCGGCGACGGTGCTGGCCCTGCTGAACGCGGCAGTGCTCGACAACGACGTGGAAGTCGACCAGCACGACACAACAATCGCGGGCCGGCACGCGACCTGCGTCCGGCTGACGGGCGTGGACGACGCGGCGGCCCGCGACTTCACCACGTGCATCACCAATGAAGGGGTGCTGGGCAGCTTCGACGGCATCCTCAACGCGACCCGGGTGGAAGTGGCGATGACCCACTACTCGGAGGAGGTCGAGGAGGCGATGTTCGACCTGCCCAAGTCGGCCAAGCTGGTGGACCGGCGAGGCCGGTAGCTCCGGGCCGGGGTTCCGCTGAGCCGGCGGCTCACGCTCAGCTGGCTCGACTCGGGCGGGATACGGCCAGCTCACCGTTGCGGCGTCGGGCTGACCCTCGGCGGCCTCACGGACGACGGCTGCTCGGCACGGCCAAGAGCGGGCGCGACGCGGCCAAGCGCCGCCCGGCACGGCCAAGAGCGGACGCGACGCGGCCAGCCGCGGCCAGGCGCGACTGGGCCCGATGTCGCGTAGCGCGACGACTCCCGATCGCACATGCGGCATGTCCCCGACTAGGCACGGCCGGGTAATGCATGACCGTGTATGGCACAGCCCCGCGCACCGCGACAGCGCCCGACGTAGTCGGCCGGCCCAGCCCGGCCCCGCCGACACCACCACGCCCACCCAACACAACTCCGGGCCCGGGCGCCCGGGCCCATAATGGCCGCGCCCAAGCCGCGGAGGGGCCTCAGACCCCCAGCAGCGTGCGCAGGTGCCGGGGCGGCGGCGACCCGTGCGCCAGCATCGCGTCGTGCCAGGCCTTGGGGGTGGCGCCGAACGGGCGGGCTGCCGCGATGGCTGACATTTCCGTGTAGCCCACGAAGTATGTCGAGAGCTGGGTTGAGGTCAGCAGCGCTCGTTTCCACTTGCCGGCGGCTTCGCCTTCCTCCTGGAAGCCTCGGCCGGTCATCATCGCCATCGCTTCGTGCTCGGTCAGATCCTCGCAGTGGACCAGCTGGTCCAGGATCGCGTTGAGGCTCATGCGGAGCTGCATCTTGAGCTGTTGCAGGCGGATCGGCAGGCCGCCGAAGCCCAGCCCCGCCATCAGCTCCTCCGCGTAGACCGCCCAGCCCTCCACGAACGGGCCCGAGAAGCCCAGGGCCCGGACCCGAGTGTCGGCGCGGAAGCGGCGGGAATGCGCCAGCTGGAGGAAGTGACCCGGCATCGCTTCGTGGACCGTCAGGTTGCGCAGCATGTGGTCGTTGTATTCGCGGTAGAACGACTCCACGCGGTCCTTCGGCCAGTCCGACGGGGCCGGCGCTATGCAGTAGAACGTCGGGACGTCCGCGGTTTCCAGCGGGCCGGGTGGGTCGCAGTAGGCCACCGCCACGCCGCGGGCGAACTCCGGCATCTCCTCGATCACGCACGGGTCGTCGATCAGGGTCATCAGGGCGTGCTCGCGGACGAACTCCGTCGCCTCGCCCATCGTCACCTTGGCCAGGTCGACGATGGTGCTGTCGTCGGGGTGCTGCGCGGCCAGGGTGTCCAGGGCGCGGCGGACGGTCTCGTCGGTGGGCGGTCCCCCGGCCAGCTCGGCGGCGGCCGCGCGGAGCTGCTCGCCGACCTCGGCCAGGTTGCGTTCGGCGCGGGACAGGACCTCTGCGGCCGGCAGCTCGGTGTCGAGGGTGTGCCACAGCCGGGCCTCCCACAGCGGGCGGCCCAGGCGGGGGTCGCGGCCCGGCTCGCCGCTCTCCAGCCTCGCCTTGAGCCAGCCGTCGAACTCGGCCAGGGCGGCCAGGGCGGTGGCTGCGGCCGGCTCGATCGCGGGACGCAGGCCCGGGGCCTCGGCGAGCAGGCCGGGCACCTGGTCGCGGATGAGGCTCGCCGCGCCGGCGAACTGGCCGACCGCGATCTCGGTGTGCAGCCGGGGCACGTCGCGCAGGACCGCGCGGGCGGTGGCGAGGGCGTCGGGGACGGCCGCCAACCGGCCGCCGAGGCTGGTCAGGCGCTCCTCCGCGGGGGCGAACGGGCGGGCCAGCAGGGTGTGCAGCATCGGGCCGGGATTGTGGACCAGAGGATTCCACTCGTGCTCACGAACGTCGCTGAGCTCGAACATGCCGCGCTCGACGATGGCGGACAGGATCGCGTGGTCGACCTTTTCCTGGTCGTCGAAGTCGTCCGGGTCCGTGCCGGACAGGGCGTCGGCGGCGTCGCGCAGCATGGTCACCCGGTCGGCCACCGCACCGGGTGACAGATCGGGCAGCCGATCGTCGAAGCGGTGGTCACCGGCGTAGGACGCCAGCGCGGGGTCGGTCTCCAGGATGGCGTCGACGATGCTCTCCGCGAGCGGCACGAACTCCGGCATGGAGCGAAATCTACTCGCCGGGTACGACATTCTCGTGCCCGCGAAAGCGAAGCGTCAGGCGGAGCGGAGCGTCAGCCCTCGGTCTTGCGGATCTCGGCCGCCAGATCCAGAGCCGCCTGCCGCAACGCGGCCTCCGCATCAAGCCCCTGCGACCGCGCATCGGCGACCAGCCGCAGCAACGTCGGCCCCAGCCCCGGGCCGGACGGCAGCGGCACCCCCACCCCGGCCCGCTCGGCCCGCTGGAGGATCTTCGCGGCCAGGGACAGGGCCGGCTGGCTCAGCGCGATCCCGTCCAGCACCGAGTCGCGGGCCTTTTCCGCCTTCTTGATGCGTTCCCAGTTGTCGATGATGTCCTCGACGCCGCCGACCTGCTCGCCGGCGAAGACGTGCGGGTTGCGGCGGACCATTTTCTCCACCAGTCCGCCGGCCACGTCGTCGATGCTCCAGCGTTCGTCCTCCGGGAGGTTTTCGGCCAGCCGCGAGTGCAGGACCACCTGGAGCAGCACGTCGCCGAGCTCCTCGCGCAGCGCGTCGAGGTCGGACGCCGCGATCGCGTCGTACGCCTCGTAGCTCTCCTCCAGCAGGTACGGCGCCAGGCTCTCGTGGGTCTGCTGCAGCTTCCACGGGTCTCCGCCCGGCGAGGCGAGCCGGTCCATCACCGCCACCGCGTCGAGCAGCCGGGCGCCCGGCGGGTCCCAGGAGCCGTAGCAGAGCTCGAGCTCGGCCAGGGACGGCTCGCGGGCCAGGCGCAGGCCGAGGCGCCGGGCGAAGTCCTCGTCGCCGGCCGCTCCGGCCAGCCAGATCACCGTCTGGTGGGCGCCCAGCGCCGCGATCAGGGTCTCGGGGTCGGGCTCGATCACCGTGACCGTCACCCCGGAGGAGCGCAGCGCGTCCACCTGGTCGCTCTCGCCCGGGGTGTAGACCGGGTGGGCGCGGAGCAGGTCCCAGGCCTCGGCCGTGAGCAGACCGGCCGGCAGCCGCGGGGACGTGACCAGCAGGACGATGCGTCCGGCTGGGGCCATCAGGAGACGTCGGTGACGAACGGGGCCTCGGAGGCGCCGGCACCGGCGAGCGACAGCTCGACCAGGGCCACGTCCGCGTTGCCGGCCTGCGCCGACAGCAGGACGAGCTGCTGGTTGCCGTAGCGGGGGTTCAGCTTGACGTCGTCGTCGGCCACGATCTTGGCGAGCTCGTTGCGCAGGCCGATGCTCTGCTGCAGGGCCTGCTTGTTCTCCGCCGAGAGCTGGGTCTTGAACTGCTCGAACGGCGTCGCGCCGGCCTCGCTGCCGGACAGCAGCTTGTCGTAGACCGGGCGCAGGTCGGCGTCGGTCAGCGCGGCCGGGGCCACCTTGGGCAGCAGCGCCGCCCGCAGCTGGAACGTCCGCGTGTAGAGCTTCGTGTACTCCCAGTTGGCGGAGTAGTTGGAGCCCTGGGCGACCTGCTCGACGGTGGGCTCGGCGGCGGCCTGCACGCCGTGCGCGCTCGCCGCCTGCTCCAGCAGCTGAATGGTGAGCAGGGCGTTCAGCACGTCCTTCTGCTTGAACGGGACCTGCACCGGCGGGACGGGCTGGGCCGAGGCGCCGGCCTCGCCCTGCTGCTGCTGGACCTGCTCGCGGGCCTTGGTCAGCTCGTCGTGGGCCTCGTCGTAGACACCTTCCACCCGTGCCTCGGTGATCGTCCGGCCGTCACCCAGGTACGCGGCCACGTCGGGCTCGGCGCGGCAGGCGGACAGGGCGCTCACCGCGAGGGCGGCGACGACGGCGGTGGATGCGAGTCGGCGGGCACGCTGCATGGTTAGCACTCTCTCACGGCTGATGTGACGTACGCCGCCCACCCCCTGATATCGGATCATGCCGGCACCGGAGCCGGAACCTCGCCGAGCACGTCCTTGAGGAGCTGGGCGCACCACTGCAGCAGAGCCTGGTCGCGCAGCGGTTCGCCGCCCACCCGCCGGGTCGTCGGCCGGGGCACGCTGACCTGGTCGTTGGTGGTCTTGTAGACGGCGTCCGGGTGGTAGCGCTTGAGCCGCATCTGCTTCGAGTCGGGCAGCGGCAGCGGCGAGAAGCGCAGGTGCTTGCCCTGCACCGAGACGTCGGTGAGGCCGTACGCCCGGGCCACCAGCCGGAACCGGGCCACCGCGATCAGGTTCTTGACCTGCTCGGGCGGCTCGCCGTAGCGGTCGGTCATCTCGGCCACGACCTCGTCCAGGCGGCCGTTGTCGCGGGCCTCGGCGAGCTTGCGGTACATCTCCAGGCGCAGCCGCTCCACCGCGATGTAGTCGGTCGGCAGGTGCGCGTCGATCGGCAGGTCCACCTTGACCTCCGGCTCCTCCTCGGGCCGTTCGCCCTTGAAGGCGCTGACCGCCTCGCCGACCATCCGCACGTACAGGTCGAAGCCGACGCCCTCGATGTGGCCGGACTGCTCGCCGCCGAGCAGGTTGCCGGCGCCGCGGATCTCGAGGTCCTTCATGGCCACGTACATGCCCGCGCCGAGCTCGGTGTGCTGGGCGATGGTGGCGAGCCGCTCGTGGGCGGTCTCGGTGAGCGGCTTCTCCCGCGGGTAGAGGAAGTACGCGTACGCGCGCTCGCGGCCGCGGCCGACCCGGCCGCGGATCTGGTGCAGCTGGGACAGTCCGAGCAGGTCGGCCCGCTCGACGATGAGGGTGTTGGCGTTCGGGATGTCGATGCCCGACTCGACGATGGTCGTGCAGACCAGCACGTCGAAGTCCTTCTCCCAGAAGCCGACCATCACCTTCTCCAGGGCTTCCTCGCCCATCTGGCCGTGGGCGACGGCGACCCGCGCCTCGGGCACCAGCTCGCGCAGCCGGCGGGCCGCCTTGTCGATCGACTCGACCCGGTTGTGCAGGTAGAAGACCTGGCCGTCGCGCAGGAGCTCGCGGTGGATCGCCGCGGCCACCTGCTTGTCGTCGTGCGCGCCGACGAAGGTCAGCACCGGGTGCCGTTCCTCGGGCGGGGTGGCGATGGTGGACATCTCCCGGATGCCGGTGATCGCCATCTCCAGGGTGCGCGGGATCGGCGTGGCCGACATGGTCAGCACGTCCACCGAGGCGCGCAGGGTCTTGAGCTGCTCCTTGTGCTCGACGCCGAAGCGCTGCTCCTCGTCGACGATGACCATGCCCAGGTTTTTGAAGCGGGTCGCCGCGGCCAGCAGCCGGTGGGTGCCGATGACGATGTCGGCGGTGCCGTTGGCCGCCTCCTCCAGCGTCTGGGTGGCCTCCTTGGGCGTCTGGAACCGGGAGAGCTGCTTGATCGTCACCGGGAACTGGCTCATCCGCTCGGCGAACGTGTTGTAGTGCTGCTGGGCGAGCAGCGTGGTGGGCACCAGGATGGCGACCTGCTTGCCGTCCTGGACCGCCTTGAACGCCGCCCGGACCGCGATCTCGGTCTTGCCGTAGCCGACGTCGCCGCAGATCAGCCGGTCCATCGGGACGGCCAGCTCCATGTCGTGCTTGACCTCGACGATCGCCGCCATCTGGTCGGGGGTCTCGGTGTACGGGAACGCGTCCTCGAGCTCGCGCTGCCACGGGGTGTCCGGGCCGAACGCGTGGCCCTTGGACGCCTGCCGGGCCGCGTACAGCTGGATGAGCTGGGCCGCGATCTCGCGGACGGCCTTGCGGGCCCGCGCCTTGCTCTTCTGCCAGTCCGAGCCGCCCATCTTGTGCAGCGGCGGCGACTCGCCGCCGACGTAGCGGGAGAGCTGGTCGAGCTGGTCGGTGGGGACGAACAGCCGGTCGCCGGGCTGGCCCCGCTTGCTGGCCGCGTACTCGATGACCATGTATTCGCGCTCGGCGCCGTTGACCGTGCGCTGCACCAGCTCGACGTACTTGCCGATGCCGTGCTGCTCGTGCACGACGTGGTCGCCCGGCTTGAGCTCGAGCGGGTCGATGGTGTTGCGCCGCCGGCTGGGCATCTTGCGCATGTCCTTGGTGGACGCACCGCGGCCGCCGGTGATGTCGTTGCCGGTGATGACCGCGAGCCGGGAGCTCTCGTCGACGAAGCCGTGGTTGAGCCCGCCGCAGGTGACCAGGAGCTGGCCCGGCTCGATCGCGGTGGGGATGGCGTCGACCGGGGTGACCCCGAGGCCGGCGTCGCGCAGCAGCTCGGTGGCGCGCTGGGCGGTGCCGTGGCCCTCGAAGACCAATGCGATCGCCCACTGCTCGCCGGCCCACTGCCGCAGGTCGGCGGCGAGCTTGGCGGTGTCGCCGTGGTAGAGCGGCACGGGCTGGGCGTGCAGGCTGATGGCGTCGCCGAGGTCGGGTGAGACCTCGACGGCGGGTGTCTCCAGCCACGGGGTGTCCGTGGCGGCGGGCTCCTGCGTCGGGTCCAGGCCGAACGGCGAGACGGTCCACCACGGCTGGTGCAGGACCGCGGCGTGGGCGCGTACGTCGGCGAGGGTCTTGAACGCGGCGGCGCCGACGTCGATCGGGGCCTGGCCGCCGACGGCGGCCGCGGCCCAGCTGGCCTCCAGGAACTCGTCGGAGGTCCGGGTCAGGTCGTGCGCCCGGGTGCGGATCCGCTCGGGGTCGCAGAGCAGCACGTGGGTGCCCCGCGGCATGCAGTCGATCAGCAGCTCCATGGAGTCGGTGCCGTCCATGAGCGCGGGGGCCAGCGACTCCATGCCCTCGACCGGGATGCCGTCGGCCAGCTTGTCCAGGATCTCGCCGATCTCGGGGTGCTGCTCGGCAAGCTCGGCGGCGCGGGCGCGCACCTGCGGGGTGAGCAGCAGCTCGCGGCAGGGCGGGGCCCAGAGTCGCTGGACCTCCTCGATGGTGCGCTGGTCGGCGACCGCGAAGGTGCGGATCTCCTCCACCTCGTCGCCCCAGAACTCCACCCGGGACGGGTGCTCGTCGGTGGGCGGGAAGACGTCGAGGATGCCGCCGCGCATGGCGAACTCGCCGCGCTTGGTGACCAGGTCGACCCGGGCGTACGCCATGTCGGTGAGCCGCCGCGCGACGGTCTCCAGCTCGGCCGTGCCGCCGGTGGCCAGCTCCACCGGCTCGAGGTCGCCGAGACCCTTGAGCTGGGGCTGGAGCAGGCTGCGGACCGGCGCGACGACGACCTGGACCGGCTCGCCGCCGGTGGCGTCGGGGTGGGCCAGGCGGCGCAGCACGGCCAGCCGTCGCCCGACGGTGTCGGAGCGTGGCGAGAGCCGCTCGTGCGGCAGGGTCTCCCAGGACGGGAAGACGGCGACCCGCTCGGGCGAGATGAGGCAGCCCAGCGCGTCGGCCAGGTCGTCGGCCTCGCGGCTGGTCGCGGTCACGGCCAGCACCGGGCGCCCGGCGCCACCGTGCTCGGCCGCACCGGCGACGGCGGCCACGACGAAGGGCCGCAGCGCGGCCGGCGCGGTCAGGTCGAGCGCGTCGGAGTCGGCGCCGCCCTTGCGGGCCAGGTCACGGGCCCGGGCCAGCCCGCGGTCCCGCAGGGCGGCCGGGATCAGGCCACTCAGCTGCATGGGAGGAACTTCCGCGAAGATCCATCAGGTCGCATGGAAAAAGACTCCCGTGAGGCACATCGAAAAACCCCGACGCCAGTTGGACGGGGGGTATGCCCCAAAGCTTAGTCCGCCGTCCGACACCATCGGGACCGTGGACCGCTATCGGACAGCATGTCCGACATAACGACAAAGAGGTGGCAAAGACTGCCCGCGGGTCGTTGGGGGAATTGTCTGGGGAGGCAATGTGCGGGTTCTGCTGCTCGTGTCGGCGTTCAACGGTCTGAGTCAGCGGGCCTGGTGCGCGCTGCGGGAGGCGGGCCACGACGTCGGGGTGCTGCTCGCCACGGGCGCGCAGGACATCATCGACGGCGTCGCCGCGGCCGAGCCCGAGCTGATCCTGTGCCCGTACCTCAAGGACCGGGTCCCCGCCCAGGTCTGGCGCAAGTACCGCACGGTGATCATCCATCCCGGGCCGGTCGGCGACCGGGGCCCGTCGTCGCTGGACTGGGCGATCACCGAGGGCGTGACCACCTGGGGGGTGACCGCGCTGCAGGCCGTGCAGGAGATGGACGCGGGGCCGATCTGGGCCACCCGTACGTTCCCGATGCCCGTCGGCGCCCCGCGCAAGTCCTCGCTCTACCAGGGACCGGTGGCCGACGCGGCGATGGAGTGCGTCTTCGAGGTCCTGGCCAAGGCGGCCGATCCGGCGTTCCGCCCGGTGCCGGCCACGGAGATGACCATCGAGGTGCCGGGCACCCGGGCCCGCCCGGCGATGAAGCAGGCCGACCGGGCGTTCGACTGGTCGTTGTCCAGCGAACAGATCCTGCGGCGGATCCGTGCGGCCGACGGCGCACCCGGCGTACGGACCACGGTGAGCGGGCTGGAGGTGTTCGCGTACGACGCGCATCCCGGGTTGGCCCGCGGCGCCCGTCCCGGCACGGTGCTGAGCCGCCGTCAGGGCGCTGTGCTGGTGGCCACCGGCGACGGCAGCCTGTGGCTGGGTCAGCTGCGTGACGCGAGCCGCCCGGGGCAGGTGAAGCTGCCCGCCACCACGCTGCTCGGCAAGCGGCTGCATGACGTACCCGACTCACCCCTGCCCCCGGGCACGGAACCGGAAGGGCCGTCGTACCGGCAGGTGCGCTACCGGCGGACCGGACCGGTCGGCTGGCTGGCCTTCGACTTCTACAACGGCGCGATGTCGACCGGGCACTGCCGGCGGCTGCTGGCCGCGCTGCGGCACGCCGCGGCCCAGGACACCCGGGTCCTGGTGCTGCGCAGCGGCACCGACGCCTTCAGCAACGGCATCCACCTCACGGCGATCGACGCCGCCGCCGACCCGGCCGCCGCGGCCTGGGCGAACATCAAGGCCATCAACGCGGTGTGCCGCGAGATCATCGCGTGCACCCGGCAGGTCGTGGTGGCCGCGTACGCGGGCAGCGCCGGCGCCGGTGGCGTGATGCTCGGCCTGGGCGCGGACATCGTGGCGGCCCGGCGCGGCATCGTGCTGAACCCCTACTACGACATCGGCCTGTACGGCTCCGAGCTGCACACGTACACGCTCCCCCGGCGCGTCGGGGCGGACACCGCGCAGCGGCTCATCGACGCCAAGCTGCCGGTCAGCGCCGAGCAGGCGGCGTCGCTGGGCCTGGTCGACGAGGTCGGCCCGCGCCACCCCGAGGCGTACACCGAGTGGCTCACGGCGCTCGCCGGCCGGCACGCCGACGCCCGTGAAGCCCGCCGCCGGCAGTCCGCGAAGGCCAAGCGGCTCGCCGCCGAACGGGTGCCGCTGGACGTCTACGAGGCGCGCGAGCTCGCGGAGATGAGCAGCGACATGTTCGGTGACCGGTCCGGTTTCGCCGCGGCCCGCCAGGCGTTCGTCAGCAAGGCCCGGCCGGCTTCGACGCCGGCCCACCTGGTGCCGGCTCCGCGCGCGGACCAGCCCGCGGCCCGTCCCCGCCGGCTCAACCGCCCGCGCGTCAACGGCGCGGGTGCGGCCGACACCCAGGTGCGGGTCCGCTCAGCCGTACCGCTGTCCGCCTGACGTTGCCGTCTCGGCACCGGCGAGCGCCTCCGGGCGTTTCTCGCCGACACCGCCATGCCCGGGTCCGATTCTGAGAGGACGCCGATGAGCGACCCCGTTCCGCCACCACAGAACATCCCCGCGCCGCGAGCGGCCGTGGATGCCGCCCTCGTGCGCGCACTGAACAACCCCACCGTCCTGCTGCCCGGCAAGTACGAGTACAGCAGCTACAGCGTGCTCGCCGGCCCCGCGGAGGTACCCGCGCCGGGCCCGGCCCGGGTGAAGATGCGCCCGCTGGCCCGCCGCCGGCCGCTGACCACCGTGCTGATCACGCTGTTCGCCTTCACCTTCGAGACCACGTTCTTCGCGTGGCTGCTGTCCTCGATGGAGATCCCGGACGCCGGGATGCGGACGTGGCTCTACGCCGCCACCGTCGTGATGATCGCGGCGACCGGGCTGATCGAGCTGTTCCGGCTGGTCAACGTCTTCACGCTGTGCCTGGCCACGCTCTGGGCCCGCGATCCGGTGCCGATGGTGCCGGACCGGGCGCTGCGGGTCGCGTTCCTCACCACCATCGTGCCCGGCAAGGAACCGGTCGAGATGGTCGAGCGGACCCTGCGCGCGGCCCGCGCCATCCGTCACCCCGGCCGCTACGACGTGTGGCTGCTCGACGAGGGTGACGACGACGAGGTCAAGGCGATGTGCGCGCGGGTCGGCGTGCACCATTTCAGCCGCCGGGGCCGCGCCGAGTTCAACACCCCGGCCGGGGCGTTCAAGGCGAAGACCAAGCACGGCAACTACAACTCGTGGGTCAGCGACCACGGCGACGACTACGACGTTTTCGTCTCGGTCGACCCGGACCACGTGCCGATGCCCAACTTCTGCGAGCGGCTGCTGGGCTACTTCCGCGATCCCGACGTGGCGTTCGTGGTGGGCCCGCAGATCTACGGCAACTACGACAACGTGGTGACCCGCTGGGCCGAGTCCCAGCAGTACCTGTTCCACTCGCTGCTCCAGCGGGCCGGCAACCGGCTCGGCGTCTCGATGCTGGTCGGCACGAACAACGCGGTGCGCATCTCGGCCCTGCGCAGCATCGGCGGCCTGCAGGACTCCATCACCGAGGACATGGCCACCAGCCTGGTGCTGCACAGCAGCCGCAACCCGCACTCGGGCAAGCGCTGGCGTTCGGTCTACACCCCGGACGTGCTCGCGGTCGGCGAGGGACCGTCGTCGTGGACCGACTACTTCACCCAGCAGCACCGGTGGTCGCGCGGCACGGACGAGGTCGTCGTCACGTCGTTCGGCAAAGTGATGTGGCGGCTCGGCTTCCGGCGGGCGCTGCACTACGCGCTGCTGATGTCGTACTACCCGCTGACCGCGCTGGCCTGGCTGCTCGGCGCCGTCAACGCCGTCTGCTATCTGGTGCTGGGCGCCAAGGGCGTCCAGGTGCCGCAGGAAGTGTGGCTGATGCTCTATGTGGACGCCGCCCTTTTCCAGCTGGGCCTGTACGTGTGGAACCGCCGGCACAACACCAGCCCGCACGAGGAGGCCGGCTCGTCCGGGCTCAAGGGCATGCTGATGTCCACATTGTCCACACCGGTCTACGTCTCGTCGTACCTGAGCTCGCTGTTGCGCCGGCAGACCGGTTTCGTGGTGACGCCCAAGGGCGACTCGGCCAGCCCGGACCGGTTGCTGACCTTCGGGCCGGGCCTGCGCTGGGCCGCGTTCTATGTGGTCCTGCTCGCCTGCGCGCCGATCGGCGGGCACGTCGACGGCGCGATGTGGCTGTGGCCCAGCCTCAACCTCGTGATCTGCCTGATGCCGCCGGCCATCTGGGCCGGCCAGGAGTACCAGCGCCGCCGGGCTGCCCCACCCGCGTCCGGCGGCACCCCGCAGAAGAAGTCCGCCGCCGACCCCGTGGAGACCTACGTATGAAGCCCCGCCCCCGCCCGTCGCTGCTGCGCCGCCTGCTGAGCGGACTGATCGGGCTCGTCGTCCTGGGCCTGGTCGTCTTCGTCAACCGGCCCGTGGTGGCGTTCGGCTCGAACGCGTTGCACGACTTCACCATCAACCGCCAGTCCTACAAGGAGAAGTACGGCCACTGGGCGCAACTGCCGGTGCCAACCGGTTTCCGGGTCAACGCCATCCATGCGGCGCTGCTGAGCACCGGCAAGGTGCTGATCGTCGCGGGCAGCGGCAACAACCGGGACAACTTCGAGGCCGGCACGTTCCGCTCGGTGCTCTACGACCCCGCCCGGGACACGTTCACCGAGGTGCCCACGCCGACCGACGTGTTCTGCGCCGGGCACACGTTCCTGCCCAACGGCAACCTGCTGATCGCGGGCGGGACGAAGTCGTACGAGGTGCTGGCGAAGAACATCACGCACGCCGCCGGCGTCATGAAGATCAAGAACGAGTCACCGGCCGGCGGTCCCCGGGCCTTCCCCAAGGGCACCCGGCTCACCGGCGCGGACGGCAAGGTCTATCTGACCCGTACGGACGTGACGGTGCCGGCCGCGACCGCGATGAAGCACGGCGACGAGGTGATGACCCACGCCGGTGAGGTCGAGGTGTGGGTCGACGCCGAGGCCGAGGGCGACGCCGCGGTGGTGGACCACCCGGCGCAGTACGCGGTCGCCGGGCTCGAAGGCCTGGACCGGCGCAACATCTACGGCGTCTCCGACAAGATCACCCGGGAGAAGCAGGAGTACGGCGGCGACAAGACCTCGTACGAGTTCGACCCGCGGACCGAGCGGTACGTGCGCACCGGCGACATGGTCAAGAGCCGCTGGTACCCGACGCTGGCCGAGCTGCCCAACGGTGACGTGCTCGCGGTGTCCGGACTGGACGAGTTCGGCCGGATGCTGCCCGGTGACAACGAGCGGTACGTCCGGGACCAGCAGCGCTGGGTCGACGCGCCGAAGCTCAAGCGGGTCTTCCCCACCTATCCCGCGCTGCACCTGATGGGCGACGGCCGGCTGTTCTTCTCCGGCTCCAACTCCGGCTACGGCTCAGACACCATCGGCCGTACGCCCGGGCTGTGGGACCTGGAGAAGAACAAGTTCCAGGTGGTGCCCGGGCTGCGGGACCCGCGGATGACCGAGACGAGCTCGTCGGTGCTGCTGCCCCCGGCGCAGGACCAGCGAGTGATGATCTTCGGTGGCGGTGAGGTGGGCGAGTCGGCCGTGTCGACGCGGCGGACGGCCATCGCGGACCTGGACGAGGCGGCGCCCGCGTACCGGCCCGGCCCGGATCTGCCGCAGCCGACCCGCTATCTCAGCACCGTGCTGCTGCCCGACGACACCGTCCTGACCACCGGCGGTTCCTCCGGGTACCGCGGCGGCGAGTACCGCGGCAGGACCCGCAGCGACCTGTTCAACGTGCAGATCTATCGGCCGGCGGCCAACCGGTTCGAGACCGCCGCGGAGTCGACCGTCGGCCGCAACTACCACTCCGAGGCGCTGCTGCTGCCCGACGGCCGGGTCATCACCATGGGCAGCGACCCGCTCTACGACCCCACCGGCCGGAACCCGGGGAGCTTCGAGCAGCGCATCGAGGTGTACTCACCGCCGTACCTGTTCAAGGGCCGTCGGCCGGTCGTCGGCGCCGGACCGTCCTCGGTGCAGCGCGGCACGACGGTCGACTTCGCCACCCCGGACGCCGGCCGCGTGCGCGCGGCCCGGCTGCTGCGGCCCAGCGCGGTCACCCACGTCACCGACATCGACCAGCGTTCGGTCGCGCTCGACGTGACCCCGGCGGCGAACGGCGTGGCCCTGTCCATCCCGAAGTCCAGAGGACTCGTGCCGTCGGGCTGGTACATGTTGTTCCTGGTGGACGACAGAGGCGTGCCGTCGACCGGCCGCTGGATGCGGGTGCGCTGAGCAATGCCGAAACACGCCTCCCCGACGCGGGGCCGCTGGGCGCTGCCCGTGGCCGGACTGGCCCTCGTGCTCGTCATAGCCGCCATCGTGGTGCTCGCGCGGCGCGGTGGAGACTCCCCCGTGGTGCTCGGTCCGGCGGCCGTCCGGTCCGGGGAAGCCGCCGGGTCCGCCGGGCGGCTGAGCGACCGCGAGCTGTACGTGGATCCGAACGGTGCGGCGGTGAACCAGCTCGCGGCGTGGCAGGGCACCGGGCGTACCGACGAGATCGCCGCCATCCGGCGGATCGCCGGCCAGCCCACCGCCACCTGGTTCGCCGACGCGGCCCCGGGCTACGCCGAACGGGCCCGGAGTCTGGTCGCGGCCGCGGCCGCGGCCGGCCGGCTGCCGGTGCTCACCCTCTACAACATCCCGGAGCGGGACTGCGCCGGGCAGTCGGCCGGCGGCGCGGCCGACGCCGCGGACTACCAGGCCTGGGTACGCACGCTGGCCGATTCCCTGCGGGGTCACCAGGCGCTGGTCGTGCTCGAACCCGACGCCGTCCCGCAGGCGGTGCAGGGCTGCCTGGACGAGGACGCCACGGACGAGCGCTACGACCTGCTCGCCGACGCCGTGGACGCGTTGCGGGCCGTCCCGGGTGTGCTGGTCTACCTGGACGCGGGCAACCCCACGTGGATCACGCAACCGTCCCGGCTGACCGCCGCCCTGCGGCGGGCGGGCATCGCGCGGGCGTCCGGCTTCTCGCTCAACGTGGCCAACTTCGAGACCACGGCGGACAACCTGGCCTACGGCAGCCGGCTGTCCGCGCTGCTCAGCGGCGCGCATTTCGTCGTGGACACCAGCCGCAACGGCAACGGGCCGGCCGAGAAGGGCGGCGGCAACCGGCACTGGTGCAATCCGCCCGGACGGGCACTCGGCGAGGCGCCGACCACCAGGACCGGCGTGCCGCTGGCTGACGCGTACCTGTGGATCAAACGCCCGGGTGAGTCCGACGGCGCCTGCGGCAACGGCGCGCCGCCGGCCGGCGAGTGGTGGCCGGAGTACGCGCTGGACCTGGCGGGCTCCCCGTCGTGACGAAGACCCGCGGGCACCGGCTCCCACGCTGGAGCCGGTGCCCGCGGGCCGATCGGTGGGTCAGCCCTCGATGCCGTTGACCGCCGGCACCTCGAGGGTGCGCGCGGTCGGCGTGCCGCCGAGGACGATCTTGCGCAGAGCGGTGTTGTTGGTGGTGCTCAGCTCGGTGAGCTTGTTCGAGGGGTTGGCCTTGACCTCGATGTAGTACGTGCCGTTGGGAAGATCGGTGATGTCGAAGGACTGGCCGGGCCGGTCCTGGGTGTAGGTGTCACCGTTGCCGATGTCGAGCACCTCACGCACCGCCACCGCGGTGTTCTGCCCGCAGGAGCTGGACAGGTCGGTGTTGTCCGGCCGCCACTTGGCGTTCGGGATGGTGTAGTCGACCCCGTCGGTGTTGGCCAGGCAGAACGCTTCCTTGCCACTGCGCACGGCCAGCTTCTGGTCGGCGGAGAGCAGGTTGTACTGGGCGAAATCGGTGAAGTGCCAGTGCCGGTGGCCCTCGCGGGCGTCCCACTCCATCGTGCCGGCCGCGACCGAGCCGACCTCTTTGCCCTTGGCGTCGAAGAAGTACTGGTAGGCGTCCATCAGCTCGGTGCCGGTCTGGCGGAAGCCGTCGACCAGCAGCGGAGAGGTGCCGCCGTTCCAGACGGTGGCGCCGAAGGCGACGTACGTGCGGCCGTCCTCCTCCGACAGCGAGATGCCCCAGGCGGGCAGCGAACGCAGGTCGGGGCGCGGGCCCTTGGCGATGCTGGACGCCTTGACCGCCTTCGGCTTCTTCGCCGGCGGCCGGAACTCCGGCTTGTACGCCGAGATCTGCAGCTTCGGGTCACCCTGACCGGCGTGCTCACCGTGCTCGGCGAGGGCGGTCGCCGCGGCCGGGTCGTCGCCCTCGCGGGCCGCCTTGACCTTGGCCTTGCCCGCCGCGGCGGCGCTCTTGCCCTCGTCGACGGTCTCGACCTTGACGTTGATCTTCAACGCCGACCCGCTCGCCGCGATCTTGAAGTAGTCCTGGTACTTCTTGTTCAGCGTGACGGTCGCCGTGTAGTCGCCGTCGGCCAGGTCGAAGTCGCCGGTCATGGGCAGGCTGTCGGTGGTGGCGTTCCAGCCGGCCTGGATGCCCCAGACCGAGCCGAGGGTGAACGGGTTGTACGAGCAGCCCTGCGGGTACGGGTTCTCGGCCGGAGCGTCGCGCCGGGTCCGCGCCGACTCGTACGAGTTCGGGCAGAAGTCGGTCTGGTAGTTCGCGACCTCGGCGCCGGCGGCGTTCTTGATGCTGACCGTGGTGAAGTCCTTGAGGCCGTTCCACCCGGTGATCATCCCGGCCGGCAGCGTCACCTCGGTCTTCTTGCCGTTCTTGAGCACGACCTGCTTGGCGACGATCGGGTCCGCGTACGACTTGCGGGTCGCCCGGATCTCGAACGGGTCCTTGCCCGCGATCACGTTGACGCCCAGGTCGAAGTAGAGGTAGCTCTGGTCGTCCCAGACGTAGCGCTCGGCGACGACGTTGGTCGTCGCCTGGGTCAGCGCCAGCGGCGGCAGATCGGTGGCCGCGTTCGCCACTCCCATCCCGCCGGCGGCCACGCCGACAGCGGTGGCGACGGCGCCGGCCACCAGAATGCGGGTCCTTCTTGTCATGCTTTTCCTCCCCGGAGGCGGGTATCACGCACAGGTAAACTTCAATGGCGTGAAGCGGACGTAAGGGCTTATGAGACCCACCTCGAAGCACGCAGGTGAAGCACGAAAAAGGCGCCGACCCCCAGAGGGGGCCGGCGCCTCGTATCGGCGTCCGACGATCAGTCGAGCCCGTTGACCGAGGGCACCCGCAGGGTCCGCTTGGTCGCGGTGCCGCCCAGCACGATCTTGCGCAGGGCGGTGTTGTTCTTCGTGCTCAGCTCGGCGAGCTTGTTCGAGGGGTTGGCCTTGACCTCGATGTAGTAGGAGCCGTTGGGCAGGCCGGTGATGTCGAAGGACTGGCCGGGCCGGTCCTGGGTGTACGTGTCACCGTTGCCGATGTCGAGCACCTCCCGCACCGCCACGGCCGTGTTCTGACCGCAGGAGCTGGACAGGTCGGTGTTGTCCGGCCGCCACTTGGCGCTCGGGATCGTGTAGTCGACCGCGTCCGTGTTGGCCAGGCAGAAGGCCTCCTTGCCGCTGCGCACGGCGACCTTCTTGTCGGCCTTGAGCAGGCTGTACCGCGCGAAGTCGGTGAAGTGCCAGTGCCGGTGCCCCTCGCGGGCGTCCCACTCCATCGTGCCGGCCGCGACCGAGCCCACCTCCTTACCCTTGGCGTCGAAGAAGTACTGGTACGCGTCCATCCGCTCGGTGCCGGTCTGCCGGAAACCGTCGACCAGCAACGGCGACGTGCCCGCGTTCCAGACGGTGGCGCCGAAGTTCACGTACCACTTCTTGTCCTCCTCCTGCGACAGCGAGATGCCCGAGGCGGGCAGCGAGCGCAGGTCGGGACGCGGGCCCTTGGCGACGGCCGAGGCCTTGACCGCCCGCGGCCGCTTGGCCGGCGGCCGGAACTCCGGCTTGTACGCCGAGATCTGCAGCTTCGGGTCACCCTGACCCGCGTGCTCACCGTGCTCGGCGAGCGCAGCCGCCTCGGCGGGGTCGTCGCCCGCGCGGGCCGCCTGGACCCTGGCCTTGGCTGCGGCTGCCGCGCCGTCGCCCTGGTCGATCGTCTTGACCGTGACGGTGAGCTTCAGCGTCGCGCTCTTCGCCGCGATCTTGAAGTAGTCCCGGTACTTCTTGTTGATGCTGACCGTCGCGGTGTAGACGCCGTCCTTCAGGTCGAACTCACCGGTGCGCGGCATGCTCGCGACGGGCGCGTTCCAGCCGGCCTGGATGCCCCACACCGCGCCCAGGTTGAACGCGCCCTCGGAGCAGCCCCGCGGATACGGGTTCTGCGCGGGTGCGTCCCGCCGGGTCCGGGCGGATTCGTAGGCGTTCGGGCAGAAATCTGTCTGGTAGCCGGCGACCTGCTTGCCCGCCGCGTTCTTGATGCTGATCGTGGTGAAGTCCTTGAGACCGCCCCACCCGGTGACCATCCCGGCCGGCAGCGCCACCGCCTTCTTCTTGCCGTTCCTGACGACGATCTGCTCGGCGGTGATCGGCTTGGCGTAGGACGAGCGCTTCGCCCGGATCTCCAGCGGATCCTTGCCGGCGATGACGTTCACGCCCAGATCGAAGTCGAGGTAGGCCTCTTCGCCGTCGTACACGTACCGCTCGGCCAGCACGTTGGCCGTGGCCATCGTGAAGGCCAGCGGCGGCGGCGCCGCGGCGGCGTCCGCCACGCCCATACCGGCCACGGCCAGGCCGACAGCGGTCGCGACGGCACCGGCCACCACGATTCGGGTCCTTCTTGGCATTTCTCGTCCTCCCGGAGGTCTGTGCTGCACAGGTAATCCGGAAAGGCGTGAAGCCGCCGTAAGCGCCTATGAGACTTACCTCAAATCACGCCGGCCGGGCGGGGCACCGATACGATCAGCGAAGTCGGGACAGCGCTGTCCTTCCGCGCGGCGGAAAACCCCTGCAAGTTCTTCGTTGAGGAGCGCTCCGATGACAGACCAGCTCGGCCAGCTAGACCCCGAGGGCCCCGACGCCGCGCTGCGCGCCGACATCAGGCGCATCGGCACGCTGCTCGGCCAGACGCTCGCCCGGCAGGAGGGCAAGCCGCTGCTCGACCTGGTCGAGGAGGTCCGCGCGCTGGTCCGGGCGGACGCCCCGGCCGCCGCCGAGCGCCTGGCCGCGATGGACGTGACGACCGGCACCAAGCTGGCCCGGGCGTTCTCCACCTACTTCCACCTGGCCAACATCACCGAGCAGGTGCACCGCGCCCGCGACCTGCAGCGCCGCCGCGCCCGCGACGGCGGCTGGCTGGACCAGGCGGCCAAGCGCATCGCCGAGCAGGGCGTGCCGGCCGACGAGATCGCCGCGGCCGCCCGCCGGCTGGCCGTCCGGCCGGTCTTCACCGCGCACCCGACCGAGGCGGCCCGCCGCTCGATCCTGTCGAAGCTGCGCCAGCTCGCCGACTCGCTGGACGGCGAGGCCAGTGCCGCGATCCTGTACGGCGCGACCGACACCACGGCCTCCACCCGCCGCTTCGCCGAGCTGATCGACCTGCTCTGGCAGACCGACGAGCTGCGCCTGGACCGGCCCGACCCGACCGACGAGGCCCGCAACGCGGTCTACTACCTCAAGGACCTCTACGCCGACGCGGCCCCGCAGGTGCTCGACGACCTCGCCGAGACCCTGCGCCAGCTCGGGGTGGAGACCTCGCCGACCTCGCGCCCGCTGACCTTCGGCACGTGGATCGGCGGCGACCGCGACGGCAACCCGTTCGTCACCCCGGCCGTCACCCGCGACGTGCTGATCATCCAGCACGAGCACGGCATCCAGGCCACCGAGGCGGCCATGGACGCGCTGATCGACGAGCTGTCGGTGTCCCGGCGGCTGCGCGGCGTGTCCCTGGACCTGTCGGCCAGCCTGGCCAAGGACCTCGACGCGCTGCCCGAGGTGGCGCCCCGGTTCCGCCGCACCAATGCCGAGGAGCCGTACCGGCTGAAGGTCCGCTGCATCAAGGCCAAGCTGGCCAACACCCGCGAACGGCTGCGGCGCGGCACCGCCCACGTGCCCGGCCGCGACTACCTGGGCACCGATGAGCTGGTCGGCGACCTGGAGCTGATGCGGGCCTCGCTGGCCCGCAACTCCGGGCAGCTCACCGCGGTCGGCACGGTCGCGTCGGCGATCCGTACGGTGTCCGCCTTCGGCCTGCAGCTGGCCACCCTCGACGTCCGCGAGCACGCCGAGAAGCACCACGAGGTGCTGGCACAGATGTACACCCAGGTCGGCGAGGTCGACGAATACCTGGCGCTGGACCGGCCCGAGCGCACCAAGCTGCTGGCCACCGAGCTCACCGGGCGCCGGCCGTTGTCGAGCAACGACACCCCGCTGACCGACTCGGCGCGCAAGACCTTCGACGTGTTCAACACGATCCGCGACGCGCAGGACCGGTTCGGCGCGGACGTCATCGAGTCGTACATCATCTCGATGACCCTGGGCGTGGACGACGTGCTCGCCGCGGCGGTGCTGGCCCGCGAGGCCGGCCTGATCGACATCCACACCGGGCGGGCCCGGATCGGCATCGTGCCGCTGCTGGAGACCCCGGCCGAGCTGGACGCCGGCGGCGAGCTGCTGGACGAGATGCTGTCCCTGCCGGCCTACCGGGAGATCGTGCGGGCCCGGGGTGACCTGCAGGAGGTCATGCTCGGCTACTCCGACAGCAACAAGGAGGCCGGGATCACCACGAGCCAGTGGTCGATCCACAAGGCCCAGCGGGCGCTGCGCGACGTCGCCGCCCGGCACGGCGTGCGGCTGCGGCTCTTCCACGGCCGCGGCGGCACGGTCGGCCGCGGCGGTGGCCCCACGCACGAGGCGATCCTGGCCCAGCCGTACGGCACGCTGGACGGCGCGATCAAGGTGACCGAGCAGGGCGAGGTCATCTCCGACAAGTACACGCTGCCGGCCCTGGCCCGGGAAAACCTCGAGCTGACCGTGGCAGCCGTGCTGCAGGCGACGCTGCTGCACACGTCGCCGTCGGTCGACCTCTCCTCGCTGGCCCGCTGGGACGCGGCGATGGACACGGCGTCGGGCGCGGCCTTCGGGGCGTACCGGGCGCTGGTCGAGAATCCGGACCTGCCCGCGTACTTCTGGGCGGCGACCCCGACCGAGCTGCTCGGCGCGCTCAACATCGGTTCCCGGCCGGCCAAGCGGCCGAACGCCGACGCCGGGCTCGGCGGCCTGCGGGCCATCCCGTGGGTGTTCGGCTGGACGCAGACCCGCCAGATCGTGCCGGGCTGGTTCGGCGTAGGCACCGGACTGCTCGCGGTCCGCGAGGCCGGTCAGGCCGACGTGCTCCAGGAGATGTACGCCAACTGGCAGTTCTTCCGCACGTTCGTCTCCAACGTGGAGATGATGCTGGCCAAGACCGACCTGACCATCGCCCGGCGGTACGTCGAGACGCTGGTCCCGGCCGAGCTCAAGCCGATCTTCGGCACCATCGAGCAGGAGTACGCCAAGACGGTCGAGCAGATCCTGGCCATCACCGGCCGCGACGAGCTGCTGTCGAGCCAGCCCGAGCTGTCGCGCACGCTGGGCGTCCGGGACACGTACCTGGAGCCGCTGCACCACCTGCAGGTCGCGCTGCTGCGCCAGTACCGCGAGCTGAACGCCGACGAGCGGCAGGCGCCGACGGCACCGGGCGCGCGCCGCTCGGCGTCGGACTCGACGGCGCTGGAGCGGGCGCTGCTGACCACGGTCAACGGCATCGCGGCCGGCATGCGCAACACGGGCTGACCGCTCGCGGACGTTTCGACGGCCGGGCCCGCTCAGTGCGGGCCCGGCCGCTTCGTGTTCAGACCGCCGCGGGTTTCGTGCTCAGACCGCCGCGGGGCTTCGTTTTCAGACCGCCGTGGGGTAGAGCGCGCGCGGGTCGCCGGCCAGGGCGGCCTTGACCTCGGCGGTCGCCTCGTCGGCGACGACCTCCAGCGCGCCGGCCTCGATGCCGTCCAGCGCGATCCGGGCGATCACGGCCGGGTCGGTCTTCTCGATGTCGAAACCGGCCATCATGTCGGTGTCCGCGGCGCCCAGCAACAGCCCGGTGACCAGCGTGCCCTGCTCGGCGAGTTCGAGCCGGACGCCGTTGGTGAGACTCCACTCGGCTGCCTTGGCCGCGCTGTACGCGTTCGCGCCGTTGTAGGAGACCCAGGACAGCCGGGACAGCACGTTGAGGACGGCGCCGCCACCGAGCACCGGCGCGAAGGCCCGGATGACGTTCAGCGTGCCCCAGAAGTGCGTGTCCAGCTCCAGCCGGATCTTGTCCAGGTCGCCGGTGACCAGGTTGGTGTAGGTCGTGATGCCGGCATTGTTGATCAGCAGGTTGACGTCCCCGGCCTGAGCGGCCGCGGCGGCCACGGAGGCCGGATCGGTGATGTCCAGGGCCAGCACCTCGACGCCGGGGATGTCGACGAGCTCGGGATTACGCGCGGTGGCATAGACCTTGGCGGCGCCGCGGGCGAGCAACTCGAGGACGAACTGCCGGCCGATACCGCGGTTGGCGCCGGTGACCAGCGCGACAGAACCAGAAATCTTCATGACGACTACGCTAAAACCTGACGTTGACGTCAGAGGCAAGTGTGGTGACGGGCCTCACGATCACCGGCGGGAGAGGAATGACCATGCGGATCGGCGAGCTGGCCGGCACGGCGGGCGTGAGCGTACGGGCGCTGCGCTACTACGAGGAGCAGGGACTGCTGCACTCGCAACGGACGCCGAGCGGGCAACGGACGTACGCGTCGGCGGCGGTGGACCGGGTGCAGCTCATCCAGCAGCTCTACGCCGCGGGCCTGTCCAGCCACACGATCCTGGAGCTGCTGCCCTGCGTGGACCGAGGCGTGAGCACCCCGGAGTCGCAGGCCCGGCTGGCGGCGGAGCGGGATCGCATCGACCGGCAGATCACCGGCCTGCTGGCCACCCGCGACCGTCTCGACGCGGTGATCGCGGCCGCCGCCGATCCGGCCCACCCGAGCTGCACGCGTATGACATCATAGTTGTCATGTTGGCGCGCGGAGCTGCTCTGTACGACGTGCTCCGGCACGTACGGCCGCTGGTCCTGAACTCGGCCCGCGTGGTCGAGGCGGCCCTGCGACCCGAGGGCCTGAGCGTGGGCACCCGGGCCGTGCTGGAAGTCCTCGCCGAGCACGGCCCGGCGACCGTCCCGGCCATCGGCGACCGGCTCGACCTGGCCCGGCAAGGCGTCCAGCGCCACGTCAACGACCTGCTGAAGCTGGGCCACGTGGAGTCCCGGCCGAACCCGGCCCACCGGCGGTCGGTGCTGATCGCGCTGACCGGCAGCGGGACCGAGGTGATCGGCCGGATCCGCGACGACGAGCTGCGGGCACTGGCCACGCTGGCCCCGGACTGCACCGAGCAGGAGATCGCGACGGCGGCCAAGGTCCTGGCCGCCCTGAGCCGCGACGTCCGGCGGCGAGCCGCATGATCACCGACGCCGAGATCTACGACCGGACGACCGGCAACCGCCGGCTGATCGCCGACTTCCTCGAAGCCCTCGACGACACCCAGTGGCAGGCCGAGACCCTGTGCGCGGGCTGGACCGTGGGCCATCTGGCTGCCCGCCTCGTCCAGCCGATGCTGGTCGGCTTCGGCCGGTTCCTCGTGGTGGCTCTGCGCTACCGCGGCGACACGGACCGGACTGTGGACCACTTCACCCGGCGCCTGGCCCGCAAGCCTCGCAACGAGCTGATCGGCCTGCTGCGCGACCACGCCGCCGACCGGGTGAACCCGCCACGGGTGGGGCCGCTCGGCCCGTTCGCCGACACGTGCGTGCACCTGCGGGACATCGCCCGGCCGTTGGGGCTGGCTGCGGACGTACCGGTCGAGGACTGGCGCATCCTGCTGGACTATCTGGCCTCGCCGGCGGTCGCGCCGGCGCTCGTGCCGCCGGGGCGGCTCGACGGGCTGGAGCTCGTCGCCACCGACACGGACTGGCGCCGCGGGAGCGGCGAGCTGGTGACCGGAACGGCGGAAGCGCTGGGCATGGCGGCCTGCGGACGGGTGGCAGCCATCGACGACCTGCGGGGCCCGGGCCGCGACATCCTCCTCGGCAGGCTTCCCTAAGCTCTCGCCATGATCCGCCTTCGGTCCATCGCCCTGCTGCTCGCCGGCGGCCTGTCGCTCGCAGCCTGTCCCAGCCGGCGGCGCCCGCACCTGCATCCGCCGATCCGAAGGCGGCCCTCATCGTGTCGATCGTCGGCCTGACGGCTGGCAACTACGCCTACACCGTCGCCCTGAACGACATGCAGGTCACCGGAACGACCGACTTCCCCCACGCCAGCGCGGCCCGGACCACCACCTTCACCGGCGCCGAACCCGAAGTGATCGACGAGCGGGTGATCGGAACGGACAAATATTCGCGCAAGAACCGGAACGCCCCGTGGGAACACCTGGACCTGTCCCGGATGCCCGAAGCCGTGGCCCGGCAAGGGCTGACCATCACGAAACCCGACCGGACCGGGGCGACGCAACTGCTGGGCCTGGCCGATACGGCCACAATGGACGGATTGACGATCCGGGGCACGCTCGCCGTCACCAGGACGATCGGCGGAGGCATTGCCACGCAACCGCTGGAGTCCCGGCTCGAGGGCGCCAGGCCGACGTTCACTGCCACTGTGGACGCTCAGGGCCGCCTCAGCCGGCTGGTGGTCGACGTGCCCGCCGCGACGGCGCCGCCCGAGCCGGCCGGCACCTGGACCCTCGACATCACGGGCTACGGCAGCACGCCGGCGCCCGAGCGGCCCACCCCGATCAAAGAAGCCCCGGAAGACCGCTACGAGACCACGGGGGCCTGAACGCTCAATCCCGCCAGGCCGGGCTGTGGTGGCGGATCAGGGGGAGGTAGACCTCGTCGACGATCTCGGTGAGGACCTCGTCCGGGACTGACGGCACGCCTCGGGTCACGAACTCGTTGCGCAGCAGCACGATTGCCACCGTCGCCACCCGGGGGTGCAGCGACTCCGGGGCCGCCTCACCGCGGGCCACCGCCCGGCCCAGGACCGTCAGCCACATCGCGGTCATCGCGTCGGTGGACTGCTCCGGCAGTTGCGCCACCAGCTTCTCGGCGCTGCCCGCCGCTGCCAGCAGGTCGCGCAGGACGGCGCCCAGGGGCGAGCTCCAGTGCCGGTTCGCCCGGCGCAGCAGTTCCAGGGCGTCACCGCGGAGCGTGCCCGTGTCCGGTGGCTGGATCGCCGTGGCCAGGTGGCGGTAGGCGGCGATGCCCAGCGCCAGGCGGTCCGGCCAGCGGCGGTAGATCGCGTTCTTGTTGGTGCCCGCGCGGCCGGCCACCCGGTCCATGGTCAGGCCGGCGAATCCGTTCTCGGTGAGCTCGTCGGCCGCGGCACGGAGGATCGCCTCCTCCAGCGCCGCACCCCGACGACGGGTCTGAGTCATCGGCCTCCTCCGCCTCGGTACTCGTCGTGCCCTCTCAGCATCGGCTTGACCACTCCTCAGAGTCAAAAATAGGGTACGATGCGTACCTAATTAGGGGGAACGACGTGCGGGCCAGAGGCATCACCTACGACACCGGGTTCGTCCGCCATGGCGTCAACTCGCGGCGGCGCTTCGAGCCGGAGCTGGTCGAGCGGGAGCTGACGATCATCCGGGACGACCTGCACTGCACCGCCGTGCGCGTCACCGGCGGCGATCCCGAGCGGATCGAGTTCGCCGCTGCGGTCGCGGCCAGGCTCGGGCTGGAGGTCTGGTTCTCGCCGTACCCGCTGGAACTGGGCGCCGACGAGATGCTGGCGCTGTTCGCCGACTGCGCCGAGCGGGCCGAGCGGCTGCGGGTGCGCGGCTGCGAGGTCGTGTTCGTCACCGGCGCGGAGTTGAGCATCATGGCTCCGGGGTTCCTGCCCGGCGACAGCCTCGAGGAGCGGCTCGCGCTGCTGAGCGAGCCGGACCGCGTCCGTGCGGTGCTCGGCGGGGTCGGCGACCGGGTCAACGACTTCCTCGGCCGGGCGGTGGCCGTCGTCCGGGAGCGCTTCGGCGGCCGGCTCACCTACGCCTCCGTGCCCATCGACCGGGTGGACTGGACGCCGTTCGACATCGTCGCCATGGACGTCTACCGGTCGGCCGCGATCGCCGGGCACTTCGCCGAGCTGGTCGCGCAGGGTATGCGCAGCCCGGAGCTGCAGGGCAAGCCCGTCGCGATCACCGAGTTCGGCTCGGCCACGTACCGCGGCGCCGGCGACCGTGGTGCCCAGGGCCTGGAGATCGTCGAGTACGGCGACAGCGGCCCCGTGCGGCTGACCGGCGACCACCTCCGCGACGAGGACGGCCAGGCCACCTATCTCCGCGAGCTGCTGGCGGTCTTCGACGCGGCCGGTGTCGACGCCACCTTCGTCTTCATCTTCGCCCTCTACGACCACCCGCACCGCCCCGGCGGCGACCCTCGTGACGACCTCGACCGGGCGAGCTACGGGATCGTCAAGGTGTACGAGGACCGCACCGGCGACACCTACCCCGATCTGCCGTGGGAGCCGAAGGCCGCGTTCACCGCCCTGGCCGACGTCTACGGCAGCGCCTGACGACCTTGCGGGACCCTGCCAGCATCGCGGGGTGCGCAGCCTCGCCGTGTCAGCCGTGATCATCGCCTGCGTACTGCTCTTCCATCGGGCCGTGCCCAACACCGCCGGGCATCTCGGCAGTCTCGTGGAGACGTTCCTGCCCTGGCTCGGCCTGACCGTCCCGGTGCTGCTCGCCCTGGCCTGGTGGCGCCGTTCCCGGATCGCCGCCCTGGCCGCGCTGCTGCCGCTCGCCGCCTGGCTCGGCCTCTTCGGCGGCCACCTGCTGCCGGACGGTGACTCCCCCTACGACCTCACCGCCGTGCAGCACAACGTCAGCGACGAGAACGCCGACCCGGCCGGCACGGTCCGCGAGCTGGTCAAGGTCCGCCCCGACCTGATCGCCCTGGAGGAGGTGACGCCGGCCGCCCTGCCCGCCTACCTCGCGGCGATGCCGGCGGAGTACGCGCACCACACCGTGCAGGGGACGGTCGGGCTGTGGTCGCGGTATCCGCTCACCGAGGCGGAGCTGGTCGACATCCGGCCGCGCGGGGTCGGCACCGACTGGAACCGGGGGCTGCGAGCGGTCGCCCGGCTGCCGGGCGGGGACGTCGCCGTCTACGTCGCCCATCTGCCGTCGGTGCGGATCGGGGCGGGCGGGCTCAGCTCGTCGCGGCGGGACGAGAGCGCCGCCCGGCTCGGCCGGATGATCGCCGCCGAGCCGATCAGCAAGGTGCTGCTTCTCGGCGACCTCAACTACACGGTCGACGACCGGGCGCTGGCGCCGCTCAGCGCGGAGCTGCGTACGGCCCGGTCGACGTTCGCCTTCAGCTGGCCGGCCCGGGCGCCGGTGGCGCGGGTCGACCAGATCATGGGACGGACGGTGACCGTCACCGAGCTCTGGTCCCTTCCGGCGACCGGCAGTGACCACCTGCCCGTCGCGGCCCGGGTCCGGCTCTGATGGGATACCCGGATGAGCAGCATCATCAGATTCTTCGTGGCCGCCGATGACGAGGCCGCCGAGGCCCAGGTCGACGGCGGTCCGGACGCCGACCACCAGTCGGTCACCTACGGCAACTTCGACGCCGACCTGGCCCTGCTGGAGTGGGACAGCCTGCTGACCGGGCGCAGCTTCGACGACGCGCTCGCGGCGTCCGCCTCGGCGGTCATCGCCGACGAGGACGACGGCGCCCAGGTCGTCGCCGCGTCCGTGGAGCTCCAGCAGGCGCTGAGCCGCGCGAGCGCGGCGGAGCTGGACCGGGCCGCGCGGCAGTGGGCCGCCGACCGGGCCGCCGAGGGCGAGCCCATCGACCCGGAGCTGGCCGCCGAGATCCTCGGCGCGGTCGGCCGGCTGGCCCGCACCGAGGAGCAGCGGCTGTACTGCTGGATCAGCTAGGTCCGGCGAGGGCCGGCGTCCACCCGGCCCTCGCCGCACGGATCAGCTCGTCTCGCCGGCCATGCTGAAGCTGCGCAGGCGGTCCACCGCCGCCAGGGTGCAGCCCAGGACGAAGATCACCGCCAGCACCACGGACACCGTGAGGGAGACCTTGGACTCCAGGATGGCGGTCGGGGCGATCTTGTCGGCGATCGTGATCACGTACTGCTCGATGGACAGCACCCGGGTGCCGCTGACGAAGCGGCCCAGCAGGCCCTCCCAGACCAGGATGTAGACCAGGCCGAGCAGCACCGGCCGGCGGGTCAGCAGGCTCAGCAGCAGGAAGAACGCCGAGTACGCGCACGCACCGACCACCGCGGCCACCGCCAGGCCCAGGCCGAGGCGCGCCGAGTCGGCCAGCGTGCCCGCCACGAACAGCGGCACCGCCGACGTCACCGCGCTGACGCCGATCGCGACGCCCAGCTTGGCCAGGATGATGTCGCGGCGCGGCAGCGGCTTGGTCAGGATGTGCACGATCGTGCCGTCGTCCACTTCGGAGCCGAGCACCCCGGTGCCCACGATCAGGCTGATCACCGGCAGCACCACGGCCAGGCCCAGGCCGACCAGCACCGGGGCGCCCCAGTCGGCCGGGTTGACGTCGTAGGCGCGGCACAGCACGGCCAGGCCCACCAGCAGCAGCGGCAGGGGCAGCAGCAGGAACACCCGGCGCCGGCCGAACAGGCCGCGGGCAGTGATCCACGCAACGGTCGACACGTCAGGCCTCCAGCAGGTAGGAGAAGACACTCTCCAGGGATTCGTCGGAGGGCAGCAGCTTGCGCAGCCGGATTCCCTCACCGATGGCGATGCGCGGCAGCGCGCGGGTGAAGCTGCCGTAGTCGGAAGCGCGTACGGTCAGCCCGGCGTTGTCGATCTCCACGCCGCTGACCGACTTCTCGCCGATCAGCGCCACGGCCAGCCGGCGGTCGTCGGACGACTGCACGGCGAAGACGTGCGGGCGGTTGGTCATCAGCCGGCGGATCCTGCGGTAGTCGCCCGAGGCGGCGAGCCGGCCCGCCACGATCACCTGGACCGTGCCCGAGACCTGCTCCACCTCCTCCAGGATGTGCGAGCTGAACAGGATGGTGTGGCCCCGGTCGCCCAGCTCGTGCAGCAGGCCCATCATGTGCATCCGCTGCCGCGGGTCCATGCCGTTGAACGGCTCGTCCAGCAGCAGCACCTGCGGGTCGTGCACCAGGGCCGCGGCGACCCGGGTGCGCTGGCGCATGCCCTTGGAGTACGTCTCGATGCGGCGGTCGGCGGCGTCGGTCATCTCGACCAGGTGCAGCGCCCGCTCGGCCGCGGCCTTCGGGTCGGGCAGCTTCTGCATCCGGGCGCTGGCCTGGACGAACTCGCGGGCGGTGAGGAAGCCGTGCACCGCCTCGCGCTCGGCGACCAGGCCGAGCCGGCGGTAGATCTCCGGGTTGCGCCAGGTCGGCGCGCCGTCGACGGTCACCGTGCCGCGCGAGGGTGACAGGAAGCCCGCCATCATGTGCAGCACGGTGGTCTTGCCGGCCCCGTTCGGGCCGAGCAGGCCGGTGACGCCCGGCTCCAGCGTCAGGCTGATGTCGTTGACCGCCACCACGTTGCCGTACCAGCGGGACACGTTCTCGAGTTGGACCGTGGTCACAGCGAGGCCACCTTCCGGTAGCGGGCCAGTAGCAGCAGCAGGCAGACGGCGACCAGACACACTGCCTCGATGGCATACACCGCGCCGAACTCGCCGATGTTCAGGCCCGTGTTGGCGTCGGGGATCAGCCACTGCCCGACGCCGGTGACCAGGGTCATCGGGCTGGCCAGGCCGGCCAGGTCCTGCGCGGTGGACGACGGCAGGATGGACAGCACGCCGACCACCGGGGTGGTCATCAGGAAGACGGCGACGATGCCGCCGGCGGCGAACGCCCGTTTGCCGGTCAGCGACGCGATCAGCAGCCCGATCCCGGTGAAGACGAGCGCCCAGAGCAGGCTGTAGCCCCAGGCCGGGAGCAGGTCACCGAGCTCGTGCCAGACTCCGGACATGCCGGTCTTGGTGGTGAACGCGCCGCCCAGGAAGATGATGAACTGCGGGCCGGCCAGCAGGATCCACACCGCCGTCACCATCGCGGCAGCCTTGGCACCGACGTAGTCGGCGGCGCGCAGGGGCCGGCTGAAGTACAGCGGCAGTACCCCGGCGCGCAGGTCCCGGGAGACCAGCTCCGGCGCCACGATTGCGACGAAGAAGATGATCAGCCAGCTCATCGTGTTGGCGAACTGGATGTAGGTCAGGGGCAGGGTGCCGAGCTGGGCGCGTACGGCCGCGAGGATGACCGCGACCAGGGCGACGATCCCGAAGACCAGCCACGGGAAGATCTTGGCCTTGGCCGACCGGCCGAAGCCGTAGGCCGCGCGCAGGCCGTGCACGTAGATCGCGCCGAACACGGCGCCGCGGCCCAGCCGCGGCCCGGTGTAGCGCTGGTATCCGATGTCGTGGATGACGCTCGACTCAGGCATCCGCGGTCTCCCTCGTGGCGAAGAGCTCGGCCACCCGGTGACGTCGCTGGTCCAGGCGGTGCAGCGGCAGATCGAGATCGGCCACCACCCGCAGGACGTGGTCGTAGGTGGCCTCCTGGGTCAGCGGCACCAGCAGCAGCCGGCCGTCCCGGGTGACCGGCAGCTCCAGCGCCTCCAGCGCGGCCGCCAGTTCGTCCGTACCCTCGCTGACCTCGATCGCGAGCACCTCGCTGGCCTCGGTCATGGCCGAGATGCGGTCGGCGCGCAGCAGCCGGCCGCCCTCGATCGCGACCAGCGAGTCGCAGATCCGCTCGACCTCGCCGAGCAGGTGCGAGCAGACCACCACCGAGATGCCGAACTCGTTGCCGATGCGCTGGATCAGCGCCAGCATGGCGTCGCGCCCGGCCGGGTCCAGACCGTTGGTCGGCTCGTCGAGCAGCAGCAGGTCGGGGTCGTGCACCAGGGCCTGGGCCAGCTTGACCCGCTGCTTCATGCCGGTCGAGTAGCCGCCGATCTGCCGGTAGCGCTCCTCGTAGAGCCCGACGTGGCGCAGCGCCTCGGAGGCCCGTTCGCGGGCGGCGGTGCGGGGCAGCCCGCTGATCCGGCCCAGGTGGGTGACGAACTCGGCGGCGGAGACGTCCGGTGGCAGCGCGTCGTGCTCCGGCATGTAGCCGACCTTGGCGCGGACCCGGTCGGGGTCGACGGTGGGATCGATGTCGAAGACCCGCACCTGCCCGCCGGTCGGCGCGATCAAGCCCAGCATGATCTTGATGAAGGTCGACTTGCCGGCGCCGTTGGCGCCGACCAGTCCGATGATCCCGGGCTCGACAGCGACGGTGAGGTCATGCAGGGCGGTCACCTGCGTGCCGTACGTCTTGGTCAACCCTTGGGTAACGATGAGGCTCACAGCGGACAGCCTAGGAACCCGTGTCACCGCAGCGGATCAGGTAAACCCCCGAGTCCCCCCTGAGTACGGGACACACCGCGAGTGGATCACATGCAAAGATGCCGCTGGATTTCACCGGACATCGAAGCAACACGGGGGTACGGCGCATGGCACCACGCTCGACGAAGCGCGCACGGCACGGCAGACATCGGTTGGCTCAGGCGCTCGCCGGCATCGCTGTCGCCGCCGCACTGCTCACCGCCCCGCAGCCCGCCGCCGCCGCGACCGAGGAGCCCGTGCCGTCCGCCTCGGCGTCGGCTCCCGCCGAGCCGTCACCGCCGGTCACGCCGAGCCCGTCGGCCGCCGAGACCACCCCCACCGCCACCCCTGATCCGTCCGTGCCGGCCAGCCCGAGCAAAGCGCCGCAGCCGACGGCGCAGCCCAGGCCGAGCAAGGCTGACGCGGCCGCCGCCGAGCCCTGCGGAGGTGTGCTCACTCTCGGCACGGCAGTGGACTGCGGGGAGATCAAGGACCGGCAGAAGCACGTCTACACGCTGACCACCACGGCGGACGGCGAGCGGCTGATCCTCGTGCTGCGCGCGCAGGTCGAGGGCAGCGACAGCCTGAGCGGCACGCTCACCAGTGCCGACGGCGAGACCAGCTGCTACCTGGGGACGTACCCGAGTGACTGCGTCCTCGGGGCGGCGGGCACCTACACCATCACGGTGAGCCTCTACTTCGGAACGGGCAGCAACGCCTACGCGCTCGGCGCCGACTCCCGGTCGCACCCGTCGGCGTGCACCACGGTGAAGAACGAATCCCTGGCCTTCCCGGTCACGACCACGCAGGGGACGCTGGCTGCCGGCTCGGCCGGACGGTGCTACCGGGTCGAGCAGGCCGAGGGCACGCTCGTCCGGATCTCGGTCGGCGGCGTCGGCAGTTCCGACGTGCGCGGCCAGCTGGAGAACGCGGCCGGCGAGAGCATCTGCTACCTGCAGGACGCCCGCGAGTGCACGCTGACCGGCGCCGGGCCGTACAGCTTCTTCGTGACCGAGCAGTACGGCGCGGCGACGGCTTACCGGGTCGCCGTGACCCGGCTGTCCGACCCGGCCGGTTGCGACGACGTGCCGGTGGCGACGTTCGGTGACCCGGGCGACCGCTCCGGTTCGGCCACCATCGGCGGCGACAACGTCACCTGCCAGACCTTCACCGCGGCCGCCGGGCTGCACCTGCTCACCTTCGACAACGCCCAGTACCTGAACTGGCGGGTGGCCGACCACACCGGCGCCGAGCTCTGCAGCAAGTGGGGTGAGCAGCGCGAGCTGTGCCCGCTGCCCGCCGCGGGCACGTACACGCTGTTCGGCGAGAGCAGCGAATGGTGGGTCGACCCGCACACCGTCACCGTCGCCGTCTTCCCGCTCACCTCGACGACGGGTTGCGGCCCGTCCGTCGGCACCGCCTGGGACACCCCGGCCGTACGGGTGCGGGTGACCTCGCCGCTGCAGGTCGAGTGCAACCCGCTCGACGCGCGGCCGGGCGACCGGATCGACCTGCGCTCCGGCGGCTGGATCACCGACGCCACCGGCGGGCGGATCTGCGACGCGGTCCGTGAGGACGACGAGAAGGGGTGTGTCCTGCCCGGGAACGGGCCGTACCGGATCATCTCGGAGCCGTCCTGGCGCGAGGACCCGGACGACCGCTGGGCCGAGATCGAGGCACGCCGGCTCAACGACCCGCAGGGATGCGCGACCGTCCCGGTCGGCCGGTACGGCGCCGCCCCGACCGGTGCGCCCACCGCGGCCGAGTGCCGCACGCTGACCGTGCCGACCGCGGGCCGATACCGCGTCGAGGTCGTCGACGACGAGAACTACCACGGCTACGGCACGATCTTCGACCAGGCCGGCAAGCGCGTGTGCGGGGTCGGCACCTGCACGTTCCCGGCGCCGGGGTCGTACACGCTGGTGACCGAGGGCAACACCTACGCCACGGTGCTGCTGCCCGCCGCCGATGCCGCAAGCGGCTGCGTGAGCGCGTCCGACCAGCCCACCGCTGCCCCGGCCAAGGGCGAGTTCAAGGCCGCCGGTCAGTACGATTGCCTGCTGCTGCCCACTCCGACCGGCGCCGGCCTGGCCCTGCTCAAGCCGCAGGACGCCACCGGCACGGGCCGCCCGGAGATGACGGTGTACGACGCCACCGGCACCTACGAGTGCGACATCTACCAGCTCCGGGACTACTCCTGCGCGCTGGAGGGCACCGCGCCGTTCCACGTGGTGCTGCACCTCGACGAGGACACCGACTCGGTCGCCGGGCCGTACGCGCTGAACTTCGCCCGTACCAGTGGCGGGCCGGCCTGTCCGGCACTGGCGAGCGGCGCCACGCCGTCGCTGACGCTGGGCGGCGACAAGTATGTCGGCTGTTTCACCCTGCCGGCCGGTCAGCATTCGGCGAGCGAGGTGCTGTCGTTCCGGCGTACCGCGGGGACCGGCCGGGCCCGGCTGTCCGTCTTCGGTCCGACCGGCTCGCGGCGCTGCAACACCCAGGCCTCCGACGCCGGCTTCACCGTCTGCCGGCTGGAGGCGGGCGCCGCCACGGTCCTGGTCGAGGGCAGCACGGCGACAGGCACGTTCGCGTTCTCGCGCAAGGACGTCACCGCAGCCGCCACGGGCTGCACCCAGGTCACGTCCACAGTGATCGGATCGCCGTCGCTGACCGGCACCGTGTCCTCCCGCGCGGACCTGCGCTGCTACCAGGTGTCGGCCAACGCGGCCGACCGGGTGCTCATCGACAGCCGCGACGCCGACAACGTCTCACGCACGATCGTGCTGGACCCGGACGGCGAGACCACCAGTTGCGCCGGTTACGTCAGCGCCTGCGCGGTCACCGGTGAGAGCAAGTACCAGGTGCTGGTGTGGAGCCTGGGCACCGGCAGCACGGCGTACCAGCTCGACGTCTGGAAGGTGTGGGCCAACGGTCAGCCGCCCGCGGAGTGCGCCGAGGTGCCGTCGGCCGCGTACGGCTTCGGCCCGTACACCGGCACGCTGAGCAGCACGAAGCCCGCGTTGTGCGTGGTCGCCCCGGCCACCTACTACGACGACCTGACCATCGACGTCGACAACCCGGACGACCCCGACGACTCCTACTACTGGGACGCGGGCATGTACGCCGTCACCGGCAGCAGCGGCATGCAGAGCTGCGCGATCGGCGAGGGCGGCTTCCACTGCTGGCACGGCCGGGAACGCCTCGAGCAGACCGTCTATCTGCTGACCAACGGCAACCGCGCGAGCGATCACCCGTACCGGCTCGAGGCGACCTGCCACAGTCCGCTGTGCGGGGGTGAACGCTTCACCGCGACGGCGGCCGCACCGGCGTCGCTGGCCAACGGGGCCAAGCGCACCATCACGGTCACCGGCACGGGCCTGCACCTCAAGGACACGGTGGTCGTCACTCCGGCCGGGAGCCCGGCGCTGACCGCGACGGTGAAGACAGTGTCGGCGGACCGGCGCACGCTGACCGCCGAGGTCGACCTGACCACGGCCCCCGCCGGCCCGGCCGCGCTGAGTGTCGACTCGTTCGGTGCCGACGCCGAGCCGGTCGTGCTGGCCAACGCCTTCACCGTCACGCTGACGGCGTTGCAGGCCACCAAGGCGCCGGCGATCACCGGCACCGTGGCGGTCGGCTCGACGGTCAAGGTCTCGGCCGGCAGCTGGACGCCCGCGGCGACGTCGTACACCTACCAGTGGCGGGCGAACGGGTCCGCGATCCGGGGTGCGAGCGGGTCGTCGTACCCGGTCGGCGCCGCGGTGCTCGGCAAGCGGCTCACCGTGACCGTCACCGCGATCCGGTCCGGTCACCAGTCCGGATCGGCGACCTCCGCGGCGTCGGTCGCGGTCGCCAAGGGCAAGGCCCCGGCGGCCACCAGGAAGCCGGCGATCACCGGTACGGCCAAGGTCGGCCGCACGGTCAAGGTGTCCGCCGGCACCTGGTCGCCGAAGGCCGACTCGTACCGCTACGAGTGGCGGCTGGGCGGCAAGCTCATCCGCGGCGCCACCAAGTCGTCGCTGAAGCTGACGTCCTCGATGCGCGACAAGAAGGTCACCGTCACGGTGATCGCCCGCAAGACCGGCTACACCGACGGCAAGGCCACCAGCAAGGCGGTCACCGTCAAGCGCTGACTCAGGGCAGGCTGGGCGCGACGTCGACCTGGAAGATCGGCATCTTGCCCAGCTTGCGGTAGGCCATCAGGGCCTCCGGGGTCGCGTCCACCGACGAGTCGCGGCCGTCCTGGTTGTGCGGGGTGTCGAAGTGCACCAGGGCCCGGATCTTCGGGAAGTTACGGATCTGCCGGCCCACCTCGCGGTAGAACTCGGCCTTGTGCCCGGGGTTCTTCTTCGAGGACCAGACCCCCCACTCGGCCACCATCAGCGGCTTGTCCGGGTGCTTGCTCGCGGCCCAGTTGTAGAAGCCGGGCCAGTTCGGGCGGGCCGAGCTCTGCCGGTTGAGCAGTTCGGCGAAGTCGCCGTGGCCGTAGCCGGGGTCGCTGTAGGCGTACGTGTCGAAGCCGATCCAGTCGACCACGTCGTTGCCCGGGTACATGTCGTCGAACCACTTCTGGCTGGTGTGCGGCACGTACGCCATGTGCACCAGCACGGTGACCAGGTTGTCGACCCCGTGCCCGCGCAGCCGCTGGACCACGTGGCGGTACATGTCCGAGTAGTCCTCGGCGGTGTAGCCGGAGCCCTTCTTCTCCTTGACGTTGTCCTCGGCCTCGTGGTGCACCGTGAAGAAGAACTGCTCCGGGTAGTCCCGGTTGATGTGCCGGGCCAGCCGGTCGAGGAACGCGTCGGTGGCCTTGTCGCCCTTGGCGATGGCGGCCCACGAGGCACCGGCCGGCTTCCAGTTCAGGAAGAGGATGCGTTCGCGGCCGGGCTCGCGCGCGATCCTCCGCTCCGCCTCCGTCGGGAAGAGCTGCCGGTTGCCCTTGTGGTAGGCGTGGTAGACGGCCTGGTGCCGGCCGGTCTTGCGTTCGAAGTCGGCCAGCGCGCGCCGGCCCCGGTCGTCGGTGAACGCACCGGGGGCCACACCCCAGAGCACGCCGCAAGACGGGACGAGCTTGCGTCCGGTGCGGCAGCGCTGCCCGTTGCGGTCGCGCATCGCCGGCTGGGGCGCGGCCAGCGCGGTCTGTCCCGGCCCGGGCCGGGCGGCCGAGGCACTCGGCGCAGCCGAGCCGGACGGTGCGGGCACGCCTGAGGCGCTGGGTCCGGCTGTCGGCGCGCCGGGGATGGCCGGCACGCCGGGTTCCGCCGGCGGCCGGGCGCCGGGCAGCGGGGGCAGGGGCCCGCCGGGCCGGGTGACCACGGGATCGGTGCCGGGCAGGCCGAGCTGATCGACGCCGCCGGTCCAGGCCCACGACAGGGTGGCCACCACGGAGAGGGCAAAGATCGCCGTCATGGCGATGAGGTGCAGGAGCCTGGTCCGGCGCGGTCGACGTCTCACGATCGCCCACTATGCGACCTAAAGTCCGTTTTGTCGACTACCTCGGCCGGATCGCCGCGCGGCGCCGGTCCGGATCAGACAGAGTGCCGACCCCGCTCGACCGCAAGGAGTGCGGCTGCGAAACTGTCCCTCAAGCCGCTGCAAGGGGAGTCTTAGGTGAACGACGGTTCTGTGCTGCCCGAGGACGTGCTGCGTGACGCGCCTTCGTACACGCCGCGCGCACACGAACTCGCCGACCTGGAGTTGCTGCTCTCCGGGGCGTACGCGCCGCTGACCGGTTTCCTCGGGCGGGCCGACCTCACGGCCCTGCGCCGCCGCGGCCGGCTCGCCGACGGGACCCCGTGGCCGGTCGGGGTCACCTGTGAGATCCCCGCCGAGATGGGCGCGGCCCTGGACCTCGACGATCCGCTGCGCCGCACGGTGGTGCTCACCGACCCCGAGGGCGCGCCGGTGGCCGCGATCGAGGTCAGCGACGCCTGGCCGACCACCGAGCAGATGTACGCGATCGGCGGCACGGTGCGCCGGATGGGCGACGGCGGGCACGGGCCGTTCCAGCGGCTGCGGCGTACCCCGGAGGAAGTGAAGGCCCTGCTCCCACCGGGCCGGGTCCTCGGGGTCATCGCGGACCGGCCGCTGCACCGCCCGCAGCTGGCCCAGATCGCGCACGCCGCCCGCACCCTCGCGGCCCACCTGCTGATCATCATCCCGGTCACCGGCCCCGGCCCGGACGGGCTGCCGCCGGAGGCGCTGGTCCGGGCGATCTTCGCGGCCCGCGACCGGATGCCGCCGGCCACGATCGTCGCGGTGCCGCTGATGCCGCGCAACGACGAGATGCGCGACGCGCTGCTGCGGGCCCGGGTGGCGACGGCGTACGGCGTCACCCACGTCCTGTCCACCGGCGACATGCTCTCCGGCGGCGGCCTGCGGGTGCTGGTCCCCCGCGAGCTCGCCTACGACAACCGCGACGGTCAGTGGCGCTGGCGCGACGACATCCCGCCCCGCAACCGCCGCCTGGCGATGACCCCGGCCGAGGTGGAGGACCTGCTCGACCGCGGCTTCCCGCTGCCCGAGTGGCACACCCCGCCGGCCGTGGCCAAGGAGCTGGCCCGGGTCCGCCCGCCGCGCCGGCACCGCGGCCTGGTCGTCTTCTTCACCGGTTTCTCCGGCTCCGGCAAGTCGACGATCGCCCGCGGTCTGGCCGACTCGCTGCGGGAGAGCGGCGAGCGCACGATCACCTTCCTCGACGGCGACGTGGTGCGCCGCGAGCTCTCGGCCGGACTCGGGTTCAGCCGGGCCGACCGCGACCGCAACGTCCGGCGGATCGGCTGGGTGGCGGCCGAGGTGGCCCGGCACCGCGGCATGTCGATCGCCTGCCCGATCGCCCCGTACGCCGACGCCCGGGCCGCCGTGCGCGCGATGGCCACCGAGGCCGGGGCCGGGTTCGTGCTGGTGCACGTGGCGACCCCGCTGGAGGTCTGCGAGCGCCGCGACCGCAAGGGCCTGTACGCCCGCGCCCGGGCCGGCCAGCTGCGCGGGCTGACCGGCGTCGACGACCCGTACGAGGTGCCGGCGGACGCCGAGCTGACGCTGGACACCACGGACATGACCGTGGTCGAGGCCATCGACGTGGTGCTGGCGTACCTGGTGGAGAGCGGCTGGGTGGAACCGAACATGAAGTAACCGGTGGCGGCGGAGTAGTTACGCATCGGCGCACGGGCCGTTTACCCCCTACGGGGGCGAAACGCCCATTGCCGTCAACTCACTCCACACCCCGAAAGGGCCGCCGAACCGATGGAAGATCCGCGCCCGGTGTCCGCCGACCTCTCGCATTACCTGGGCGTCTTCCGCCGGCACTGGTGGGTCGTGCTCGTCGCCGCGGGGGCCGGGCTCGGGCTCGGCGCCCTGGTCACCCAGGTCGTGCCCAAGGTCTATCAGTCATCGGCCTCGGTGCTGGTGCTGCCCGTGTCCGGCGACACCAACGCCGCCGGCGGCCGGACCAAGGGCTCGATCAACCTGGACACCGAGGCCCAGCTGGTGGTCTCGGGCGCGGTCGCGGTCAAGGCCGTGGCCCTGCTGCGCACCCCGGTCCCGCCGATCGAGCTGGCCCACGACGTCTCCGTCGAGGTGCCGGCCAACACCACCGTGCTGGTGATCCGCTTCCAGGCGGACAAGCCGGAGGCCGCGCAGGCCGGGTCGCACGCGTTCGCCGAGGCGTACCTGCGTAACCGGGAGGAGACCGCCCGGGCCGAGCTGGACCAGAAGATCAAGACCCTCAACCTCAAGGCCAAGCAGCTCACCACCAACCTGACCAGCATCAACAACCGGCTGGCCAAGGCGCCGAACGGCAGCTTCGAGCGCGGCAACCTGGAGAGTCTGCGGAACAACTCGCAGAACCAGCTCAACAGCATCACCGGCCGGCTCAACGAGCTGACCACCGCCACCGTCAGCGCCGGCAGCATCATCAGCGACGCCCGCGTACCGGAGTCGCCGATCAGCCCGAACGCGATGCTCAACATCGCCACCGGCGGGATGGTCGGCCTGCTGGCCGGGCTGGCGCTGGCCTTCATCCGGGAACGCTTCGACCGGCGCCTGCGCAGTGCGGCCGACGTGCGCGACCGGGGGCGGATCCCGGTGCTGGCGGCATTGGACGAGCGGACCACCCCGCACTTCGACGACGTGCTGCAGCCGTACGGGCCGGGCGGCCGGGTCTTCAACCGGCTGCGCAACGAGATCCTGGCCAGCCTGAACAGCGGGGACCAGATCATCGTGGTGACCGGGGCCAGCCGGGGCTCCGCGACCACGCTGGTGGCGGCGAACCTGGCGGCCGCGCTGGCGCGTACCGGAAGTGATGTCGTGCTGATCGGCGCGCACCTGCCGGACAGCGTCGTGGACGCGGCCCCGCTGGCCCGGATGCTCGGCGTCGCGCCGATGCCGGGCCTGTCCGACCTGCTGGCCGGCCGGATCGGCCTGCACAAGGCGATGCAGCGGACCCCGCGCATCCCGTCGCTGCGGGTCATCACGACCGGCGGCGCGGCGACCGCGGCCGGGCTGATGCAGTCCCAGCGGCTGCGCGACACGCTGGAGGCCCTGCGCCGGCAGACCGGGTACGTGGTCATCGAGGCGCCGTCGACCAGCAGCAGCGCCGACGCGCAGAGCCTGGCCAGCCTGGCCGACGCGGCCATCCTCGCCGTCGAGCTGCGCCGGGCCAAGCGCCCGGCCCTGCTGGACGCGGCCGAGCAGCTCAGCCGGGTCGGCACGCCGCTGCTGGGCGCCGTGGTGCTGCCCCGGCTGAACGCGATGCGGGCCGACGAGCAGAACCTGCCGGTGGTCACCCTGCCGGCTGAGCGCCGGCCCGAACCGCGGCCCGCGCAGCGGCCTGAGCAGCAGCAGAGCGAGGAACGACCGGAGCCGCGCCCGGACGAGACCGCGGTGCTGGACGCCGAGCGCACCCAGCCGATGCGGCGGGTGCCGGCCGGTCCCCCGCCGGGCGGCCCGGTCCGCCCGCGCCCGAGCGAGCTCGACGAGGTCACCGCGATCATCGACCTGGGCTCGGCGGGCACCCAGACCAAGACAGCCCAGACCAAGACGGCCGAGAAGACCGGCGAGCAGCCGGACGAGAAGTGACGCTGGTCGTCCCGGGCGGCCCTGGCACCACCAGCACCCGGGCCGCCGGGCCCGCGCACAGCGCCCCGGGGAAGCGGACGACCGCCCTGCCGGCCTGGCCGCTGGCGAGCATGCTGGCGTTCTATCCGCTGTGGTGGGCGCTCGGCCTGGGCGTGCTGATCTTCCCGCTGATGGCGGTGCCGATGCTGGTGCTGCTGCTGCGCCGGCGGGCCGCCGGCCGGCCGGTGCTGCTGCCGCCCGGCTTCGCCTGGTGGCTGCTGTTCCTGGCGGCGGTCGTGGTGAGCATCGCGGCGCTGGGCGCCGATCCGAGCGGGACGGTGGCCGAGCCGGCGAGCGGCCGCCTGATCGCGGTCGTCTACCGGCTGTCCCTGTACGCGTCCCTGACCGTCCTGCTGGTGTACGCGGGCAACCTCACCGAGCACGAGCTCTCCCGCCGGCGCCTGGTCAAGCTGCTCGGCTGGCTCTTCGTCGTCACCGTGCTCGGCGGACTGCTCGGCATGGTGGCCGGGCGTTTCGAGTTCACCTCGCCGGTCGAGCTGCTGCTGCCCCCGGGCCTGCGCAACAAGGGTTTCGTGCAGTCGATGGTGCACCCGTACGCCGCGCAGATCATGGACCTGGTCGGCGGGGAGAAGCCCCGCCCGGCCGCGCCGTGGGGTTACACCAACACCTGGGGCAACAACTTCTGCCTGCTGATGGTCTGGCTGGTGGTCGCGGCCGGGGCTGCGCGGCGCGGCGGCGTCAAGCTGCTGGCGGTGCTCTGCCTGGGCGTCTCGATCGTCCCGGCGGTCGTCTCGCTCAACCGCGGCCTGTGGATCGGCATCGGCGTGGTCGTGCTCTACGTCGCTCTCCGGTACGTGCTCATGGGCCGGCTGTGGGTCATCGCGGCGGTCCTGCTCGCCGCGGCCGGCCTGGTCCTCGCCCTGGTCGCCACCCCGCTCGGCGACACGGTCAACGCGCGCCTCGACAACGGCAAGTCCAACGGGGTGCGTTCGTTCCTGATCGAGCGCGCGGTCGACGGTTTCGCCGAGTCCCCGGTGATCGGCTACGGCTCGACCCGCAACACGATCGGCGGCCGCAACTCGATCACCGTCGGCGAGAGTTCCGAGTGTGAGCGCTGCGGCAACTTCACCGTCGGCGGCAACGGCCAGTTCTGGCAGCTGATGTACGCCCACGGCGCCGCCGGCACCATCGCCTACCTGGCCTTCTTCGGCTACGGGCTGTGGCGCTTCCGGCGTGACCGGACCCCGATCGGGATCGCCGGCAGCGCCGCCATCGTCAGCTCCTTCTCGGCGATGCTCTGGTACAACTCGCTCGCCACCCCCCTGGTCTTCATGTTCCTGGCGTACGCGCTGCTCTGGCGCAACGAACAAGAGGCGAACAGATCCGGAGGGCCAGCCCATGAGTCCCGTTAAGACCGCACCCGCCGCGCTGACAGCGGGCGACTCGGCACTGCGCACGCAGTACCTCGCGGAGGTGCTGGAGCTGCTCTACCCGGCACCGTGCGACACCACCGGCGGCCCCGGCGAGCCGATCACCGAATATCTGGTCGTGCCGGACGCGCGCCGGCCCCGGCTGCTGGTGCCGAACACCTCGCGCCGGGTCGCCGCCGCCGCGGTACGCCGTTACGCCGAACCGCAGTCCCGCAGTGCCCGCCTCAAGCGGGACGCCGTGGTGGCGGCCCTGCGCACCGGCGCCTCCGGGGTCCTGCTGCGCGACCGGATCAAGGTCACCGGCCCGGCCGCGGAGAGCATCGACGGGCACCTGCGCCAGGCCCTGGGGCGTGAGCTGTCGGTCAGCATCCACATCGGACCGGCCCGGGCCAACCGCAAGCCGGTGCTGCAGCTCATCAGCCCCGACGGCGAGACCTTCGGCTTCGGCAAGCTCGGCACCGGCCCGCTCACCCAGCGGCTGGTCAAGGCCGAGACCTCGGCGCTGACCGCGCTCGGCACCGTCGGGCTGACCAAGCTGTCCGTGCCGACCGTGCTGCACGCCGGGCAGTGGCGCGGCCTGCAGGTGCTGATCCAGTCGGCGCTGCCGGTCTGGCTGCCCCGGGCGCCGCTGACTCAGCGCCGGCTGGTCGCCGCCATGCTCGACATCGCCGGCTGCTGCGGCTATCACAGCGGCACGCTGGTCGGCAGCGCGTACTGGGCCGAGCTGCGCGGGCGGCTGGCGGCGCTCGGCGACCGGCCCGAGGGGGTCGCGCTGACCTCGGCCGCCGAGCTGCTGGCCACCCACGCCGGGCAGCACACCCTGCGGTACGGCGCCTGGCACGGCGACTGGGCCCCGTGGAACATGGCCAACCTCGCCGACGCGCTGCTGGTCTGGGACTGGGAACGGTTCGCCACCGGGGTGCCGGTCGGCTTCGACGCCGTGCACCACGAGTTGCAGCGGCGGATCCAGTCCACCGGCGACGCCGCCGCCGCGGTCGAGGCGACCGTGCGCCGGGCCGGGGAGCTGCTCGCGCCGTTCGGGGTGGCCGACGACGTCCGGGAGCTGACCGCCCTGCTCTACCTGATCGACCTGGCCGCGCGGTACCTCGCCGACCGGCAGGCCGAGGCCGGCGCCCGGCTGGGTGTGCTCGGCACCTGGCTGCTGCCGGTTCTGATCCGCCGGGTCGAAGAGCTGTGACCCGCCACCACACCATCGGAAGGCCGCAGTAGCCATGGACGTCTCCAAAGTTCCGACACCTGTCAAGCGGGTCGTGCACCTGGGCTCACGCTCGTACGGCCGGCTCACCGCCCCCGCCCGGATGACCCCGTCGTTCCTGATCTGCGGCGGCCAGCGCTGCGGCACGACCTCGCTCTACCGCGCGCTCGCCGCGCACCCGGCGGTGCTCAAGGCGGTGCTGCACAAGGGCGTGCACTACTTCGACGTGTCCTACGACCGGGGCATGGGCTGGTACAAGGGGCACTTCCCGATGCAGCGCAGCGCCGAGAAGATCCGCACCCGCTACGGCGTGGACGCCCAGACGTTCGAGTCGAGCCCGTACTACATGTACCACCCGCAGGCGGCCGCCCGGATCGCCGCGGACCTGCCCGGGGCCAAGCTCGTGGTGCTGGTCCGGGACCCGGTCGAGCGGGCCTATTCGCAGCACCACCACGAGGTCGCCCGGGGCTTCGAGCCGGAACGCGACTTCGGCAACGCGCTCGCCCTGGAAGCCGCCCGGCTGCACCGCCAGGAGCACAAACTGGCGACCGACCCGACCTACTACTCCTTCGGCCACCAGCACCACGCCTACCGGGCCCGCGGCGAGTACGCCCGCTACCTGAGCGTGATGGCCCAGCACGTCGGCCGGGAACGCATCCACGTGGTGGAGAGCGAGCGGTTCTTCGCCGAGCCCGAGCAGACCTACGACGAGGTCTGCCGGTTCCTGGGGCTGCCGACCGACCTCGGCCACCCGCCGTTCGAACGGCACAACGCCCGGCCGCGGCAGTCCGACATGGACCCCGCGCTGCGCCAGGACCTGACCGAGCACTTCGCGCCGCACGACGACGCCCTGATCACGTGGCTGGGCCGGGTGCCCATCTGGCGTTCGGTATGACCGACTGCACCGAGCGCAGCGAGGGCCAGAAGGGCATGCCCGGCCAGCTCAGCGTGACTGTCACGCAGGTAGCGGCGCCGGACCGCAGCGGCACCAGAGGCGTGGCCCGCGGCGGGCTGGCCAACATGGTCGGCTCGGCGCTGGCCGGCGGCACCGGCGTCGTCGTCACCTGGATCGTCGCCCGCAGCCTCGGCGCCGAGCAGGCCGGCGCGTTCTTCGCCGCCACGGCGGCCTTCGTGCTGACCGGCGGGCTGGCCAAGCTGGGCACGCAGACCGGCCTGGTCTACTGGCCGGCCCGGCTGCGCGCCACCGGCCGCGACCACCTGCTCGGCGCCTGCCTGCGGACCGCACTGACCCCGGTGGTCGTGCTCGCACTGGCGCTGGCGGTCGCGATGTGGTTCGGCGCCCCGGCGATCGCGCACCTCACCGCTGAGGACTCGCCGCACGTCATGGCCGGGCACACCACGGCCCTGCGGGTGCTGGCCGTCTTCCTGCCGCTGCAGGCGCTCACCGACGCGCTGCTCACCGCCACCCGCGGCTACAAGGCCATGCGGCCGACCGTCACCCTGGACCGCGTCCTGCGCAGCACGCTGCAGTTGCTGTGCGTCGGCGCGGTCGGGGTGGCGACGCTGTGGGGCACGGCGACGTTGCCCGCGTTCGCGTTCGCGTGGGCAGTGCCGTACCTGCCGGTGGTGGTCCTGGCGGCGGTCGCGTTGCGGCGCACGTACCTGGCCGCCCGGCCCGACGGCCCGCGCACCCGCCGCCGCGACCGCCGGCAGCTGCGTCGCGACTTCTGGCGGTTCACCGGGCCGCGGGCCCTGGCCAGCGTCGCCCAGCTGGCCCTGCAGCGCGTCGACGTGCTGCTGGTGGCCGCCCTCGGCGGGCTGGCCCCGGCCGCGATCTACGCGGTCGCCGGCCGGTTCGTGGTGCTCATCCAGTTCGCCAACCAGGGCATCTCCCAGTCGGTGCAGCCGCGGCTGGCCGAAGCCCTCGCGGTCGGCGACCGGGACACCGCCAACCACCTCTACCAGACGGCCACCGGCTGGCTGGTGCTCGTCACCTGGCCGATCACCTTTCTGGTGATCCTGTTCGCGCCGGTCTACCTCGGACTGTTCGGCGGCGGCTACCGCAGCGGCGCCGACGTGGTGGTCGTGCTGGGCTGCGCGATGCTGGTCGCCACCGGTTGCGGCATGGTCGACATGGTGCTGGCGATGGCCGGGCGCACCTCCTGGAACCTGATCAACGTCCTGGTCGCGCTGGGCGTGACCGTCGGCCTGGACGTGCTGCTGATCCCCCGGTACGGCGCTCTCGGCGCCGCGATCGGACTGGCCTGCGCGATGGTCGCCAACAACGTGCTGCCGCTGATCCAGGTGGGCCGGGCCGCCCGGCTGCACCCGTTCGGCCCCGGGACGCTGGCCGCCGCCGGGCTCTCCGTCGCCTGTTTCGGCGTCCTGCCCCGGCTCGTGACCGTCGTGGCGGGCGCCGGCCCGGCGGGCATGTCGCTGGCTGTCGCGCTGGCTGTGCCCGCCTTCGCCGCGGGCGCATGGCTGCTGCGCGGACGTCTCGGCCTCAACGCCTTCAAGCCCCGCAAGCTCACCCAGAGGAGGACCGGTTGACCACCGAATACACCAAGGTGTTCCAGGACGCCGAAGCCGTCGACAAGTACGAGCACATCACGTACGCACCGGACAGCTACGCGTCGCGGATCAACGAGCGGCAGCAGGCGTACCTGCGCAAGCTCGTCGCCCGGGAGTTCGACACCGCGCCGGTGCAGCACGACTTCGCCTGTGGCACCGGGCGCGCCATCCGTACGCTGCACGGCCTGGTCCGCGAGGCGCACGGCTACGACACGTCCGCCGAGATGATGGCCAAGGCCGCCGAGGTGGGTTCGCAGGCCCACTGGCACCAGGTGCCGATGGACGGCCCGGTGCCGGAGCCGGTGCGGGCCGGGCACCCGGCGATCGTGACGATGTTCCGGCTGCTGCTCAACGTGCACGCCGACGTCCGCGACCGGGCCATCGCGTTCGCCGCCAAGGCGCTGCCGGACGCGGCCTCCGGGCTGCTGGTGGTGGAGAACCACGGCAACGCCGGATCGCTGCGGCACCTGCGGGCCCGGCGGCACTCGGGTGAGCGCTGGTTCGCCGAGCTGTCCCACGAGGAGGTCGGTGAACTGCTCGACCGGCACGGCTTCGAGGTGATCGAACGGCGCGGCTTCTCGATGCTGACCGAGTCGCTGGACCACAAGCTGCTGGCCCGTGCCGCCGACGCGGCGGCCCGCAAGCTGCCGGGCACCGACAGCTTCGCGGTCAACGTGCTCTACACCGCCCGGCGGAAGAAGTAGCCACTGTCATGCGCCGTGTTCTCGCCCTGCTGGGCCTGCTCGTCCTCGTGCTCGCCGGCTGCACCTCGCACCGGCGGGCCGAGCCCGAGCCCACGCCGTCCCCCGACCTGACCAGTGCGCCGGTGGCCGTGGCCGTGAACCCGGGCCCGTTCGAGTCCGGGCCGTTCGAGGCGCCGGAGACCGGTGCGTACCTGGGCGCCTGGATCAAGCCGGACGCCCTGACCCATGCCGGCCGGGTCGAGGCCGTCGACGGGCTCGAGGAGGACCTCGGGCGCCCGCTCGACATCGTCAACACGTACCGGCGCTTCGACCAGATGGTCGGCACCGCGTCCGACCGCGAGTTCCTGGACACCGGCGCCACGCTGATGGTCAGCTGGGCCACCGGGGACAACCGCTCGATCCTGGCCGGCGAGCACGACCGGCTGATCCGCCGGCAGGCCAAGGCGATCCGCAAGGTCAAGAAGCCGGTGCTGCTGCGGATCCGGTGGGAGATGGACCGGCCCAACCTGCGGGCCACGATGTGGTCCGGGGAGGACTACATCGCCGCGTACAAGCACATCCGGCAGATCTTCGCCGAGCAGCGGGTCAAGAACGTGTCGTGGGTGTGGTGCCCCACCGCGGAGGGCTTCATCCGCGGCGACGCGCCGGCCTTCTACCCGGGCGACGACCAGGTGGACTGGACCTGCGTGGACGTCTACGCGGGGAACCTGTTCCAGCCGATCGGGCAGCTCATGGGCCCGTTTCTGCAGTGGGCGGCGCAACGGCCCAAACCGATCATCATCGGTGAGTTCGGGGTGGCCAAGGCATGGGGCTCGGCCGGCCGGGCGGCCTGGCTGGCCGACGCCGAGCGCACCTTCAAGGCCAACAAGCAGATCAAGGCCGTCGTCTACTTCGAGTCCGACCCGAAGGGCAACGGGCCGAAGCAGCAGTTCCAGCTGGGCGGGGACAAACCCGCGTTCCGGCAGTTCGCCCGGCTGACCCGGGACCCTTACTTCAATCCCGAATAGGCCGCCCGCGGCCGCCGGGCGCCCACCCGCCCGGCGGCCGCGGGTGTGTCCGGGTCATCGGCGTGCGGCCGCGCCGGCCAGCAGCCGCATCGCGTACGGGGCATCGTGCTTGAGGTAGCGCCCGGCCAGCCGCCCCGGGTCCGTCCCCAGGCGGTGGGCCCACTCCAGGCCGGTCTTCTGCATCCAGCGCGGCGCCCGCTCGACGTCGCCGGCCACGAAGTTGACTGCCGCACCGCAGCCGATGAACCAGGCCCTCGGCAGCTCGGCCCGCAACCGGTTGATCACGCCCTCCTGCTTCGGGAAGCCCAGCCCGACGAAGACCAGGTCGGGTTCCGCCCCGGCCACCTTGCGGCACAGGTCGGCGAAGGACTCCTCGTCGCGCTCGAAGCCGTACGGCGGGCACATCGTCCCGGCGATCCGCAGCCCCGGGCACTCACGCGCCAGGCGGTCGGCGGCCCGGGTGGCACCGTCCTTGGTCCCGTCGGCCGCCGGTGTGCCGCCGATGACGAAGATCGATCGGTGGTCGTGGGCCAGGCCGCGCGACAGCGACCAGATCAGGCTGCTGCCCGCGACCCGCTCCGGCAGCGGGGTGCCGCTGAGCTTGCTGGCCCAGACCAGGGGCATGCCGTCGGCGACCACCAGGTCGGCGTCGTCGAGGTAACCACGGACCTCGCTGTCCGCCTGGGCCTGGCGCAGGATATCGACGTTCGGGGTCAGGATCCGGCCGCCCCGGCCCGCGTCGATGGCCTCGCGGACGACGGCCACCACCTCCTCCTCGGTGATCCGGTCGAATCCCGTGCCGTCCAGATGCACCCGGTCGAATGCCTCGATTGTCATGTGACGCCTCCTTCACCCTTGTTCGCTCGTTATAGGAGCGAAACGAGCGAAGGTGGGCCAAAGTGGCACGGGTTCTTTATTTGGGTGGATTAGGACGAAGCGGAACGACGCTCGTCGAGCGCCTCCTCGGCGAGCTGCCCTCCGTGTGCTCGCTGGGCGAGATCGTCCACCTCTGGCAGCGCGACATCCGCGACGACGAGCGGTGCGGCTGCGGCGCCCGCTTCTCGGCCTGCACGTTCTGGAAGCGCGTCGGCGAACGCGCCTTCGGCCACTGGGGCAATGTGGACGTCGAGCGGGTGCACGCGCTGCGGGACGTCGTCGAGCGCACCCGGCACATCCCCCGCCTGGCCGGCGCCCAGTTGCCGCCGGCCCAGCGCGCCGACGTCCGCGAGTACGCGAGCTTCTACGCCCGGGTCTACTCGGCGGCCGCGGCCGTCTCCGGGGCCCAGGTGGTCGTCGACTCCTCCAAGCACAGCGCCCTGGCGCACGTGCTGCGCTGGGCCGACGACGTCGATCTGCGGGTCGTGCACGTGGTGCGGGACGCGCGCGGGGTCGCGTACTCGTGGACCAAGACCGTCGCCCGGCCGGAGACGGACGGCAGCCAGGAGATGACGCGCTACTCCCCCGGCCGTTCGGCCCTGCTGTGGAACGCGCACAACGCGGCCTTCGGGCTGCTCTCGCGCCGCGGCGTGCCGGTCCGCCGGATCCGCTACGAGCAGTTCCTCACCGACCCGCGGGCCGCGCTGCGCGAACTCGCCGGGTACGCCGGCGTCCCGGTCACCGACGCCGACCTCGGCTTCCTCGGCGACGGCTACGCCGACCTGCGGGTCGGCCACAGCGCGGCCGGCAACCCGATGCGCTTCAGCGTCGGCCGGCTGCCGCTGCGCCGCGACGACGCCTGGGTACGCGCACTGCCCAGCGGCCAGCGCCGGCTGGTCGGCGCGGTGTGCGCCCCGATGCTGCGCGCGTACGGCTACCCGCTCAACCCCGCAGAAGTGCCCCAGGAGGCGTGATGAACTGGCCGTCCGTCGGTGTCGTGATCCCCACCCGCAACCGTCCCGAGCTGCTCCGCAAGGCCATCGCCGGGGTACGCGAGCAGCGTTACCCGGGCGAGCTGAAGATCGTGGTGGTCTACGACCAGACCGAGCCCGACTACCTGCTCGCCTCCACCGACGGCGTTCAGGTGCTGGTGCTGACGAACTGGCGCACCTCCGGGCTGGCCGGCGCGCGCAACACCGGCATCCTGGCCCTGGACAGCGAGTACGTGGCCTTCTGCGACGACGACGACCAGTGGGCGCCGGACAAGCTGCGCCGCCAGGTGGCCGCCCTGGTGGCCGAGCCGGACTCGGAGATGGCGACCTGCGCGATCGAGGTCGAGTACGAGGGCCGGACCACCCCGCGGCTGGCCGGGCGCAGCCGGGTGACGGTCGACGAGCTGGCCCGGTCCCGGATGGCGATGCTGCACTCGTCGTCGTTCCTGATCCGCCGGGAGGCGCTGGCCGAGTCGGCCATCGGGCTGGTCGCCGAGGACGCACCGGGCAGTCAGAACGAGGACTGGGACATGCTGCTGCGGGCGGCCCGCCGCGCGCCGATCGTGCACCTGGACGAGCCGCTGGTCCGGGTCCTGTGGGGCCGCACCTCGCACTACGCCTACGAGTACGCGACCAAGATCTCGTCGCTGCGCTGGATGATGCAACGGCACCCGGAGATCAGCGGCTGCGGCCCCGGGGCGGCCCGCGTCTACGGTCAGCTCGCGTGCTGGTCGGCCGCGACGGGCAACCGGAGCCAGGCGTGGCAGTTCAGCAAGGAGGCGGTCCGGGCCAACTGGAAGGAGCCGCGGACGGCGATCGCCCTCGCGGCCATGACCGGCGCGGTGAAGGTGGAGAACGTGCTGTCGGCGCTGCACAAGCGGGGCCGAGGTATCTGACACACCACCTTTTGCGCACACCCGCTCAGCGGGTAGTGTTCGCACGTGTTCGAATTCGTGCGGTTATCCCGTCGTAGCGACGGTGAGTGCTGATGCTGGCGCAGCAGCGTCAGGCGGCGATCCTGGACCGGGTCCGGGCCGCCGGCGGCGTCCGCGTCAGCGAGCTGGCCAGCGAGTACGGCGTCTCCGACATGACGATCCGCCGCGACCTGGAGACCCTGGCCGACCGCGGCCTGCTGGCGAAGGTACACGGCGGCGCGACCACGGTGAGCCCCGGTTCGGCCCACGAGCCCGGCTTCGCGGCCAAGTCGGTGCGCCAGCGCGCCGAGAAGGCGGCGATGGCCATGCGCGCCGCCGCGCTGGTCTCCCCCGGTGACGCCATCGCGCTGTCCGCCGGCACCACGACCGCGGGCCTGGCCCAGCGGCTCGTCGACGTGCCGGCCCTCACCGTGGTGACCAACTCCATCCCGGTCGCCGACGTCTTCTACCGCGCGGGGCGCCCGGACCAGACCGTGGTGCTGACCGGCGGCACCCGTACCCCCTCGGACGCGCTGGTCGGCCCGGTGGCGGTCGCCGCGATCGGCACCCTGCACCTGGACATGCTGTTCCTGGGCGTGCACGGGATGAGCGAGCGGGCCGGCTACACGACGCCGAACCTCATGGAGGCCGACGTCAACCGGGCGCTGGTGGAGGCGGCCGAACGGCTCGTGGTGCTGGCCGACCACACCAAGTGGGGCACCGTGGGCATCTCCTCGATCGTGCCGCTGGACCGGGCCGACGTGGTGATCACGGATGACCAACTGGACGAGGCCGCACGTGCGGTCCTGGTGGAACAGGTTGACGAGCTGATGGTGGTAAGCGCCCAATGATCTCCCAGAGGACTGCGATCCGGCTCTCCGACGGCCGCGAGCTCATCTACTTCGACGAGACCGCGGACGCGGACCGTGGCAAGTGGCCGGACACCCGGCACCTGCCGCTCCCGCCCCCGACCTCCCAGCTGCGCTACGACCCGCTGGTCGACGAGTGGGTGGCGGTCGCGGCGCACCGGCAGACCCGCACCTTCCTGCCGCCGAGCGACAAGTGCCCGCTGTGCCCGTCGACGCCGGAGTTCGCCAGCGAGATCCCCGCGCCGGACTACGACGTGGTGGTGTTCGAGAACCAGTTCCCGTCGTTCAGCGACCGGGTCAAGCCGGATGAGATCACCGCGCTGACCGACATGGTCCCGGTCCGGCCGGGGGTCGGGCGCACCGAGGTCGTCTGCTTCACCAGCGACCACAACAGCTCTTTCGGCACACTGCCACCGGCCCGGGTCCGCACGGTGCTCGACGCGCTGGCCGACCGGACCACCGCGATGTCGGCGCTGCCGGGCATCGCCCAGGTGTTCCCGTTCGAGAACCGCGGCATCGAGATCGGCGTGACGCTGAGCCACCCGCACGGGCAGATCTACGCGTACCCGACGGTGCCGCCGCGCACCGAGGCCATGCTGCGAGCGGCGCGCAAGCACGCCGAGCGCACCGGCGGCCGCAACCTGTACGCCGACGTGCTGGCCGCGGAGCAGAAGGCCCAGGTCCGCGTGGTGGCGGCCAACGAGCACTGGACGGCGTACGTCCCGGCGGCGGCCCGCTGGCCGTACGAGGTGCAGCTGGCCCCGCACCGCCAGGTCGCCGACATCCCGGCCCTGAGCGACGCGGAACGGGACGCCTTCGGTCCGCTGTACCTCGACGTGCTGCGCCGCTTCGACGCGCTCTTCGGCAAGCCGATGCCCTACATCTCGGCCTGGCACCAGGCGGTGGTCGGCGAGGGCCGCGAGCTGGGTTACCTGCACCTGCAGCTGTTCAGCATCCGCCGGGCGGCGGACAAGCTGAAGTATCTGGCCGGCTCGGAGTCGGCGATGGGCGCCTTCGTCAACGACATCGTCCCGGAGGCTGCCGCCCAGCGGCTCCGCGAGGCGGTCTGACCCTCAGTCAGCCACGATGTTTTCTCGGGGCGCTCGGCGGCCAGCGGTGGTCGGGGGCGACCTGCCGGGCCACCTGGCGGCCGATGTCGCGCAGCTCGGCCACCTGCTCGGGTCGCAGCGCGTCGAAGACGTAGCGCCGGACCGCCTCGACGTGGCCGGGCGCGGCCTCCACGACCATGTCCCAGCCGGAGTCGGTGAGCACCGCCTCGACGAACCGGCCGTTCTCGGCGCTGGGCTCGCGGAAGACCCAGCCCCGCTGCTCCAGACGTTTGACCACGTTGGACAGCCGGGAGAGCGAGCCGTTCACGAACTGGGCCAGCTCGCTCATCCGCAGGCGCCGGCCGGGCGACATGGACAGGCCCGCGAGCACCAGGTACTCGAAGAACGAGATGCCGTTGTCGCGCTGGAGCTGGGCGTCGAACGCGCTCGGCAGCCGGAACATGAGCCAGGACAGGGCGAGCCAGGCATCGCTCTCGTCGCTCGACAACCATCGGGGTTCTTTCCGGCCTTCCACGGGATGCAGCCTACCGGCCCTGACCGGCGGACTTGACGTACGTCACTTCACGGTTGACTTCACGCTTGAAGCGCGTCATCGTTGACTTCAAGCATGAAGTCACATTCAACAAAGGGGACGAACCATGACGTTGTTCCGGCTGGACGCCAGCATCCGCGTCGACGGCTCGGCAAGCCGCGAGATCGCCGACCTCGTCGAGCAGGAGTGGCTGGCCGCACACCCGGGCGACCAGGTCGAGCGCCGGCACATCGGCGTCGACGTGCTGCCGGCCGACGCCTGGGGGCACGCGGTGGGCGCCGGCTTCGTCCCGCCCGAGCAGCGCACCGCCGAGCAGGCGAACGCGGTGAAGCTGGCCACCACCCTCACCGACGAACTGGTCAACGCGGACGCGGTGCTGCTGGCCGTGCCGCTCTACAACTGGGGCGTGTCCCAGCACTTCAAGACCTGGTTCGACCTGATCATGACGGACCCCCGCGTACGCGCCCCCGAGGGCCTGATCCCGGGCAAGCCGGTCGTGCTCGCCACCGTCCGCGGCGGCGCCTACGGCCCGGGCACCCCGAAGCACGGCTGGGACTACTCAACCCCGTACCTCCGCCGCATGCTCACCGAGCAGCTGGGCGCCACCCTCACCGTCATCGAGCGCGAACTGACCCTCGCCGGCGTCAACCCGGCCCTGGACTCCCTCCGAGACCTGGCCACCCAACTCCACCAGCAGGCCCTCAGTGCAGCCGTCGAAGCCGGCCGCGCCTTCGGCGTGAAGTAACCGCACCCAAAGTCGCACTTCGCCCGTCGGTGTCGAGGGCGCCAAAACAGGCTAGGCGCCCTTTGCCGTGGCCTGTTTTGGCGTCCTCGGCGCCGACCGCTCTGGGGCGAAGTGCCAGCCGAGCGGAGCGAGGCCATTTAACAGAGAGAGAGGGGGCGGGGGGCCCGGGACGAGGCCCCCCGCAGGGAAGGGACGGCAGGCGTCGATCGCCCACTGATCGCGCGCTGCTTCCAGAACCGGTCGGCGCCCGGGACAAGGCGGCCGGACCGGCGGGCGACTGGGAGCGCGACGCGACCGTCATCCGTTCTATCCAGAGAAACGACCGGCTCATCCGGGAGTTACGCGCTCTACCCCGCAAAACCTGTCCTAAACATCCCTTTTGCGAGGGTCCAGCTGCGCAAAAAGGCCGCCGGCAAGTGCGCGGCGGCCTTCGTGCGTGCGGTACGAGGTCAGGCGAGCTTGCGCGCCAGGTTCTCGTCCAGGGCGTTCATGAACTCGTCCGTGGTCAGCCAGGGGGCGTCCCGCGAGATGAGCAGGGCGAGGTCCTTGGTCATCTGACCGCCCTCGACCGTCTCGACGCAGACCTTCTCCAGCGTCTCGGCGAACTCGGTGACCGCCGGGGTGCTGTCGAGCAGGCCGCGGTGCTTGAGGCCGCCGGTCCAGGCGAAGATCGAGGCGATCGGGTTGGTCGAGGTCTTCTCGCCCTTCTGCCACTGCCGGTAGTGCCGGGTGACCGTGCCGTGCGCGGCCTCGGCCTCGACGGTCTTGCCGTCCGGGGTCATCAGCACGGAGGTCATCAGGCCGAGCGAGCCGAAGCCCTGCGCCACGGTGTCGGACTGCACGTCACCGTCGTAGTTCTTGCAGGCCCAGACGTAGCCGCCCTCCCACTTCATGGCGGCGGCCACCATGTCGTCGATGAGGCGGTGCTCGTAGGTGAGGCCGGCCGCCTTGAACTGGTCGGCGAACTCGGTCTCGAAGATCTCGGCGAACAGGTCCTTGAACCGGCCGTCGTACGCCTTGAGGATCGTGTTCTTCGTCGACAGGTAGACCGGGTAGTTGCGGGCCAGGCCGTACCGGAACGAGGCGCGCGCGAAGTCACGGATCGAGTCGTCGTAGTTGTACATCGCCATCGCGACGCCGCCGCCGGGGTAGTCCGCGACGTGGAACTCCATCGGCGCGGAGCCGTCCTCGGGCGTGAACGTGACGGTCAGCTTGCCCGGGCCGGGGGTCACGAAGTCGGTGGCCTTGTACTGGTCGCCGTGGGCGTGCCGGCCGATGATGATCGGCTTGGTCCAGCCCGGCACCAGGCGCGGGACGTTCGACATGATGATCGGCTCGCGGAAGACGACGCCGCCGAGGATGTTGCGGATCGTGCCGTTGGGCGACCGCCACATCTTCTTGAGACCGAACTCCTCGACGCGCGCCTCGTCCGGGGTGATCGTGGCGCACTTGACGCCGACGCCGTGCCGCTTGATCGCGTTGGCCGCGTCGATGGTCACCTGGTCGTCGGTCTCGTCGCGGTACTGGATCGACAGGTCGTAGTACTCGAGGTTGACGTCGAGGTACGGCAGCACCAGCTGCTCGCGGATCTGCTTCCAGATGATCCGGGTCATCTCGTCGCCGTCGAGCTCCACGACCGGGTTGTTGACCTTGATCTTCGCCATCGACCGGCGCTCCTCTCCGGGACACGTGCTTCTAGCAGTACGAGCGTACTGCAGGTCGGTGGAAGATCGCCTCCCGGCCTCGCCCTAACCCTCTCGCACGAGCCGGCCCCCGCCGCCAGAATGGCGGGATGTCTGCCACCCGGAAGATCGGCCCGCTCACCGTCACCGCGTTATCGGACGCCGAGGGACCGCATTTCGACCGGCGCGAGGACGCGCTGCCGGACGCCACGGCCGAGCAGTGGGCCGCGGCCGACGAGCGCGATCCGGGTGCGCGGACCGCCGACGGCCGCTGGTGGTTGCGCTTCCGGAGCTTCGCGATCCGGTACGGCGACAGCGGCCCTGTCACCCTGGTCGACGCGGGGATCGGGCCGGCCCACTCGCTCGCCGCCGACTGGGCTCCCGTGCCCGGGCACCTGCCGGCCGAGCTGGCAGCGGCCGGGATCGAGGCCGCGGACGTCGAGGCGATCGTGCTGACCCACCTGCACACGGACCACATCGGCTGGGCCGTCCCGGCTGACTCGCCGTTCCCGAACGCCCGGGTGATCGTGCAGCGCGCGGAGGTCGACGCCTTCGCCGCCGCCCGCCAGCAGGACACGCTGCTGCGGCCGCTACGGGACCAGGGGCGGTTGCAGGTGGTCGAGGGTGACACCGAGCTGAGCGCAGGCGTACGGATCGTCTCCACGCCCGGGCACACCCCGGGACACCAGTCGGTGCTCGTCGAGGAGGGCGGCGAGAGCATGCTGATCACCGGTGACCTGCTCGTGCACGCGGTGCAACTGGTGGATCCGAGCCTCGCCTACGGGCACGACATGGACGCGCAGCTCGCTCGGAAGAGCCGGGAAGCGGCGCTGGCCCGTGGCTCGTGGCTGGCGGTGTCACACCTGGGTCAGCCGTACTGCCGTACCGGAGAATGAAGAAGACCGGGACCGAAGCCCCGGCCTTCCCTGCAGCAAGATCAGAGCGAAGCGACGTCCGCCTGCTTGGCCCGGACCGCCTCGGCGGCCTCCTTGAGGCCGGCCAGCTCGGTGTCGGTGAGCTTCTCCTCGACGACCTTCTTGATGCCGTCAGCGCCGACCTCGGCCTCGACACCCAGGTAGACGCCCGAGATGCCGTACTCGCCGTCGACCCAGGCGCAGACCGGCAGCACGACGCCGGAGTCCTCGGCCACGGCCTTGGCCATGCGGGCCGCGGCGGCCGACGGCGCGTAGTAGGCCGAGCCGGTCTTCAGCAGCGCCACGACCTCGGCGCCGCCGTTGCGGGTGCGGACGACCAGTTCCTCGATCTTGTCGGCCGGCAGCAGGTCGGACAGCGGCTTGCCGTCGACCGTGCAGCGCGAGGGCACCGGCACCATGGTGTCGCCGTGCGAGCCGAGGGTGAGCGCCTTGACGCTCTTGACCGGCACCGCGAGGGTCTCGGCGATCGAGTTGGTGAAGCGGGCCGTGTCCAGCACGCCGGCCTGGCCGAAGACGCGGTTCTTGGGGAACTGGGTGGCGATCTGGGCCAGCGCGGTCATCTCGTCGACCGGGTTGGAGACCACGATGACCACGGCGTTGGGGGCGTACTTGGCGATGTTCTCCGCGACGGTACGCACGATCTTGGCGTTGACCTCGAGCAGGTCCATCCGGCTCATGCCCGGCTTGCGGGGCAGGCCGGCGGTGACCACGACGACGTCGGAGCCCTCGATGGCCTCGTAGCCCTCACCGTTCGGACCGGTGGTGACGCCGACGACCTTGGTCTCGAAGCCCTCGATCGGCCGGGACTGGTTGAGGTCGAGCGCGAGGCCCGCGGGCTTGCCCTCGAGGATGTCGGTGAGCACCACGGTGTCGAAGATGTCGTACTCGGCCAGACGCTGTGCGGTCGTGGACCCGTAGAAACCGGCGCCTACGACGGTGACCTTCTTGCCCATGTCTCTCACTCCCAGTCGGCGGGACGCTTTTTCCGGACCGTATCAGTCGGTTAACGGCGCATTACCGGGCAGGGCCGCCCGGGGCGAGGTAAACCACTGTTCAGGCACTGACCTTGGCGCCGTACGCGGTCGCGAACTGCACCGCCTGAGCCATGTCGATCTTCGTGCCGTCCAGTCGGAGGCCGTGCAGCGCCACCCCGTCCAGGTCGGCCCCGCGCAGGTCGGTGCCCTTCAGGACGGCGTCCTTGAGCCGGGCGTGCGACAGGTCGGCGCCGCGCAGGTCGGCCCGGGTCAGGTCGGCGCCGGTCAGGTCGGCCTCCCGCAGCCGCAGCCCGCCGAGCCTGGCAGCGGTGAGGTTCTGCCCGCGCAGCGAGACGAAACCCCAGTCGCCGCCGTCGATGGTCAGCGGCCGCAGTCCACAGTCGAGGAACTGCGAGCCGGTGAGCTTGCAACCGGTCACGGTGGCGTCGAAGAACGAGCAGCGCCGCAGCACGGACTGGGTGATCGCGCAGGTGGTCAGCTCGGCGGCGTTGAAGCGCACGTTGCCGAACTCGCAGTGCGTGAACGTGCACCCGGTCAGTTTCGCCTCGGACCAGTCGACGTCGTGGAACGCGCAGTCCTCGTAGTGTGCGCGTTCCACCTCGGCGAGGGCCCAGTCCTGGCCCGCGAACGTCTCGTTCCGGACGACGTCCATCAGTGGTAGAAGTGCCGCGTACCGGTCAGGTAGACGGTCATCCCGGCCTTCTCGGCCGCCTCGATGACCAGGTTGTCGCGGATGGAGCCGCCCGGCTGCACGACCGCCTTGACGCCGGCGGCGATCAGCACCTCGAGGCCGTCCGGGAACGGGAAGAACGCGTCGGACGCGGCCACGCTGCCCTTGGCCCGGTCGGCGCCGGCCCGGTTCACCGCGAGGTGCGCCGAGTCGACCCGGTTGACCTGGCCCATGCCCACTCCGACGGTCGCGCCGTCGTGAGCCAGCAGGATGGCGTTGCTCTTGACCGAGCGGATCGCCCGCCAGGCGAAGGCCAGATCCGCGAGCTCCTCGGCGGTGGCCGCCTCGCCGGTGGCCAGCGTCCAGTTCGCCGGGTCGTCGCCCTCGGCGTCGATGCGGTCGGACATCTGCACCAGTACGCCGCCACCGATCTGCTTGACCTCCGCGGGCGGCGGGTTCCAGGCCGGCGCCACGAGCACGCGCAGGTTCTTCTTCTCGCGGAAGACCGCGAGCGCCTCCTCGGTGAACGACGGCGCGACGATCACCTCGGTGAAGATGCCGTCGAGCTGCTGGGCCAGCTCCACGGTCACCTGCCGGTTGACCGCGATGACCCCGCCGAACGCGGACACCGGGTCGCAGGCGTGCGCCTTACGGTGCGCCTCGGCCACGTCGGCGCCGACCGCGATGCCGCACGGGTTGGCGTGCTTGATGATCGCCACGCACGGCTCGGTGAAGTCATTGGCCGAGCGCCAGGCGGCGTCCGCGTCGACGTAGTTGTTGTAGGACATCTCCTTGCCGTGCAGCTGCACGGCCTGGGCCAGCCCGGCCGGCGCGTTCGGGTCGAGGTAGAGCGCGGCCTGCTGGTGCGGGTTCTCGCCGTACCGCAGCGCGCTCTCGCGCTCGAGCGCGAGCCCGGCGAACTCCGGCCACTCGCTCGGCGCCAGCGTGGTGGCACACCAGTTGGCCACCGCCACGTCGTACTCGGCGATGTCGGCGAAGGCGCGGGCGGCGAGCAGCTTGCGCTGCGTCAGCGTGAAACCGCCGTCGCGCAGGGCGTCCAGGATCAACGGGTACGCCGCCACGGCCGTGACCACCGCCACGGACGGGTGATTCTTGGCCGCCGCACGGACCATCGCCGGCCCGCCGATGTCGATCTGCTCGACGCACTCGTCCACGCTCGCGCCGGACGCCACGGTCTCGGTGAACGGGTACAGATTGCTGACCAGCAGGTCGAACGGCTCGATGGCCAGCTCGGACAGCTGCGCGGCGTGGGTCTCCAGCCGCAGATCGGCGAGCAGGCCGGCGTGCACCTTGGGGTGCAGCGTCTTGACCCGGCCGTCCAGCGTCTCCGGGAAGCCGGTCAGCTCCTCGACCCGGGTCACCGGGACCCCGGCGGCCTCGACGGTCGACGCGGTGGAACCGGTGGAGACCACCTGGACGCCGGCCGCGTGCAGCGCCTGCGCGAGCTCGACCAGGCCGGTCTTGTCGTACACGCTCAGCAGCGCCCGCTTGACGGGACGGCGACCCTCAGCGCCACTACCCAAGCCTGGACTATCAGTCGGCGGAGCCGCGGTCATGGGATGGAGACCTTCCTGTCGGTGATGGTCCAGCCTTCGCGGACGAGCCGGCCGACGTACTCGACCAGCTGCCGGCGCTCGGCTTCCTTGATGCGCTCGGTCAGCGTCTCTTCCGTGTCGTCGTCGAGCACGGGCACGCTGACCTGGGCGATGATCGGGCCGGTGTCGACGCCGGCGTCGACGAAGAACAGCGTCGCCCCGGCGATCTTGACGCCGTAGGCGAGGGCGTCGCGCGGGCCGTGGATGCCCGGGAACGACGGCAGCAGCGCGTTGTGGGTGTTGACGTAGCGGTCCCCGAAGGCGGCCAGGAAGTCCCGGCCGACCAGCTTGAGGAAGCCGGCCGAGATGACCAGGTCGGGCTTGTGCTCGGCCACGTGGGCGGTCAGGGCGGCGTCCCAGTCGTCGCGGGTCGGGTAGGCCTTGACGGAGTCGACGAACGTCGGCACACCGGCGGCGGCCGCACGGTCGAGCCCGGCGATCCCGTCCCGGTCGGCGCCGACGGCCACGACCTTCGCGCCGTACGCGGGATCCGCGGCGGCGTCGAGGAGGGCCTGCAGGTTGCTGCCGGAGCCGGAGACGAGGACGACCAGGCGGGCGGGCGCGGGGTCTGTCACCCGAGCACCCTATCGTCGTGGCCGCTGACGACGGCAAACGGGTCGTTTCGAGGACAGCGGAAACGGCTGATCATCAGTTAGGCTGCGGGCCGCTCACGTGATGGTCCACGTGCGCCCGATCTGCACACCACCGCATTGCGCGGATTTATCTGGAGGATTCGCCCGTGACGCCACCGCCCTACTACGGTCAGCAGCCGCCCGCAGCGCCGGGCAACGACAAGGTGACGCTCTGGGGCGTCCTCGGCATTGTGTTCGCCTTCTGCTGCTGGCCCCTCGGCATCGTCTTCGGCGTGCTGAGCCTGCTCGAGGCCCGCAAGGTCGGCAAGAAGCCCACGCTCGCCTACGTGACCTTCGGCGTCATCGTGCTGGCCCTGGTCATCAACATCATCCTGGCCGCCACCGGCGCGCTGGGCGACCTCATGTCGTCGAACTCCTGACGATCTGAGCGGCACCACCGCAAGGGCGTCCCGGCCACGGCCGGGGCGCCCTTCGCGCATCCGGCGGCAGTCCGATCAGCGGCGGATCCCCGCGGATCAAGAGCTTGATGTCGTGCGTCCGTGCATGGTGCCGACCGTCGCTCCCGCCGAATGCCAGGTCCGTGCTCCCCCAGGACGGTGGTCAGCAGGCCGGGGATCCGGCGGCGGGCGCAGGCCGGGTCAGCCGCGGGCCGGGGCGCGGAAGGCGCGGCCCGCCGCTGCGCCGATGCAGGCCGAGACCGTGACCACCATCGTCGCGATCAGGGCGACGTGCCACGGGACCGGGCCGATCTCGGAGAGCCGTCCGTCGCCCAGCGGCCCGCCCGACATCCACGACAGCACGCCCAGCACCAGCCCGGCCACCGGACCCGCCAGGGCCGCCGCGCCGAGCACCAGCGACCAGCTCGGCTCGACCGGCGCCGGTTCGCCCGGGGTGCGCCCGTGCACCAGGTGCCCGTCGACCACGTGATGCAGGTTCACCAGCCGCCGGGTCAGCAACCAGCCGGCCGCCATCGCCGCCAGCACGGGCACCGCCAGCAGCGCCGCGCCACTCGCGCCCATCGGGCCGTCCGGCAGGCCGGCCAGCAGCGGCACGGTCGGCAGCGGGCCGACGGTCACTTCGGTCACCCGTACGGCGGAGTCGGCCCCCAGCAGGAAACCGGGGCCCAGCAGGTACGCCGCCGACCAGATCACGCCGTTGGCGCCGTACGCCAGGCTGACCAGGGTGATGCCGGCCTGCCCGGCCACCCCGGTCCGGTACGCCGAGATCATGTCCGCCGCCTGTCCTCCGCCGACCGCCACGGACAGGCCCGCGAAGGCCGCCCCGGCCGCCAGCACCAGCAGCGCCGCCACGACGCCCGTGCGGAGGCCGTGGCGCAGCGCCGGTGGGATCCGGCGGGCCGTCACGACCAGTGCGTCGGTGCTGCGCAGCGTGCCGATCAGGGAGAACACCAGCCCGGCGAGGAAGAAGTGGAACGCCGCCCGGCCCGCGGACACCTCGGTGCCCTTGCCGTTGACGAGCACCGCCGCCAGGGCGCCGAGCAGCGCGTACCAGATGCCGATCATGCCGGCGACGAGCAGGGCGACCCGGGGTGAGCCGCTGCGGCGGGCGCCGATCGCGCGGATGACGTGCAGGCCGGCGCGGTTGAGGCGCCAGCCGGCCAGCAGGGTGAGCAGCAGCGGCGCCAGGCCGAGCGGGCCGATCGAGGTGCCGATCGGGACGCCGTGGCCGAGCAACCAGCCGGCCAGCCCGGCGTGCGTGGCGCCGCCCAGGCCACCCTGGCCCTCGAGCGTGCGGGCCATACCGATGACCGCGGCCACCGGCACGTACGACACCAGGGCGGCCCAGCAGGTCGCGAAGGCGGCCGCCACCGGCAGCGGGGCGCGGCCCGGCCCGGGCGGCGGGCGGCGCTGGCCCGGGAGCTTGACCGTCTGGTGGTTGCCCGGATCGATCCGCACGGTGGCGCGGTCGCCCGGGTCGACGCGGACGGTGGGGCGCTCGGGTGCCGACGGGCGCACCGTGACCGTCTCGCGGGCGGCAAGGTGAACGGCCTCGGCGGCCTCGAACTGATCCTCCGAGCCGGCGGGTCGACCGTCGCGACGGTCGGGGGTGGTCGGCATCGCGGCCTACTTTTCCACGCCGGACGGCCTGCGGCGACGCAGAAACGGCGACGCGCCGCACATCGACCGCCGGAAAGCCCCGCATCCGAACGCCTGTGCGCACCCGGGCACCGGCAAACCACCCGAAACGATCGCTCTCGGAGCCGCAATCAACGCCATAAGGGACGCATCGCTACCCGTACGCGGGAGGTGGCCCACTGCCGAGGACGGTCTCCGGGGCCGGGCGCGGCGAAAAGCCACCGGACACAGCGACGCGCCGCGGTCCGGACGTGAACCGTCCGGGCCGCGGCGCGCCTGTGGCCGTACCAATGTCAGCTCATGACCTCGCGCATGAGCCGCGCGGTCTCGCTCGGGGTCTTCCCGACCTTGACGCCGGCGGCCTCGAGGGCCGCCTTCTTGGCGTCGGCGGTGCCCGCCGAGCCGGAGATGATCGCACCGGCGTGGCCCATGGTCTTGCCGACCGGGGCGGTGAAGCCGGCGATGTAGCCGACGACCGGCTTGGTCACGTTGTTGGCGATGAACTCGGCCGCGCGCTCCTCGGCGTCGCCGCCGATCTCACCGATCATCACGATCGCGTCGGTCTCCGGGTCCTCCTGGAAGGCCTTGAGCGCGTCGATGTGGGTGGTGCCGATGATCGGGTCGCCGCCGATGCCGACCGCGGTGGAGAAGCCGATGTCGCGCAGCTCGTACATGAGCTGGTAGGTCAGCGTGCCGCTCTTGCTGACCAGGCCGATGCGACCGCCCGGGGTGATGTCGGCCGGGATGATGCCGGCGTTGGAGGCGCCCGGCGAGGCGATGCCGGGGCAGTTCGGGCCGATGATCCGCGTCTTCTGACCCTGGGCGATGTTGTGCGCCCAGAAGGCGGCCGAGTCCTGCACCGGCACGCCCTCGGTGATCACGACGGCCAGCGGCATCTCGGCGTCGATCGCCTCGAGCACCGCGCCCTTGGTGAACGCCGGCGGCACGAAGATGACCGACACGTCGGCGCCGGTCTCCTTCATCGCCTCACCGACGGACGCGAAGACCGGCAGCGACGTGCCGTCGAAGTCCACGGTCGTGCCGGCCTTGCGCGGGTTGACGCCGCCGACCACGTTGGTGCCCGCGGCGAGCATCCGGCGGGTGTGCTTGGAGCCCTCCGCGCCGGTCATGCCCTGGACGATGACCTTGGAGTCCTTGGTGAGCCAGATAGCCATGTCGTCACTTCCCCGCAGCTGCGAGCTCGGCGGCACGCTCGGCCGCACCGTCCATCGTGTCCACCCGCTGCACCAGCGGGTTGTTGGCCTGGTCCAGGATCGCCCGGCCGGCCTCGGCGTTGTTGCCGTCGAGGCGCACCACGAGCGGCTTGGTGACGGCCTCGCCGCGCTCACCGAGCAGGGCCAGGGCCTGGATGATGCCGTTGGCGACCTCGTCGCAGGCGGTGATGCCACCGAAGACGTTCACGAAGACCGACTTGACCGCCGGGTCGCCCAGCACGATCTCCAGGCCGTTGGCCATGACCTGGGCGCTGGCGCCGCCGCCGATGTCGAGGAAGTTGGCCGGCTTGACGCCGCCGTGTCCCTCGCCCGCGTACGCGACCACGTCGAGCGTCGACATGACCAGGCCGGCGCCGTTGCCGATGATCCCGACCTCGCCGTCGAGCTTGACGTAGTTGAGGTTCTTGGCCTTGGCCGCCTGCTCCAGCGGGTCGACCGCGGACTGGTCGATCAGCGCCTCGTGGTCGGCGTGCCGGAAGCCGGCGTTCTCGTCCAGGGTGATCTTCGCGTCCAGCAGCAGCACCCGGCCGTCGCCGACCTTGGCCAGCGGGTTGACCTCGACCAGCGTCGCGTCCTCGGCCACGAAGGCCTGCCAGAGCTTCACCGCGATGTCGACGATCGGCTCGGCGACCTCGGCCGGGAACTTGGCGGCGGCGACGATCTCGCGCGCCTTGGCCTCGGTGACACCCTCGTTGGCGTCGATCGCGATCTTGGCGACCCGCTCCGGGTCCTCCTCGGCGACGGTCTCGATCTCCATGCCGCCGGCCACGGAGGCGATGCAGAGGAAGGTGCGGTTGGCCCGGTCCAGCAGGTAGGAGAAGTAGTACTCCTCCTTGATGTCCGCGGTCTCGGCGAGCATCACCTTGTGCACGGTGTGGCCCTTGATGTCCATCCCGAGGATGTCCGTCGCGCGGGCCTCGGCCTCGTCCGCGCCGTCGGCCAGCTTGACGCCGCCGGCCTTGCCGCGGCCGCCGACCTTCACCTGCGCCTTGACCACGACCTTGCCGCCGAGTCGCTCGGCGATCGCGCGGGCCTCCTGCGGGGTCTCGGCGACGCCGCCGCCCAGCACGGGCAGCCCGTGCCGTTCGAACAGGTCGCGCCCCTGATACTCGAACAGGTCCACGTGTCTCCTTTCGCTCGCGACGCTTGCCCCGGCAAGCCGCGTACCCGCGTCCCGACCTGATGTCCGCGGCGCGTCGTTGCGTCGCCGCCAGCGTGAGAGAAATGTCGGCCCTGAGGCCTCATTTCGCAGCCTAGCCACCTCACCACCGGGTGCGCCGCCGCGGGTGCACGGTGTGCAAGACCACACAGCCGCCGGGCTACGTCAGCGGCACGCGTCCCGCGGCGAAATAGGCGACGGCCTGCAGGATCTCCTGCTCGCTCTTGTCGGCGTAGTTGAGCGTCGCGGTGAAGCCGGTGCCGAACGCGGCCTGGGTGACCATGGAGTCGAAGGCGGTGAACGCGCCCAGCTTCTGCTCGGCCCGCGGGTCGCGGGGAGCCACGCAGAGCATCTTCTCCAGGCTCCAGCGCCGCCGGGAGATCATGCCGATGGCCTCCCAGGGCAGCCAGATCGCCTGGCCCCGGCTCGGCCGGGTCTTGATCCACAGGCCGGCGGGCCCGACCGCGAGCACCGGGCCGCCGCCGGCGAGCAGCCAGATCTGCAGGCCGAACAGGCCGGCGAAGACGACGCCGATCACCAGGAAGAGCACCAGCAGGGCGAGGCCGTTGTCGGAGCCGATCGCCCCGAGGCCCAGCACGCAGCCGAGGATGGCCATCAGGCCCAGGAGGAAGCTGCCGAAGACCAGGACGCGCTTGCGGACGCTGGGCCGGACGATGAAGGGCTGGTCCTCGGGAATGCGCGGGACCACGGGGTAGGGCTGCACGGTGCGAGAGGCTACGCGGACCCGCGCGAAAAAGTCGTCCCGAGTCGCGTAACCCGGGTTCGGGGGCGTCGTTGAGTGTGATGTCGGAGCGCTGAGCGATGACGAGAGCGGCCGATGCCCTGTCGGTCGAGGGGTGGCGGCGGGGCATCGTGCATAGAGAGGCCGGACGTGTGAGGGGTGCGTCCGGCCTCTCCCTTAGTTCTTATTGACTCTTTGCGGTTGTCCGGTCACGCCACTGGCGTGGCCACATTGGCGCGTACCCATTCGATGATGGATGCGGTTGTGGCGCCCGGCGTGAAGATATGGGCCACGCCCATCTTCTCCAGCTCGGTTATGTCGTCGGCCGGAATGATGCCGCCGCCGAATACCACGATGTCGGCCGCGTCACGTTCCGCGAGCAGTTCCAGCACTCGCCGGAACAGCGTCATGTGCGCCCCGGAGAGCACGGACAGCCCGATGGCGTCCGCGTCCTCCTGGATGGCGGTCTCGACGATCTGCTCGGGCGTCTGGTGCAGGCCGGTGTAGACGACCTCCATACCGGCGTCCCGCAGCGCCCGCGCCACCACCTTGGCGCCCCTGTCGTGGCCGTCCAGCCCTGGTTTGGCGACGACGACCCTGATCCGTGCTTGCATCTGCGACCCCTTCGGCACTCACCGGCTGCACTGCCGGCCGACCCGGAAACTGCCACCTGAACGAACGGTAACCCGGCGCGGTTGAACCGAGGAAGCCGCCGCTCCGTACTACCCGCCGGCGCCAAGACCATCAGGACCCCGCAGGCAAGCACCATTTAACGTATTCCACGTCACATGACTTTGCGTTAGAACCGCAGTTACGGAGAGCCAGCACTCTTTCACCTCAGAATTGCCACCAACTCGGACATTCGCGTCCTAATGCCGACAGCGAACTGTCAGCGAATTGGCGCTGCGACTTGTGACCGGCGTTGCGTTTCGTTACCGTGGCCCACGGCTGTCAACCGGTTAACGCCGGACCGACCGCTCGGCAAACCACCGTTCAGCATCTGTTCCCCGCCCGGTGGCTGCCGCTCTTTGCCACCGACGGAGGGTTGTTCGTGCGTCAGCGCTTGTCGTCTGAGCCCGACCGCTATCGCGGCCGTCGCCGCGTTCCCACCCCTCCGCGCAGCCGCTATGCCGTCGTCGTCACGTCGGCATTCGTCGGCGCCGGAGTGGTCGCCCTGGGAGCCGCCTCGCAGCTCCCGGACGCGAAGGCCGTCAACCCCACGGTCCTGCAGAATCTCGAAGCGGCCTCGTCCGTCGACAACACCCTGGCCGAGCGCACCGCCGAGGGCGAGCGCGCCTCCCGTGGCGAGGACCGGCAGAGCAGCACCAAGATCTCCGAGGAGCAGGCCGAGGCCGAGGCCTGGCTGCTCCCCCTGAACGACTACCAGTTCACCTCCGCGTACGGCGTCCGTTTCGGCAAGCTGCACGCCGGCATCGACCTGGCCGCGCCGGAGGGCACTCCGTACATGGCCGTGCACGCCGGTGAGGTGACCTCCGCCGGCTACCAGGGCGGCTACGGGTACGCGATCACCATCAAGCACTCCGACGGCACAGAAATGATCTACGCCCACTCCCGGCGGCTGCTGGTGAAGAGCGGCGACAAGGTCAAGGCCGGCCAGGTCATCGGTGAGGTCGGCAACACGGGCTACTCGTACGGCACCCACCTGCACCTCGAGGTGCACGTCAAGGGCGCACCGACCGACCCGATCGTCTTCCTGCGCGAGCACGGCGTCGACATCAAGCTCCGCATCGAGTCGGTGTACGGCGACCTCGCCGCCTCCTGATCCCGCTCCACCCACCGCCGGACCGCTGCTGGTCCGGCGGTTCTTCATGTGTGCAACTGTTTCGCAACCGGGCCGGTTGCACCGGGCGCGCTCCCCTCAAGATCCGCAGGACGGTGCCGACAGGCAGGTGTCGGACACCGAGACCTGGAGGATCACCCCGCCGTGCAGCATCGAGCCAACCGGAACGTCCGCGGCCGCCACCGCCGAACGACGCCGCTGCACAGCCACCGCGCCCCCAGCACCGCGGTCGCCGAGAAGGGCCGCTACGCCGTGGCTGCCGCCCTGGTCGCCGGTGTGGGCGTGGCCGGCCTGACGACGGCCACCGACGGCGCCTCGTCCTCCCCAGCGGCCGCAAAGACCCGTCAGGCCGCCGCACAGGCAGCCGTGGTCCCCAGCATGCCCACCCCGGCCCCGACGCCCACGCTCCCGCCGTCCCCCACGGCTTCGCCCACCCCGGTCGCATCGTCCCCGTCCGCCACCGCAGCCGGCGTCCAGCTCGTCGACGAGGGCGTTCCGTTCGTCCCGCAGGCCCGCAAGGAGAAGCCGCTGCCGCTGTGGGTGAACCCGATGCCGGAAGGCGCGACCACCTCCTGCTTCGGCCCGCGCTGGGGCCGCCTGCACGCCGGTGTCGACCTGGCCGCGCCGGACGGCACCCCGATCGGGGCCGCGGGCGCGGGCGTCGTCGTGGCCGCCGGACCCGCCGAGGGCTACGGCAACGCCGTGCTGATCGACCACGGCAACGGCTACCTCACCCACTACGGGCACATGTCGGTGATCACCACGACCGTCGGGCAGCATGTCGCGGCCGGGGAGCAGATCGGCAACGAGGGCTCCACCGGTCACTCGACCGGCCCGCACCTGCACTTCGAGGTGCACCAGGGCAGCTACAAGAACCCGATCGAACCGACCGCCTGGATGCGTGAGCACGGCGTCGACATCCCCGGCTGCGCCACCCCGGCGACCCAGCCCTGACTTCCCGCCCCCGGCGCGCCGGAGGACCAGCTGCACGAAGCGCAGCCGGCCCTGGAGCGGGGCGCTAGATCTTCTCGATCGGGGCGTGCCGCAGGACCAGCCACATGACCTGGTCGCCGAAGTCGATCTGCGCGCGGGCGCCGGGACCGTGGCCGTCCACGGTCACCACCCGGCCCAGGCCGTACCGCTGGTGGTTGACCCGGTCGCCGGCCGCCACCTTGGGTGTCTGCTTCATCTCGCTCGCGGTGGTCAGCCTGCTCGCGTCCACGCCGAGACGCTGGGCGAGCTGCTGCGCCTTCGGGGTGCCGCCGGAGAAGCCGCCGCCACGCCCGCGGTCACCGCCGCCACGGCCGCCGACGCCGCCGCCCGTGCCCGACCAGGACGTGTACGACCCCGCCGTACGCTCCCAGCGCACCAGCTCGCTCGGCAGCTCGTCGGTGAAGCGTGAGGGCGGGTTGTACTGCGGCTGGCCCCACGCCGACCGGGTCACCGCGCGGGACAGGTAGAGCCGCTGGCGGGCGCGGGTGATGCCGACGTACGCCAGCCGCCGCTCCTCCTCCAGCTCGGTGTTGTCCCCCAGGGCCCGCATGTGCGGGAAGACACCGTCCTCGAGACCGGTGAGGAACACCACGGGGAACTCGAGGCCCTTGGCGGTGTGCAGCGTCATCAGGGTGACCACACCCTGGTGATCGGGATCGTCGCTGGGGATCTGATCGGCGTCGGCGACCAGCGCCACCTGCTCGAGGAAACCGGCCAGCGTCGCGGCCGGCGCGTCCTCGTCCTCTGCGGCCTGGGCCTCCACCCGCTCGGTGTACTCCCGGGCGACGCTGACGAGCTCCTGGAGATTCTCCACCCGGCCCTGGTCCTGCGGGTCGAGGCTCTCCTCCAGCTCGGTCAGCAGGCCGGATCGCTGCAACGCGGCCTCCAGGACCTCCTCCGGCGGCGCGGTCAGGGACATCTCCCGCAGGTCGTCGAGGAGCTGGACGAAGTCGGCGATGCTGTTGGCCGCGCGGGTCGAGATGCCCGGGGCGTTCCTGGCGCCGCGCAACGCCTGGCCGAACGAGATCCGGTCGCGGGTGGACAGTGCCTCCACGCACGCCTCGGCCCGGTCGCCGATGCCACGGCGGGGAGTGTTGAGCACGCGGCGGATGCTGACCGTGTCGTCGTCGTTGACCACCGCGCGCAGGTAGGCCAGCGCGTCGCGGACCTCCTTGCGCTCGTAGAAGCGCACCCCGCCGACGACCTTGTACGGCAGGCCGACGCGGATGAACACCTCCTCGAAGACGCGGGACTGCGCGTTGGTGCGGTAGAAGACCGCCACGTCACCCGGGCGGACCTTGTGGTTGTCGGTGAGCCGGTCGATCTCGCGGGCCACCCAGTCGGCCTCGGCGTGCTCGGTGTCGGCGACGTACCCGACGATCTGCTCGCCGGCGCCCTGATCGCTCCACAGCCGCTTGGGCTTGCGGGAGGTGTTGCGGTCGATGACCGCGTTGGCCGCGGACAGGATCGTCTGGGTGGAGCGGTAGTTCTGCTCCAGCAGGATCGTGCGGGCGTTCGGGTAGTCGCGCTCGAACTCCAGGATGTTGCGGATGGTGGCGCCGCGGAACGCGTAGATCGACTGGTCGGCGTCGCCCACCACGCACAGCTCAGCCGGCTCGACCTCACCCTCGGCCGGCCCGACCAGCTCCTTGACCAGCATGTACTGGGCGTGGTTGGTGTCCTGGTACTCGTCGACCATCACGTGCCGGAAGCGGCGGCGGTAGACCTCCGCGACGTGCGGGTGCGACTGCAGCAGGTGCACGGTCGCCATGATGATGTCGTCGAAGTCGAGGGCGTGCGCCTCCTTGAGGCGGCGCTGATACAGCACGTACGCCTCGGCGACGGCCCGCTCGTTGGGGCCCTTCGCCCGGTCCTTGAACTCCTCGGGCTCGACCAGCTCGTTCTTCAGGTTCGAGACCTGGGCGGCCAGGCCGCGGGCCGTGTAACGCTTCGGGTCCAGGTCGAGCTCGCGGGCGACGAGCTGCATCAGCCGCCGCGAGTCGTCCGCGTCGTAGATGGAGAAGGTGCTCTTCAGCCCGGCGTGCTCGTGCTCGGCCCGCAGGATGCGCACGCAGGCGGAGTGGAAGGTCGACACCCACATCAGCCGGGCCCGGGGACCGACGAGAGCGGCGACCCGCTCCTTCATCTCACCGGCGGCCTTGTTGGTGAAGGTGATGGCGATGATCTGCCCGGGATGCACGTCCCGCGCGGCCAGCAGGTAGGCGATCCGGTGGGTCAGCACCCGGGTCTTGCCCGAACCGGCACCGGCGACGATCAGCAACGGTGATCCGGCGTGGGTCACCGCGTCGCGCTGCGGGGTGTTGAGCCCGACCAGCAGCGACTCCGGATCCGGCCGGTGGGCCTGCGGCCGCCGGGGCGCACCCTCCTGACCAGGAGATTCAGCCACCTGGACAGGCGGCATGGCAAACAGGGGCTGGGAGTTTTCCGGAAGGGCTCGCATCGCCGGACAAGTCTATGCCGCACCCCCGACAATCTTCCTCGACGGTGCGCAGCGGTTCGCCGCAACCAAGCTGTCATCCCCAAGCGGTAGCGCTGACCAGCATCGATCCAGCAGGCTGAGCACGTTGGTTGATCCGTAACCCGACCGGGAGACCGAATACTATGGACCACCCCCGCCGCCGCGGCTGGGCCGTGCTGCGTCATCTCGCCGTACCGGCCCTCGCTCTGGCCGTCGTCGCCACCCTGCCGACGACGAAGCCCGACGCAGCACCGGCCACCACGCCCGTCGCCCAGTATCTGCCGGGCATGGCCCCGGCCAGCGTGTCCTACGGACTGTCCGGCAAGACGGTCAAGGGCCAGTTCCTCAGCTACAACGACTTCCACGGCGCCATCGACCCGCCCGGCGGCAGCGGCGCGGCCGTCAACGGCACTCCGGCCGGCGGCGTCGAATACCTCGCGACCTACCTGCGCAAGCTGCGGGCCGACGCCGCCGCCGAGGGCCGCAAGACCCTCACCGTCGGCGCCGGCGACCTGATCGGCGCGACCCCGCTGGTCAGCGCCGCCTTCCACGACGAGCCGACGATCGAGCTCATGAACGAGGTGGGCCTGCAGGTCAGCTCCGTGGGCAACCACGAGTTCGACGAGGGCGTCGACGAACTGATCCGGATGCAGCGCGGTGGCTGTCACCCCAAGGACGGCTGCCAGGACGGCGACGGCTTCGGCGGCGCCGACTTCACCTACCTCGCGGCGAACACCATCAACAAGAAGACCGGCCTGCCGATCCTGCCGCCGATCGACATCAAGTTCGTCAACAGCGTGCCGGTCGGCTTCGTCGGGCTCACCCTGGAGGGCACCGCCGGCATCGTGAACCCGGCCGGCATCCAGAACGTGCGCTTCGCCAACGAGGTCGAGACGGCCAACAAGTGGGGCGACCTGCTCAAGCTGTTCGGCGTCAAGGCTCAGGTGCTGCTCGTGCACCAGGGCGGCCAGCAGAACGTCTCCGAGCAGGTCCCGGTCCCGGGCGTCTCGGACTGCAACGCCTTCTCCGGGCCCATCGTGCCGATCGTCGCGGGCCTGAATCCCGAGTTCCGCCTGGTGGTCTCCGGCCACACCCACCGCTTCTACACCTGCACGCTGCCGAACTCCGCCGGCACCTCGGTGGTGACCAGTGCCGGCACCAACGGCCAGCTGATCACCGACATCGACTACGCGATCGACCGGCGCACCGGCCGGTTCGCCGACATCACCGCCAAGAACGTGGTGGTGGAGAACGGCGTCTCCGACGGCAAGGGCGGCTGGCTCAAGGACGCCGCCGGCGTCTTCCTGAAGAACCCGGCCACGGTCGACCCGAACGCCAAGAAGGTCGCGGACAAGTACCGCACCGCGGTCGCCCCGATCGCCAACCGCGTCGTCGGCACCATCACCGGCGACATCACCCGTACGGCCGGCGCCAACGGCGAGTCGGCGCTCGGTGACGTGATCGCGGACGCCCAGCTGGCCTGGACGAAGACCAGCGCCAACGCGCAGATCGCGCTGATGAACCCGGGTGGCATCCGGGCCGACTTCGACGCCGAGGCGTCGGCCGGCGGCGAGGCCACCGGCCAGGTGACCTACGGCGAGGCGTTCACCGTCCAGCCGTTCAACAACCTGGTGGTCACCCAGACCCTCACCGGCGCCCAGCTCAAGGACGTGCTGGAGCAGCAGTTCGTCGGCTTCGGCGGGCAGAGCACCCAGCGCATCCTGCAGGTGTCGGCGGGCTTCACCTACTCCTGGAACAGCACCGCCGCGCCCGGCTCGAAGGTGAGCGCGCTGGCCCTCAACGGCACCCCGATCGACCCGGCCGCCACCTACCAGGTCACCACGAACGACTTCCTGGCCAACGGCGGCGACGGCTTCACCAACCTGACGCTGGGCACGGGCCGCACCACGGCACCGGGCTTCGACGTCGATGCTCTGATCGGCTACCTCGGCGCGGGCACCCCGATCGCGCCGGGCCCGGCCAACCGGATCACCAAAATCGGCTGATCGGGCCGCGTCCCACGGTTCGGGCCGTTTCCTTGCGGAGCGGCCCGGGCCGGGTACATACTCGCTTCGTGATCCAGCAGGCGCGATTTTTTTACTACGGACCCGGAGCTCCGGCGACCGTAGGACGCGTCTGAACGACAGACCTACATCAAGCCCCGGGCTCCCGAGCCCGGGGCTTGATGCTGCCCGGGCCGGGCCGACCGGGACGTCAGCACCCGAGGAGCACGACATGAGCGCAGACCTGATGGACCAGCAGACCGGCGCCGGCGCCGAACCCGCCGCGGAGGAGATCAAGGCGATCCGCGAGCGGATCGACGAGATCGACCAGGCGCTGATCGACCTGTGGCTGGAACGTTCCCGCCTTTCCCAGCACGTCGGCCGCACCCGGATGGCCTCGGGCGGCACGCGGCTGGTCCTCTCCCGCGAGCGCGAGATCGTCGAGCGCTTCCGTGAGGCGCTCGGCCCGGACGGCACCCAGGTGGCGTTGCTCCTGCTGCGGGCGGGCCGCGGACCGCTCTGACGAAGCGGGCATACCCCTACAACGACACGCGCCGCCGGCATTTACCACCAGCTCGGCAGGGTTGCGCAGGAGCAGC